>NZ_JBFBJB010000018.1:0-162740 GCF_040685895.1 Streptomyces sp. NPDC088124 | reverse complement strand
GCCGCAGGAGGGACCAGATCCCTTCGACGGGATTGAGGTCGGGTGCGTAGGGCGGCAGGTAGTAGATAGTCAGCCAGTCCCGGGATGCCGCGAACAGGACAGCTGCGATCACCGGTGGAGCTGCCGCCGGCGGCGAGGATCCAGGGGGTGTCGATGCGCACAGCTCCCGGAAGTCAGATGATGCTGCCGTTCCAGTGCCTGACGGGCGCTTGAACGCCGGTTCCCGTGCTCGTGAAGGTGAACAGGGAGTCGACGCGGCGGCCGTCGGTGGTCGTGCCGGCTCGGTAGAGGACGCCGATGTCCTTCCTGCCATCGTTGTTGAAGTCGCCGCTTACGGGTTGGCTTGCAGTCCAGTTGAAGGAGCCGGTACTGGTCCAGACCTCGCGGGGTGCGGCGAAGTCGGTGCCGTCACCGATGAAGGTGAAGAGTGCAGACTGGTGGACGCCCTCCGCCGTGGTGCCCCGGTTGTAGAGGATGCCGATGTCGCCCCTGCCATCTCCGTTGTAGTCGCCGGAGGTCAGTTTGGCGGCGCTCCAATTGAAGGACCCGCTGCTGGTCCAGGTCTTGCGCGGGTTGTTGAACGCGGCGCCGGTGCTGGTGAAGGTGTACAGCGAGGAGATGAACTTGCCGTCGGCGGACTTGCCTCCGTTGTAGAAGACCGCGACGTCGTCCTTGCCGTCCTTGTCGTAGTCGCCCGAGGTGATCTGGCCGGCGGACCAGGTGAAGCCACCGGTTGTGGTCCAGGTCTTGCGCGGGTTGTTGAAGGCGGTGCCGGTGCTGGTGAAGGTGTAGAGCGAGGAGATGGCGCCGCTGTCCGAGGATCCTCCGTCGTAGAAGACCGCGACATCGTCCTTGCCGTCACCGTCGTAGTCACCCGACGTCACCTTGCTCCGCTCCCAGGTGAAGCCACCAGGCGTGGTCCATGTCTTTCGGGGGTTGGCGAAGCCGGTGCCGGTGCTGGTGAAGGTGTAGAGCGAGGAGATGGCGCCGCTGTCCGAGGATCCTCCGTCGTAGAAGACCGCGACATCGTCCTTGCCGTCACCGTCGTAGTCACCCGACGTCACCTTGCTCCGCTCCCAGGTGAAGCCACCGGGCGTGCTCCATACTTTCTTGGGGGCGGTGAAGCCGGTGGCGGTGCTGTAGAAGACGAACAGCGACGACCGGTTCTTACCCTCGGGGGACGTGCCGTTGTCGTAGAAGGCGGCGACGTCTTCCCTGCCGTCGCCGTTGAAGTCACCGGAAGCGACCTGGGACTCACCGGGCAGGGCGCGGACCTGCGTGACCCACTCGGTGATGTCGTCGAGGCGGGTTTCCACAGCGCCGGCGCGCGTCTCGTCGGAGCCAAGGCAGCCAGCCTGCCAGGACGCGCTGTGCACGGCGACGAGTTCGGTCCTGCCGTTCGTCTCACGTAGTGCGGGCCCGCCGGCGTCGCCCTTGCAGATGGTGCCGCCGTCCCGGGTGAGGGTGACGGTGGTGGCGTCGGCCTCGCTCACGGTGAACGCGCCGGCATGCGGGCGGTTGGGCACCCAGGTGTCCGCGGTACGGCCGTAGCCCACGGCCCGCAGTGTCTCACCGGCGGCGGGCGCGGTGGTGGCGAGGACAACGGGGGCGATGTCGGTGACCGGATTGGCGAGTTTGGCCATCACGAGGTCCCGGTCGGCCCGGGGGACCAACTCGGTGATCTCGACGACCTTCCCACCGGTGCCCGTCAGGTCCGTACGCCCGATGGTCGCCGTGGCCTTCTCGGTCGGCGTGCCGGCGGCTATCGGGAACGCCGGCTGACCGGGGGCGGCGAAGCAGCTGCTGGCGGTGAGGACGTACTGGGCGTCGACGAGGGAGCCGGTGCACGCTCGGCTCGTGTCGCCGTCACCGATCTGGATGTGCGCGGTGAAGGTGTAGGTGTTGTCGGCGACCGTGTCACCGATGACAGCCTGGGCCGGGGCGGTGAGGGCGAGTGCCCCGCCTGCGGTCGCGGCTACCAGTAGCGCGACGAACCGTGCTCGGCGGGAAGGTCTGATGTGCACGATGCTCTTCAACTCCCTGATGGACAATTGGGAAAATTGGACTGTCGAGAGGGCGGGACGGCACCCGAGAGCGACTCGGCGGTGCACCGGAAATGCCTTGTTTCGGGGCGCCCGATGCCAGGACTCCTGGGTCCAGTCCACCCTGCCCCCGAGCCCCTTACGACCTCACCGTCGCCCGAAGCCACGGAATTGTGGATGCTCTCACCGTGGTGTTGATCTGCCGGGCGGACACCGCCTGCCTCAGCGCTGACGACTCCTGAAATCCCAGCGCGGGCGGCCCGGCTGGGATGTCGAGGCCGGCGTTCGGGTCCGCGGCGAAGCAGCCGGGCGCGGTGAGCAGCCATTCGGCGTCGACCAGAACGCCGGAACAGCCGCGGTCATGGTCGCCGACGATCAACTGGGCGGCGTACGCATGAGTGGTGTCGCCGGACGGGGACTCGGGCCCCGCCACGGCGGCGGAGGGCGTCGCGACACCGCGAACTCCCCCGGCCGCCGAGGCCGCGCCGAGCGCGGCGAGGCGAATGCCTCTGGTGGAGTGCATGAAGGCCGTGTCCTCTGTTCCTTCTGTCTGACGGCTACTTGGCGGAGCGGATTTCCACGAGCACGTGCTCACGGCCCTGTTCGTCACCGCTCTCACCGACCGCAGTCCAGGTGTTCTTGTCCAGGTCGAAAGACCTCTCCTCGGCACCCGCGGTCATGTCGACCTCGGTGGTGTAGTCGTTGCCCTTCATCGAGTAGACCGCAGGGATCTCCAGGGTCAGCCAGCCGGAGTTGCCCACAACCTCGAAGCACACCTTGCCGGAGTGCCGCCGCGCCAGGACCTCGATGAAGCCCGTGCCGCTGGCGCAGTCCACCAGCGTGATGTGCCCGTCACCGCGCTTGAGCACGATGTTCCGCTCGGCCAGGATCTTGTCCGCGTTGGGGTAATTGAAGTCCTCGACCGCGTAGCCGGGCGCGCCGTCGGCGACTGTCGACGTGGCAGGAGTCTGGGAGGAAGCGACGCCGGTGAGCGCGCCCGACAGGGCCGCCCACGCCAGGGCGCCGGCCGCCGTCGCGACGGCGAGGGTACGTACGAGGAATCTCTTCGTCTGCTTTGTATCCGTGAATTCCGAAGATTCAGCAGGGGCCTTCATCGTGCTCCAATTGTCGTCGGTTCCGTCTCCCGGCTGGAACACTTCATAAAAGTGGGGACGGTGCTGTGATGACACGTCAGACCGGAGGAAACCCGCGGCGACCAAACCGCGCGACGAGGGTCTCCATTTCGCCGTGACACGCAAAGGAAGGGCAGCTTTGAGCACTTTTACGAGCCGCTCACTGCTCCATGAAATCCGTCCCTCGATGACCTGTCCATACCCTCAACTACCTCAAACCGGACGCAAATTGCCCAAGGATTGTGACCCCCGTCACGCTTCCGGAAGGTTGTGTTGCCACATATGGAGAACCTGTATCGATTCACCGATCAGTTCGCATGATGCGAATGTCCACCTGATGGGGATCCGGGAGGAATTCAAGGGAAAGCTGAGCGTCGCCTCGGCAGGCGACCAAAGGGGGCTCCGGGTGCCCGTTTAACCTTCCTCTGTCCAGAACAATTGACGGTCCCCAAGAAATATGAATTGCTAGGCGATCGGGTCACGACTGATTTCCGTCGAATGCCACACGGCACTTACCTGGAGGAAGACTTCCTATGGAGACAGTGTTCTGGAGCCGGCGACGCCTGCTCGGCACCCTCGCCGCCGTCACAGCCGCCGCCGCCACGCCCATGGCTCTGGCCCCGCCGGCCCGCGCCACGACAGCGGCGACGGACGAACCGCCCAACCCCTTCGAACTGCCGGACACCGAACGGGCGAAGGTGGTCAAGGCATGGCTGACGGGCGGCAAGGCGACCAAGGCCGCCGCGGAGTACGCGCTGTACGGCACGGACACGGACATCCAGACGTTCCTCACCACGACGCTCCCGACGGTGACGGCCGAGGACAATCGCGTAGCGGTCGCCACCTATCTCGCCAGATCCGGTGTGGGACTGCGGCGTGAGGCGTCCGCAGCCCTGGACGGCGGGGACAGCACGGTGGCCGCCTTCCTCGACGGCGGCTTCAGACCCGCCCTGCTGGAAGACCTGCAGGTGGCCACGTCCACGGTCTCGGCCACCGGCGGCAAGGGGGTCAAGCGTGAGGCGTCCGCGGCCCTGGACGTCAGCACCGAACAGGCCCTCGCGGCCTTCCTGTCCGAGGGCCGGTTCTCCGCCCGCGAGGAGGACCAGCGGGTGGAGACCTCTGCCATGCTGATGTCCGCCGGCCCAGAGGTGCAGAAGTACGCGGACCGCGCACTCAACGGCGGTCGTCAAGAGGTGGAGTGGTTCCTCAGCACCGGGCAGCACATCGCGCGCGCCCGCGACCAGGAAGCCGCGACGATCGAGGAACTGGTCGCCGTCGTGGAGCACGAGGGCAAGCGCGCACAGGCAGAGACCGACCTCGCCGTCGAGGCCTCCGAGCGAGCCAAGACCGCCGCGGAGAAGGCGAAGAAGGCGGCCGAGAAGGCCGCGGCGGAGGCCGAGGCGGCCAAGGGCGACGTGGCGAAGTCCGGTGCGGCGGCCCGCAAGGCCGCGAGCGCCGCCCAGGGGGCCGCCAAGGCCGCCCGCAATGCCATAGGCGCCTCCCAGTCCGCGGTCGCGGCCTCGCGCCGCGCCTCGTTCGCCGCGACCGCCGCCTCGCAGGCAGCCGCCACCGCGGGCAACGCCGCGTCTCACGCCTACAACGCGGCGATCGCCGCCTCCAAGGACGCTTCCAAGGCCAACGCGGCGAAGAACGCCGCCGTCGCGGCGCGCAACGGCGCCGCGCGTGCCCGTACGGCGGCCAAGGCTGCGGACTACGCGGCCACCGCGGCCTCACAGGCGGCCGGTGCCGGTTCCGCCGCCGCGTCCGCCGCCCGCAACGCGGCCGCCGCCGCCAACGCCTCGGCGCAGGCGGCCACCGCGGCGGGCGTCGCCCAGTCCGAGGCCGCGGAGGCCCAGCGCCAGGCCGCGATCGCGAACAGCGCCGCGAACCGCGCCACCAACGCCGCCTCCACCGCACAAGCCCTCGCCAACCAGGCCGCGGCCGCCGCGCGCACCGCCCGCGACGCCGCCAACTCCGCAGCCGCGCATGCCGACAAGGCAGCCGACGCGGCCGAAGAAGCGGTCAAGTACGCGGGCCAGGCCATCGACTATGCCAACAAGTCCACCGCCCATGCGGCCGAGGCGATCAAGGCCGCCAACACCGCCACCCAGGCCGTCGAGGATGCCAGGGCAGTGGAGCAGGCGGCCCGGGACGCGGAGTCGGTGCGTCTGGAGGAGGACAGGCAGGACGGCTTGGCGGAAGCCAGGCTGCTCGCCCAGATGGAAGAGGAGGAGCGGGCCGCACTGGCGAACCTGCGCACGCAGGAGCAGCAGACCGCGCAAGCACTCAAGGACCAGATCGCGAGCGCCGAGAAGGCGCTGGCGGACGGTGACCTCGCGCTGGCCGCCACACTGGGCCGCAAAGCGGGCCTGGGCATGGCGGCCTCGAAGGGCTCCTGGGCGCGGGAGGCCGCCCAGTTCGCGCTGGCCGGCGCGGATGCGGACGTCCACGCCTGGATCGACACCGACCGGGCCCTCGCCGCGGACCAGGACGACCGGGAGACGGCCCTTCACATCGCGGAGGTGGCGTCCGCCAACGTCGGAAACGCCGTTCACGCGGCGCTGACAAGCGAGGCCGCCGGCGCCGTCAAAGCCTTCCTGACCGACGGGCTGATCGAGGCCGTGGCCGAGGACAACCGCGTCAGCATCGCCAGCATCCTCTCCACAAGTCCCGGCCCGGCCGTCACGGCCGCCGCCAACGCCGCGCTCGACGCGAACACCCCTCAGGCGCTGCGGGACTTCTTCGACCGCACCTACCCCGAGGCGGTACGAGACGACGACGGGGTCGCCACCGCCGCGCTGCTCAACTCCGTGGGCATCTACACCAAGGCGTACGCGGAAGTCGCCATGGAGGGCCCGACGTGGATGCGCCGGAACTTCATCAGCCTCGTGCAGTACAAGGCGGCTCAGCTCGACCACGACTCGGCCTCGCACATCGCCGCGATCCGTGGTGCGATCGCCGCGGCCGCGAAGATCGCCTACAAGGCGCAGGAGAACGCACAACTCGCGTCGAAGGCGGCCGCGGAGGCACGCAACGCGGCGGACCAGGCCAAGGAATGGGCGGACAAGGCGCTCGCCTCGGCGAAGCAGGCCGACACGTACGCCGCACAGGCCAGGCAGAACGCCGACGACGCGGATAAGTCCGCCCAGTCCGCCCAGGCATCTGCAAACCGGGCGAAGTCCGCGGCGGACACGGCCCGCAAGGCGAGTCGTGCGGCCAACTACTCGGCGAACCGGGCCATCGACTCCGCCCGCAGCGCCCTGCGCTCCTCCTACAGCGCCCAGGCCTCCGCGAACAGCGCGCGCCAGTCCGCAATCGCCGCGGGTCAGGACGCGAAGACGGCCGCAGCGGCAGCCACCGACGCCCGCCGTATCGTCTCGGAGAAGCGCAAGGCGGAGGCGGCGGACGCCGCACGCAAAGCCGCCGAGGCGGCGCGGCGGGCAAAGGAGGAGGGGAGGAACCCGGCCGACAGCCCGACGCACGACAAGACCAACTCGGGTGGCAGCGGGGGCGACAAGGACGAGTGGTGGAACGACGCCCAGTTCTACGCCGACGCGTTCAACTGGATCAGCATCGGCTCCGGATTCCTCGCCGCGGGACTTGCCTTCGCCGCCCCGTGGACCGGCCCGTTCGCACCGTTGGTCGCCGGCGCGGCGGGGATCTCCGGCTGGATCTCCGTGGGGTCGGCCGGGCTCAGCACACTGTTCACGGGCATTGAGCACGGCTTCGACAGCGCCGAGTTCGCGGGCTCCCTCGTCGGAACCAGCCTGGGGCTGCTCACGTTCGGCCAGTCCAAGTGGATCGGGGCCACACTGGACGGCGTGGTGTCGCCCGTCGCCAGGCGGGTCACGCAGCTCGGCAGCGACATCATCTCGCCCATCACCGGTACGCTGACTTCCCTTTTCGGATGATCAGCCAATGACCGCCGACCGTTAATCCAGCCGGCGGGGGGGACCGACACACGAGGCCGGTCCCCCCGTCCTGGCGCAGAGGGGTCCCGATGCTCACATCCCTGCCGATCGGATGGCTGTGGCTGCTGGCCGCAGCGTCCACTGCCCTGTCCAGCTGCCTCTTGGGCAGCTGGATTCCGCTCCGGAAGTTCCGTATCGCCTACCCGGTGACCATGGTCGTCTGCGGTGGGGCCCTGGTCGGCGTCTGCCGGTTGACCGGCATTGACCTGACCGGGGCACTCGTCATGTACTCGTGCGCCCACATCGGCCTGACACTTGGCCTGCTCCCTCAGCGGAAGCTGTTCAAAGAGGTGCTCGAGCGCTGGCGCAGAGGTGAGCCCACGGACAACATCAAGGTCCCGCGCCGGCACCAGGTCTTCTTCGCCGTCTGCGTGGTCGCCGTCTTGCTCGCCGGCTTCGCGCTGACCCGCTGAACCCCGTTCGGGCTGCGGGCGGGGATGGCTGCTCCGGGGTCGGCTTCGTCCTGATCGGGCTGCTCGCCGGACAGTCGCCCTCGCTTCGACTGGTCGCGTGGCTCTGGCGGGCTCGTTCTCTCCCTCGTTGCCCTGGTCCTGGTCAGCACCACGCGCTGGCGCTGGGAGCGTCCAAGGTCGGGCAAACCGCATAGGGACGAGGGCGGAACACCGCATGCGCACGGCCTGCCATATCGCGTCGATCAACCACGGGTCGTCCGCACCCCGCTCCCCCGGAGGAAGTCGACCGCGCTTTCGACTACCTCCTCGCTCTGCAGATGAGCGGCGGGAACTACGCCCCCGCCACTCCCGAGCCGGCCTTCCTCTTGCTGCGGCTCTCCGAGAACATCGCCTTCCCCGTCACGGAGGTCCTGGGCGACGGGGAGCCGCACGCGGACTCCTTCGCCCTGGACGAGGTCGGTTGCATCCTGCTGTCCGCCCTGCGGGACCAGCGCACACAGCACCACCGGCAGTTCAGCCACCCTGTCCGGCATGCTCGGAGGGATATCACTCACCTGCGTCCGTGGCATCGACGCGGACGAGTTCCTCATCGCGCTGGGAGCCGACCTCGACGAGCTCGCCGAGCGTACCTCCTGCAAGGACCTCGTCGCGCCGGCAAGACGACCGGGCGACCGGGCGCCTCATGTGAATCGCGCGATGTACGGGACATGCGGGGACTGGGTATACGTGCTGGAGGACTGGGGCATGGCGACGTGGGCCACCGGCTACCGAACGGTGGACTCGATGCGGCCCGCACCGGACGAGGAGATCGTCTGCGTAACGATGAACTCGTGGAGCCCGCCGCAGAGGATCATCCATGCGCCGGGGGACGGGGGCGCCTGGCAGGCCGAGTTCGGACAGGACACCGGGCAGGGCTCGGCCCTGGACGCGGCGCTCCGCGCGGCCGACGCGGTGTTGCCGTCCATCGGGGAGTTGGGTGAAGCCGCTGTGGTGACGTGCGACGAGGAACACGGCCCCGGCTGCCCGCTGCGGTGTTCACAGCCCTCGGGGATTACTGCGGCCTTTCCGTCGCCCAGGAGGCCGTCCAGGCCGGGGATCTTCCCGCCGTTCTGATTCCCCTGGTCTGACCGCCCCGGTAGGGGGCCGGCCCCCACCCGGGCTAGGGGTGGGGGCGGCACCGTTACGGGAAGGGCTGCCACTGGGCGGTCAGCTTGCAGAGGACGGGCTCGCCGTTGCCGGGCGTGCCGTACAGGCAGGTGTTCCCCGCGCTCATGCGGGTGTCCGGCCAGTACGCGTCCTGGTCCATGATCCGCATGTCGGGCATGAACGTCGCGAGGTGACTGCCCATGGACTCCTGGTTGTGCATGCCGGAGATCGCGGAACGGCCGCACACTTCCTTGAACGTCGGGTCGGTCCCGTTCAGGCTGAACAAGTGCACCGCGGTGCCGCACCGACTTGAGCAGGCCCTCGCCCTTGCGCTTCTTCTCCCGCTTGAACGAGGGCCGCAGCAGTTCGGCCCCACGCACGACCAGGTCATTCTCGAACTCCTTGGAGGCGAAGCCCGATCCGGCCCACGGCGGCACGACCCTCGACGAAGGCATGGTGCACGGCTTCTCCGTCGCCTACTGGTGCTCGGCGGGCGTCCTGCTGCTCGCCGCCCTGGTAGCGGGCCTCACCGTACGGCACAAGACGCCGAAGCACGCCGGAAACGACGCACCGGCCTAGCCGGGGCCGTGTCCCACCACCGTCCACCTCACCCCTCGAAGGGTCCTCCATGAAACCCCTGACCGAACACGACATCCGTACCTCGTTCGTCAACTGCTCGAAGGGCGAGGCCAAACGCCTCCCCCTGCCCAAGGACCTGACGGACCTCGACCACTGGGACGACCTGGACTTCCTGGGCTGGTTCGATCTGTCCGCGCCCGATCGCCGCTATCTCGTCGTCGAACGCGCCGAGGAACTCGTCGGCCTGTCCCTGCGCTCCGCTTCCGGCAACCGCGGCTTCCTGCGCCGCAGCCTGTGCTCGCTGTGCCTGACCACACATCCCGGCAGCGGCGCCTCCCTCATGACCGCCCCCAAGGCAGGCCCGGCCGGCCGAAAAGGCAACTCGGTGGGCACCTACATTTGCGCCGACCTGGACTGCTCGTTGTACGTACGGGGCAGGAAGAAGGCGGCACCGGGCGGGGGCATGGAGGAGTCCCTCACTGTCGAGCAGCAGATCGAGCGCCTGCGCGGCAACCTCGACGCGTTCGTGGAGCGAGTCTTCCACTGAGGCCGACAGGGGCTCGACGGCCATCGGCGCCGAGCCCCTGTCCACTCCTTGAACCGCCGTCATGGGCTGCCCACCGCAGTTGAGCGATGCCGAGCTGGTCACGCTCGCGGTCGCGCAGGCGCTGCAGTACCGGTCCCACGTCATCGACGGCTGCCTCACCGGCACCGGTCTGGACCTCTATGACTGACCCGGGGCCGGGGCTGCCCGCAACTCCGTCGTCGCGCTGCGGCCACGCCCAGGAAGTCGATGCCGAATGTGTCAGAAGAAATCCAGGAGTTCTGTCAGGGAAGTGATGGAGGGCACGTCCGAGACGGCCGCGTCCCGGCAAAGCGCACGTCCTGCATAGCCGAGTCGGATAGCCGCGGCGACCAGGTCCGGATCGTCATCAACGAACAGACACTGCGCAGGAGCGAGGTTCAGCGCGGCGCTGGCGTGGTGGTACATGCGCGGGTCCGGCTTGTTGCAGCCGAGGACGGCGGAGATTGCGTACGCCTCGAAGAACCGGCTGATCCCGAGTCCGGCGTGGAGGTCGGCCAAACCGGGCCAGGCATCCGACACCACGGCCATCCGCACCCCACGCCGGCTCAGCTCCTCCAGGGTCTCCTCGACGTCTGGGTACGTCTCCAGAAACACGGCCGGAGGAACTTCACGGCGCAAGTCAGCGAGGAGTTGCGAGGTCGGGTCCACACCGAGGTGGTGGAGCATCACCCGGTGGTAATCGTCGTAGTCGGGCGTCGATGACGAGGTCGCGAAGAAGTGGTCGCCCGCGCCGATAGCCGCCGCGAACTGTTCCGGCGTGATCGACCGCGCGTGGGCGAGGACGGTCTGCTCGAAGTCCGCTCGCGGGTTCCAACGGCCACCGATCGGCCGCATCAGCACTCCGCCTGAGTCGAACAGGACAGCACGGAGATGGTCGGGAGAGGCTGGTTGAGTCATCACCCGCCCAGTCTGGTGAGTAGATGCCCCGCTAGTGCTGCCGCTGCACCCCGTTCGAACTCGGCGCCCAGGACCTTGAGCTCCTCCGCCGCCGGCTCATCGTCGACCTGACCTCGCAGACTCACAGCAGACCGCCCTGCCGCAATGTGACTGAGCGCTCGGTTGGCGGATGCACAGCGTGAAGCGCTCAGTCACCCTGCTGTAATGGCCAGAGCTCAGGGGCTTACCAGGGCAAGGATCCCTGCGCGTCGACGTAGCCTCCAGTGGGGCCGTCGGGGTCTGTCTGCGCCATGCGGACGATGATCTCGGCGCCCCGTTCGACGGTCTGGATGCCGGTGTTCCCGTTGAGGTCCGTCTTGGTGTAACCGGGCTCCACCGCGTTGATGCGCATGTTCGGGAACGCCTTCGCGTACTGCACGGTGATCATGTTGAGTGCGGTCTTCGATGCCGGGTACGCGATGCCCGGGTAGGCGTGGGTCGGGGTGCCGACGGTGGTGACCCGGGTGAGGGAGGCCAGGCCGCTGCTGACGTTGACCACGACCGGGGAAGCGGACCGCTGCAACAGCGGCAGGAACGCATGGGTGACCCTCACCGTGCCGAAGACGTTGGTCTCGAACACCTGGCGCATCATGTCGGCGGTGACGTCCGCGGCGCCGATCACGTCGTTGTCCTCGTTTCTCCCCTCGATGCCGGCGTTGTTGACCAGCACGTCCAGTCCGCCGACGGCCTGGATGGTCTTGGCCGCAGCCGCGACGGAGGCGTCGTCGGTGACATCGAGCTGTACGGTCCGCGCGCCCAGTCGCTCGGCGGCCCGGCGGCCGCGATCGAGGTCCCGGCTGCCGATGTAGACGGTGTGGCCTGCGGCGATGAGGCGGCGGGCGGTCTCGAAGCCGAGGCCTTTGTTTGCTCCGGTGATCAGTGTTCTCGTCATGTCTCCACGGTGCTTCGGGACCGTTCGGTCAGCCAGTCGTCCGTTCTTCCTGGGACTCGCGGTACCAGGCGGCCGGTCGACGGGCAGTGCACACTGGCAGGCATGGCGACAACGGAATTCGGGCAGACGGTGCGTCGCTGGCGCGACCGGATCCCACCCGAGGCGGCCGGGCTGCCCGCCGGCGTGGCTCGGCGCACGGCCGGGCTGCGCCGCGAGGAGCTGGCCATGCTCGCCGGGATCTCCGTCGACTACGTCACCCGGCTGGAACAGGGCCGCGCCACCCATCCCTCGCCGCAAATCGTCGAGGCACTGGCCAGGGCGCTGCGGCTGTCGGGGGACGAGCGCGCCCACCTGTTCAGGCTGGCCGGGTTCGCGCCGCCGGGCCCGCAGACCGTGCCCGCGTTCATCACCCCGAGTGTCCACCGGCTGCTCGACAGACTGACGGGGACACCCGCGGCGGTCTATGACGCGTCCTGGACCCTCCTCATGGCCAACGCGCCGTACGCGGCCCTGATGGGCGATCCGTCCGGTTGGCGTGGCAACGAGCGCAACGCCGTGTGGCGCCACTTCCTCGGCCCGGGCACCCGGGCCCGCCACACGCCTCAGTCCCTGCGCGACTTCGAGGCCACGCTGGTCTCCGACCTGCGCGCGGCGGCCGGCCGTTACCCGGCCGACCGACAGCTTCAGCGGCTGATCGCGGAACTGCGCGCGAACCACGACCGATTCGCCGCGCTGTGGGACGCCGGCAGCGTCGGCCGCCACGAGGCCGCGCGCAAGACCATCGACCACCCACACGCCGGACCTCTGACGCTGGACTGCGACGTACTCACCGTGGCGGGCAGCGACCTTCGGATCATGATCTACACGGCCGAACCCGGCACCGAGGACGCTGAACGCCTCACCCTGCTGACCGTGCTCGGCACCCAGACGCTTGCCGGTCCCGCCAACTGACAGGCTCACCATCAGAGATCAAGATGCGCCGAGTGGTCGGCTCCCTGGTCACCGGGCAGGTCACTGCGCGACCCGTGTCCCACGGGCAGCCTGGGACGATGTGATCCGGTACGTGAGGTGAGCGGCCCGGGGACGAGCCCAGCCCCCATGTCCCCCCTGGCCCTGACGGCGTGTCAGACCATGGCGAGCCGGTCCACCAGCAGCTCCACCCTCCGCCCGGCGTCCCCCGGCGGCAGCCGTCCCGCCCGGGTCAGGGTGGCCAGCCCGTGCAGGGCCGCCCAGAACACCTCGGTGAACAGTGCCGGATGAACGCCGTCCCCGGCGACCTCACCGAGGCTCTCCAGCAGGGCGGCGAAGGCATCCTTCAGCGGCTCCGGAGTGTCCTCGTTCGCGAACGCCAGGCCGCCGTCGAGCTGGAACATGGCGTCGTAGACCGCCGGGTTGTGCTCGGCGAAGTCGAGGTAGGCGCGAGCGAGGGCGGTGACCCGGGCGCGAGGGCCGTCCGCGGCGGAGGCCGCAGCCCGCAGCGCCGCGGCCATCGCGGCGGCACCCTCAAGGGCGACGGCGCCGATGATCTCGCGCTTGCCGCGGAAATGGCTGTAGAGGACGGGCTGGCTGTATTCGATGCGCTCGGCGAGCCGACGGGTGGTGACCGCGTCCCAGCCCTGCTGCTCGGCGAGTTCGCGGGCCGTCGCCACGATGAGGCGTTCGCGGTCCGCCCGTTCGCGCTGCTTGCGTTCCTGTACCGACATGGCTCGACCCTAGCACCGCTAGACAATCGATCGGCAGCAGTACTAGCGTTGCCTCATTAGCTAGCGACACTAGATTCCAGGAGGATCGCCATGTTCAACGCACTCGAGGTCTTCACCACCGTGGTCGTCGGCCTGATGGTGGGGGTGGAGTTCTCCGTCGCCTTCGTCATCAACCCGATCCTCAACGGGCTCCCCGGCGACAACGGCCTGCGCGGCCGCGTCCACGGGGCCCGGATGCTCGGCGCCGTGATGCCGTTCTGGTACATCGGCTCGCTCGTTCTGAGCGCGGCCTGGGCCATCGCCGGACGGCATCACCACGGCGCCGGCCTCGTCGTCGCCGCCGCCGCGCTGCTGATCCTGAGCGTGATCATGTCGCTCCTGCTGCTCGTCCCGATCAACAACCGGGGTAAAACGTGGACCACCCAGAACCTGCCCGAGGACTGGAAGGAGCAGATGAACCACTGGGACCGCTTCCACTACATCCGCGTCGCCGTCATCATCGCCGCCTTCGCCCTGCTGGCCGCCGCCCTCGCCTGAGCCCACGCACCGGGTCCGCGCGGATCCAATCAGACCCGATGACGGCCGATGACAGGACGTGCTGGCAGCCAGTGCCGCATCAGAGACCCTTTGCCCGTGGTGACGTGACGCGCCGTTCGGACGCCGGTCTGGGCGGCGCGGTGTCGCCGGGCTGTCCGGGTGGCAGAACAAGCACCTGTCCGTGAGATCGATGAAGACGAGGGGCAGCGCCTGTTGCGGATCATCCGCAGAGGCACGAGGTCGGTGGTGACGTGGCAACCGACGAGGCCCGCGCCCTGTTCGTCCTGCTCTCGGGCCCCGCCCACACCGACCTTGACCTGGGCCAAGCTCTCGGCTCCGCCCTGCGCAAGGCCATGGCCGCCCTGCCCGCCCCGCACCGCCCCGACGCGGACCTGGCCGGCCGCCGCATCCTCATCGACCCCGTCCGCCGGCGCGGCACCCCGGGCCCCGACCGCCCCGCCACCGCCTTCCACCAGGCCGTCTTCACCGACCGCCGCCCGCGCCTGCGCTACCGCCACGGCCGCGACAACCAGAAGCCGCGTCGGCGTCCCGCAGTAAGCAGCCTGCAGGACGTCGTGGCGGCGCGGCTACCAGCAGCGCCGAACGAGGAAGGGCCGGTACAGCCGGCCCATCGGCATGTACGGGATCTCCCGATCAATTCGGCGGCGGTCACCACCGCTGCCCAGGGACGTCGGGCTTCCTCGGCCTGCCGAGGAGGCGACAACTACCGACGCAAGTGGACGCGTCCCAAGGCGATCGTCGTCCGGGATCGAAACCAGGCTCTTCAAGGTGCCCGCTTCCGACTGGCCCCAGCCGCCGCGATCCGAGCTCCGGTCTCGTCACCCCGCGTCGTACGAGGTGCTCGACGACCGGAAACGAGATGAGCACGATGAGTACACAGGATCCGGTCGAGCGCCTCGTAGACGCGATCAACTCACATGCCCCTCGGAAGGTCGCGGACTGCTTCACCACGGACTACCGAACCGAGGTGCCGCATCGCCCCTCGGACGGGTTCATCGGTAACGAGCAGATGCTCGCCAACTGGACCGCGATCTTCAGCCGCCTCACCGACATACAGGGCCGGGTGCTGCGCCGCGCCACCGCGGGCCCGGAACTCTGGGCAAAGTTCGAGTATGTGGGTACCGGACCGGACGGCGCGACCACTGTGCTGGGCGGGCCCGCTCCTGAGCCATCCTCAGCAACCCGGCCCTGGCCGTTTACGACAGCCCGCGCTCGTTCCTGATGTGCGTCCACAACCGTGACCGGGCCCTGTGTCACCGCCTCGACGCCGCCGACGCCCCGCGGTTGGAGCGCTGCGGGCCGTCCTGCGCGAACGCAGCCCGCGCCGCCCAACACGCCAACCACCTCCTCCAGCACGCTCAGCCCTTGGAGAAACAGGCCGCCTCCGAGGCGCTGCCCGGCCCGCTCGCCGACCGGCTTTCCCAGCGCGTCGGACAGCTGCGCGCGCCGGCCGACCGCCACGTCGACGACCGCATCAACGCCCAGGAGCCGACCGCATGAGCCCCGCCCCCGATGAACGCGACCGCATCCAGACCGCGATGGACCGCATTCTCAACGGCCGGCCGGAACACTCCAACGGAGCGCTGGCCATCGTCGCGCTCGCGGCGTAGGCACAGGTGCCCCGCAACGCGCCCACCCAGCGCCATCCGGATCTGAAAAATGCCTTCTACAACCAGGTCCGCACCCGGGTGCCGGACGCCGGACAGCGAGAAGCGGTTGCGCCGGCACGTCCGGAAGCCGACACGGCGGTCGAACTCGCGTTGTCGGCGCGGCCGGACGTCGCGCTGATGGATGTCCGCATGCCGGGGATCGGCGGGCTCGCGGCGACCGCCGCGATCACCGAACGCAGCCCCGCGACCCGTGTTCTGGTGCTCACCACCTTCGGTCTCGACGAGTACCTGTTCGCCGCGCTGCGCGGGGCCGCCGGTTTCCTGCTCAAGGACGCCGAGCCGGAGCGGGTGATCGACGCGGTACGGGTGGTCCACGGGGGCGCCGCGCTGCTCGATCCGGCGGTGACCCGCAGGCTGATCGACCGGTTCGCCGACGGGCCCGGTCCGCTCGATGCGGCCCGGCTCGACCTGCTCACCCCGCGCGAGACGGAGGTGCTGCGGCAGGTCGCGCGGGGTCTGTCCAACGCGGAGATCGCGGCGGTGCTGGGGGTGAGTCCGCCCACCGTGAAGGACCACGTCTCCGTCCTCCTCGGCAAGCTCGGCGTACGCGACCGGGTACAGACGACGATCGCCGCGTACGAGACGGGGCTGATCCGGCCCGGCAGCGGGCCGTGAGGTGAATCGATCGGCACCCCGCCGTGAGGTGGGGGGGACACCCCGCCGCAGGGCGGCCCTCGCACGCGGCGGAACCGTCCCTGAGCTGGACGGATCACCCGCGTCGGCTTCCCAGCCTCGAAGGCATGTCACGCATACTTCTCCACCGTGTCGCCGACGGTGTCCTGCTGTTCCTGGCGCTCTTGCTGACCCCTGTCGTGGCGGTGGCCGGTTTCCTCGCCGCGGCGTTCGTCACCGCGAGCGTGCCGGTCCCGGTCGTCGCCGGGCTCGTCTGCGGTGCCCTGGCCGGCGGGCTGCTGGGCCGGGCGGCGTTCGCCCTGTTCGGCCTCGGCCGGCGCCCGGCTCTGCGGGCGTCCGCGTTCCTCACGGTCGGCCTGGCCGCGGGCGTCGCCGTCCTCGCCGTCGTCACCGTCCTTGATCCGATGCCCACTACGACGGCCGCCCCCGCCCCGCCCGGCGTACGGTTCTGGGATCTGCCGACCGGTTCACGCATCGCCCACGTCCATGCCCCCGCCACCGGCAAGGCCCGACCGACCCCGGTGATCTTCCTGCACGGCGGTCCCGGCACCCCCGGCGAGGGCGTCCCCACCGGGGGCCGTGGACTCGCGGCCGACGGCTTCGACGTCTACTCCTACGACCAACTCGGCGCCGACCGCTCCACCCGGCTGCGGGACGTCACCGGATACACCGTCGCCCGCCAGGTCGCCGGCCTGGAAGCGATCCGGCGCACACTCGGCGCCGACCGGATCATCCTGGTCGGCCAGTCCTGGGGCGGATCACTCACCGCCCAGTACCTGGCCGCCCATGGCGAGCACGTCGTCAAAGCGGTCTTCACCTCGCCGGGCGCGCTGTGGGGCCCGTCAATACCCTGGCTCCAGGGCCGGGGAACCCTGGAACCGCCTCTCCCCCGCCCAGAAGGCCCGGCTCGACCGGCTGAACAGCGCACCCCGCATCATCGCGGCGAGCCTGCTCCTCCGGATCAACCCCGGCGCCGCGCACGCACTGGCCGGCGACCGCGAGGTCGAACACTGGATGCACGAAGTCGCCCTCCAGGGAAAAGACAGCACCTGGTGCGAGGACGCTCCGCCCACCACGGCGCACGACAACCCTCAGGGCTTCTTCAGCAACCAGATGACCGTCAGGGACTTCGAGCGGCTCCCCGACCCCCGGCCCCGTCTGCGCACCCTGCGCGTCCCCTCTCTGATCATGCGAGGGGAGTGCGACTTCATCAGGCCCGCCGTGACCGCCGAGCACCAACACACCCTCGCAGGCTCCGAGTTGGTGACCGTCAAGGGAGCCGGACACTCCATCTCGGGCGAACAGCCCGGCCGCTGCACCGCGCTGCTGCGGGCCTTCCTCCTGGACGAACCGCTGCCGACGGGCACCGGCTGAGTCCGGAACGGGCGGTCGAGTCGGGGGAGCTTCGTGCGAGTCGTCGGCGCCTCCGGTCTCCAGGACCTGCCGAGGTCCTGGAGACCGAAGCGGTCGTCCGGTGTTCAGCCGAGGACGATCTGGATTTCCCGGAAGCCGTGGATGACGAACGACGGCACGTGGTCGAAGGGCTGGTCCTCGACGAGGGGCAAGCGGGGGAAGCAGCCGAAGAGCGCGGGCAGGACCGTGAGCGCGTCCCCCTCCGAAACGAGGTAGCGGCTGGAAAAGGCGGAGCCGGTCTTCGTGGAGAACGCCCGCTCCGCCACCATGTCGTGACGGATGATGCGGGGGGGCAGGACGTCCGCGCGATGCTGCCGACCCGCTCCCGCCACGCCTCTGTCCGCTGCCCAGAACGGTATGCGCCGGCCCGGCGGCGCCCTCGTCGAACGCGATGCCGCCGCCCGTCGCCGCGGGTGCACCCGAACGCGTCACGGCCTCGGGCTCATCCCGTCGGCCCTCGGTACAGGTCTCGGGCACGCCCCGCTCAAGCTGCGGACGTGGATTGCCGCGTGCTTGAGGCGGATGTTCTCCGGCTGGTCGTCGGGGCCACCGAGGGTGGCGTTCGCGCCTTCGGCGAGGAGACGGTCACTCGTCCGGTGCGGCCGGAGCTGCTCCGCGGGGCGGCCGGCCGTCGGCTGCCGGACTCCGGCACAGCGCGGGAACGCGGGACCCACCGCAGGTAGTTCTGGGAACACGGCGATGCGGGCAGCCTGGCGCTGTGTCCGTCGCCGTTCAGTCGCCGGCCCGTATCAGCCCGCTTTCGTAGGCGAAGATCACCGCGTGGATACGGTCGCGGAGGCCGAGTTTGGTCAGGATGCGGCCGAGGTGGGTCTTGACGGTCGTCTCCCCGACGAAGAGGCGGCCGGCGATCTCGCCGTTGGCCAGCCCCCGGGCGACCAGCGCGAGGACTTCCCGTTCCCGCTCGGTGAGCGCGGCCAGGCGGCTGCGCTGGACGGGCACGGACGCGGGGGACTGCAGGACGAAGCGTTCGACCAGGCGCCGGGTGAGCGAGGGCGCCACCATGACCTCGCCCCGCAGCACCGCGCGGACGGTGACCAGGATCTCCTCGGCGGGGGCGTCCTTGACGAGGAAGCCGTTCGCGCCGGCCCGCAGGGCCGCGTAGGCGTACTCGTCGAGGTCGAAGGTGGTGACGACGAGGATCCGGGGCCCATGGGGCAGCGCGCAGAGGTGTTCGGTCGCGGCGAGCCCGCCCATGCCGGGCATGCGTACGTCCATCAGGACGAGGTCCGGATCCAGGGCGGCCACACCCGCGATCGCCGCGTCGCCGTCGGCGGCCTCGCCCACCACGGTGAGATCGGGCTGGCTGTCGATGACCATGCGCAGTCCCATCCGGATCAGTTCCTGGTCGTCACAGATCAGCACCCGCGACGATGACGCGGTGGGGGCCGGGCCGGTCATGGGGCCGCCGTGGTGGGCTCGGGCTCGGTGGGGCGCAGACAGGCGGTGACCCGGTAGCCCCCTTCTTGTGTGGGTCCGGCGTCGACGCTCCCGCCGTACAGGGCGGTGCGTTCGCGCATGCCGGTGAGTCCGTGCCCGCCGGCGAGCGGCCGGGCGGGGTGCTCCGGGACGGCTCCCGCTCCGGCTCCGGCCGAGTTCTCCACCCGGACGCTGACCAGCCGCCCCGGCCCCTCGGTACCCGTGTCGACCCGTACGTGGATCATGGCGTTCGGCGGCGCGTGCTTGACGACGTTGGTGAGCGCCTCCTGCACGATGCGGTACGTCTGCACGGTGAGATCCGCCGGAAGGCCGCCCGGCTCGCCGTGAAAGTCCAGCCGGGCGCGCGTGCCGGTCGTGTTGAGGCGCCCGACCAGCCGCCGCAGATCGGCCGAGAGGGACTCGCCGGCTCCAGCTCCACCGGGGCCGGGGCTGGGGGCGGGTCCGGGGTCGCCGGACGAGGCGTCCGCGTCGGAGGTGCGCAGCACCTCCAGCAGCCGGCGCAGTTCGTCCAGGGCGTCGCGGCCGGTCGCGCTGATGACGCCGAGGGTGCGGTCGACGACCGTGGGGTCGGTGTGCCGCATCAGCCTGCCGCCCTCGGCGTTCAGCACCATCACGCTCACGCTGTGTGCGAGGACGTCGTGGATCTCGCGGGCGATGCGAGCCCGCTCTTCGGAGACTGCGAACCGGGCCAGGGCGATGCGCTCCGACTCGGCGAGTGCGGCCCGTCGCTCGAACTCGGCGATATAGGCGCGCCGGGCACGGACGTACTCGCCGAACACCCAGGCCCCGGCCAGTAGGAGCCCCACGGCGAGCGGGGTGAGCCAGGCACCGCGGGCCCCCGGGCCCCCGTAGTCCCGCTGCCAGGCGGGGATCCACAGCAGTACGCAGCCGGCGGCACAGATCACCGTCGCCGCGGCGGCCCGGCGCAGGCCGCGCACCGTGAGGGTGGCCAGGACCGCGGCCAGGGCGACGGCGCCGCGTCCCGGTTCCTGTCCCCACACCTGTCCGAGGTACTGCGCCCAGAACGCGGCCGTCACCAGAGCCGCGACGAGCACCGGCCGGCGGCGGCGCCACAGCAGGGGCAGCACCAGGGCGGCGTACACGACCGCCTGTACCCAGACCGGTTGCCAGCCCGGCTGCGGGCGGATCACCGGGGGCACGGCAACCAGCACGACCAGCAGGACGTCCGTCAGCCACGGATGTCCGCGCCGCAGGCGGGGCAAGGTCTCGATCAGCCGATGCACCGCCTCACGCTACGGCCGGGACCCGCTCCCCCGCGTCGTCCTGGCGGGCGTCACAGGGTCCTCCCGCAGTCGTACGGACACCGGCCGGGGATACGACGTGCGGCCACCCCGGGCGCTTCCAGCATGGCCGCCATGTCGATCACCACCGAGTTCCTCAGACGGCCCCTCATGACCGGTGCCGTGGCGTCCAGTTCACGGCGACTGGCGTACGCGATGACCGAGGGCATCGGCCTGGAGCAGGCCCGGACCGTCGCCGAACTCGGCCCGGGAACCGGGGTGTTCACCGACGCGGTCCTCGCCAGGCTGGCCCCCGACGCACGGCTGGTCGCCGTCGAGCTCAACCCGGTGCTCGCCGCCCGGCTGTCGGCCACCCGGCGCGACCCACGGCTGACCGTGGTGCGGGGTTCGGCGGCCGAGCTGGCCGCCGCGGTCGGCGAACCGGTCGACGCGGTGGTCTCCGGGCTGCCGTGGACGGTCATGCCGCAGGACCGGCGCGGGTACATCCTGGATGCCGTGACCGAAGTCCTCGCGCCCGGCGGCCGGTTCACCACCTTCGCCTACCTGCACGCGGCCTGGACCCCGCCCGCCCGTCACTTCACCGCCGAACTGGCCTGCCGCTTCGACCGGCTGGAACGCTCGAAGACGGTCTGGGCGAACCTCCCGCCTGCCTTCGTACACCGAGCAACCCAGAGGCCATGACCGCGAGCAGACCCGCGAGAGCGAGGACCAGCGCCATGGTGAACGCGAAGAGTTGGTGCGCCTGGGCGGAGGCGGCCATACGTTCCCACATCCATAGGAGGCGGCCGGAGCCACGGCGGGGCGAGGGTACGCCGGCGGATGCGTTGGGCGAGGTCGAATGCGGAGCGGCGGGCTTCGTCGAGGATCCGGCCATGGAGCCGACCGGCGGGGAGGTCACCGGTCGCCTCTCGATCATTCCCGGCCCGGGCGGCGCGCGAGATCCGGCCGGTCAGCGCCGTCGTGCGGGCGAGGTCCACCTCGCCGGCCTCGGCCAGGACCCGGCGCAGCTGTTCCGCCTGGGGCGTGGCCCTCGGACTCGAGCAGTGCCCAGGCCCGCCCACGGATCTCGACGTCGTACCGGTAGTCGGGGGTCGCAGCGTCCACGGTGGCGCGGGCGGCCGAATCCAGCGCAGTGCCGCCGGGGCCCGGGGGGCCGCGGTGCGCACGGGGCGAGCGTTGTAAGCGGACGGGAAGCCGGCGCAGCCCCGCCCGATGGCCGGCTCGTGCCAGGCGTCCGCGGGGTCGCCGAGTAGGTCGCGGGCCGGTCAGCGGAGCGTGTGCCGCGCGCACGATCGCACCGAGCAGGTTCTCGCGCAGGGCGCCCAGGAAGGGGACCCGGTCCAGGGCGGCGAGCAGCACTGGACCGGGGCCGCTCCAGGGCAGCCCGGCCGATCAGATCAACATGGAGGTACCGTTGCAGGCACCTGTGCCGGTACCGTAGTCCCATGCCTGCACTCAATGTGGAATTCAGCGAAGACGAGATGACGCGGCTGCGTGCTCGGGCGACCCTGGCGGGCCGGAGCCTGAAGCAGCATGTGCATGACGTGACGGTGGAGGAAGCCGACCGGCTGGCGTTCGTGGAGGGGGCGGTCGCCGAAGCCGCCCGCGTCCTGCCCGGCGTGCAGGCCCGCTTCCCCGAGGGACAGCGGTGAGCCCGATCATCCGTGTCGACGTCGGCTGGGTCCTGCAGATCCAGTCGGCGATCTCCCCGCTCAACGTGCCCATCGCGGACTGGGGCGCCCTGGGGTTCATGGCCGACCGGCACCAGTTCGAGCGGGAGCGCGGCGTCCTGTACTACGAGGAGACCGCTTCTCGGGCCGCCACGTTCCTGCACACCGCACTACTGCTGCGCCCGTTCACCGACTACAACCTGGTCATCGGCTGGTCCTGTGCCAGCCAGTACATGCACGTCTCCGGCCAACCACTCGAGGCCAAGGACGACGACCTGTTCGAGCTCACCCAGTCAGTCCGCGCCCAGGAGGCCGATCTGCGCACCGTCGCGCAACGCCTGGAGTCCTGGCGCACCGCGTGACAGCGGAAAGCCGCTGTTTCCGGTGGGCGAGATACCCAAAAAGGACCTGCTCGTCGCGCGTCCGGGTGCGCGGTCTCACTATCACCCGAAGCGGATGGTGAGGGGGACGTGGGCCCGGCCGTCGTAGCCCACGTCGTTCACATGCCGCGAGGAGCGCGGCGCAGCGCCTGCCACCCCCGCAGCCAGGCGGGCCGGTCCCGTCATTTCAGGCCGTCACTCCTGCCCACGTCTCCCCCGTCCTGCCGCGTACCGCTGGGCGGGCGCACGCTGGCAGAAGGGCTCATTCGTTCCACCGCCCGTCGCACGAGGACTGCGGCAGTGTGTTCCTTCCGACTCCAAGTCAGCCCCACCAAGGCCATGGATAAGCTCATTGCTCTCGACCGCGGTCTGGAACACAGCCGCAGCGCCGGCCAGGGCGGTCCTACCGGCCCAAGGCTTGTCCCGCGACTTCCATCCGCGCCTTCGCGCCGCGGTGCCGTCACCAACTTCGCAAAGTGCCGCGGGCTCAACCCGGTGAAGGGGCCTGTCCAGGACGACTCCGACGCCGTGATCACACCAGCCACATCGAGATCATTCCACTGCTGCGGGATCTTCCTGCGAGAACGCGGTGCGGCACCGTCCCACCTGTTCGGCCACCTGCTCCCGGTCGCCGTCAGTGCGTGTACCGCTTCCGCCACGGCTGTCAACGTCGCGACTGTCATGAGCCACAGCCGTAGCCATAGCAGCCAATTCATCGCGGGAGGCCCTGGTCCCGCTTTCGCGGCGTCCCTTCCGGACATGGCTTTCATTCGCCGTCCGGGTCGGCCACCGCCAAGCGGCCGACAATCGCGTCAGCCATCAATCCTGCCTGCTCGCGGGAGGCACCCAGATCCAGAGCCTGGCGATGGACCACCTCACGGATCCGCCGCCGCTCCGCCGGTCCCAGCCGGATCGTCCGCAGAGGAAGCACGTCCTCCTCCGGCTCCGGCTCAGGCCCGTGGGACCTCCGCCACCGTCCGAAGAGGCGACGGAACCTCTCCTTCACCAGTTCTGAGATGTCCTCCCGCGCCGCTTCCCCCAACTGCGCCGCCAGAAAGGCCACGGCGGCCTGCGCCGCCCCCAGAGCGGCCACCGTCACGGTGGGCAGCGACTCGTCCAGGCCGAACCCAGCATGTCCTCCGTCCGCGACCTCCCGCCGCCGCGCCGAAGCCGCCGGAAGTACGCGCGGTGCGTCGCGTCCAGCAGCCACAACTCCTCAGGACACGCCTCCCGCAACGCCGTCCGGCTCAGCATGAGCACGGCCCGCTGCTCCCCCGAACGCCCCATGGCCCACCCTCCCTCCGGCATCATGCCCGCCACGGAGATCATCGCCTGCCTGTACGAAAGCCGGGCCGGCCCGGTGTCCGGACACACGTGCGGGACAGCTGGGCAGGGGGATATCGGCATCGCTCGGCCGCTCACCGCAGGCATCCCCGGTGCCCGCCCCTCGGCAAGGGCGTTCCAGCGGGCCGCGCGGGTGGTGGGACGTAACCGCGGGAGGCCCGGATGAAGATGCTGGGGACATACCGGCATTCCACCCCGAACACCCGGACCACCGCGGCGGTAAAACCGGTCAGTCTGTGCCGAGTCAGTGGCCGCCGCGGTGCTCGTAGACCGTAAGGGACAGTGCCTTCATCGCGGCGTGGGCCCGGTCGGCGTCGCGGCCCTGGTCGACGGCTTCCAGGGCTTCGGCCGCCGAAACCCGTACGGCCAGAGGCAGGCCGTCGTACGCGGCAGCCCGGTAGGCGACGGTTCGGCGGGCGTCCCGCTCTTCTTCGCTCACCCCGTCATGGGTGAGCGGGAAGACCGCGGCCTGGTACGTAGCGATGCTCATGAGCACGGCGTCGGCGATCCCTTCCGCGTACCTGTCGGCCTGGGCGGTCTCGGGCCGGAAGAAGCCAAGGACCTGGCGGCGGGCGAGGAACGAGCCGATCCCCGCGCCGAGACCGGCTGCGCCCGCGGTGACCAGGGCCGCGGCCCGGCCGCCGAAGAGGAGACCGATGCAGGCTCCGCCGACCGCCGCGCACGTCACCAGAACGAAAGTGACCAACAGGTGTATGCGGGCGGCGAGCGGGGACGTCATGCCCAGCAGTATGCACAGCCGTCCCCTCCGCCCTCACGGCACCCGGACACACCTCCTCCGCCGCGACGCGAGCCGCTCGTACGGGCAGGGCCGACCGGGCGGTCCCATCAGTGGGCGGCAGCGGCTCTTCGGAGTCGGAGCAGCTGCGTCGGCCGGTGACTGCGGCTTCGCCAGCAGAGGTCATCGGGGTCCGTGACCATGAAGGGCTCGCGGCCATGGCCTCCTGCGCGCGGCAGTACGTCCTCGCGGAAGGCGCCCTGCACGGCCGGCACGATGCGGACGGCGCCGGCGAGATCACCCAACAGGAATTCGAGTCGACAAGCCACCGCCCCGCGGCGCGGGCGGCGGGGCATGGCCGGTACGCCTCCTGCGACGCCGTCTGACGGTTTCCGGGCGGGTCCAGCCACAACTGCGGCTGGACCTGTGTCCTGCGTGACGCATTCCGCCAGGATCTGTGTTGCCTGACCGCCCGCGCTCCATCTGGCTCTTCGGAACCGCAGCGCCCGATGGCCGTACCCGCTCCGCTGGTTGCGGCGCACGCCGTCCTCATCCGACCTTCTGCAGGGCGCGTTCGCGGCGCGCGGCGATGCTGGAGCCGGACTCCCTGCGCGCCATCCGGCGCAGCACGACCGGTGCCACGAGCAGGCCGAACACCGCCCAGGCGCCCAGTACGCCGACCGTCTCCAGGTGCCGCCATGATTCCCCGATCTCGACGGTCTCGGCGTCGGACGGCAGCAGTGCGGAGCGCATACCCAGGCCGAGCCAGTAGACCGGGAATACCTGGGCGATCCACTGCAGCCACTCCGGCAGCGCGGTGACGGGGTAGAAGATGCCCGAGATTGCGATCATCCCGAGGACGGGCAGCTGGATCAACCCCTGCGAGCGCGCGCTGGTGAACACCGAGCCGAGTATGGCGCCGATCGGCAGGCTGGCCACCATGCCGATCACCACGACCCAGGCAAGCCCCAGCCACGCGTCCACACCGAGGTCGAGCCCGTCGATGAGGAACAGCCCGGGGATCAGGAAGATCATCAGGTCGGCCAGCAGCCCACCGGAGACCGAGAGGACCTTGCCGATGAGGTAGCCGACCATGCCGTGGGGGGTGGCCTTGGCGCGCAGGAGGGTGCCGTCCTCGCGCTCCGCAGTGAGCAGCTGGCTCATGCTGACCATGCCGAAAGAGGCGTTCATCCCCAGGATGCTCGGCAGCGCGAGGGTGCCGAGCAGCAGCCCTGTGCTCCCGAACTCCGCGTCGCGCATGAACCACAAGGCGCCCAGCATCAGCAGCGGCCAGAGCAGGTGGCTGGACAACTCCGCTCCGTTGGTGAAGGACTGGCGCATCTCGATCAGGCCGCGCGTCAGGCCGGCGCGTAACGCACAGGTCATCGTGGATTCTCCGCTTCGTGCACGAGCGCCAGATACGTCTGTTCCAGCGAGGCGCGCTGGACTTCGAGTTCGCTGATCTCTTCGCCGTGCTGCTGGAAGAGCTTGCGTACGAAGTCGGTCGATTGCGGCGTCGACCGGGTGAAGCGCTGCCCGGCGTGCCGCCATCGCACGCGGTCCTCGCCGGCGATCTGCCGGGACAGTTCGTGCGGCGTGCCGTCGGCGACGATCCGCCCGCGGTTGAGGATCACGATGCGGTCGGCGAGCTTCTCCGCCTCGTCCAGGTCGTGGGTGGTCAGCAGGACTGTGGTGTCCAAGCGGCGCACCAGCTCGTGGAACTCACGCCTGGCCTGAGGGTCGAAGCCGGTCGTGGGTTCGTCGAGGAACAGCACGTCGGGGCGGCCGACGATGCCCAGCGCCACGTCCATGCGGCGCCGCTGCCCGCCCGACAGGGTTCTGATCTTCTGGCCGGCTTGCGCGGTCAGGCCGACCGCGTCGACGAGTTCGTCCGGCTCCCATGGGGTGCGTGCGCAGCAGGCGTAGTAGGAGGCCTGGTGGGCGAGGAGTTCACGGACCCGCCACTTGCCGTGGTCGCGCCAGGATTGGAGCATGACGCCCACCCTGGCGCGCCATCGCTCGTCGGCGTGTGCCGGGTCGGTGCCGAGCACCCACACACGGCCGGCCGAGCGCATGCGGAAGCCCTCGAGGATCTCGATTGTGGTGGTCTTTCCGGCGCCGTTCGGCCCCAGTAATGCCACCACCTCGCCTGTCTGCACCCGGAACGTCACGTGGCGCAGGACGTCCGCGCTGCCATACCGCATGCGTAACCCCTCGACGCTCAGGGCGGCCTGCGTCACAGCTCGCCCCGTACCCGCTCGATGAGCTCGGCCCGGTCCACGCCCGCCAGGGTGAGCGCGCGCGGGACCGTACCGACCTCCGCCTGGAGGACGCCGAGCAGCAAGTGGCCGGAGCGCGAGTCCTTCTTGCGGTGCACGGTGGCCATCCGCTCCATGGCGAGCTTGGACGAGGCGCCCAGCCGGGGGTGGCGCGCGGGTTCCTGGGTCGCCCGCGGCAGGTCGAAGTCGTCGAGCGAGACTCCGGCTGCAGCCAGGCTGTGCGCGAACTCCCGGTGCAGGGCGTCCTTGAGCGTTTCGTAGCCGAGGCCGGCGGCGTGCAGCGCGCGCTGTGCGTCGGTGCCGTCCTGGGCGGCCACCGCCAGCAGCAGGTGGTGCGCGTCGATGGTCGCCGAGCTGTCTTCCTTGGCCTCGGCCTCGGCCCGGTCCATGACCGACTGGAGGTACGTGTCGAACTTGCTCATCCCCGCCTCCTCAATGTGACTCCTGCGGCGATGAGCCGCTTGGCGTGCTTCTTGTAGACCGCCTGGCGCGTGATGCCGAGTGCCTCGGCGACCTGCGGCCAGCCCCAGCCGGACCGCATCGCCTGTTCGACTGCGGCGTCTTCAAGCTGATCGGCCAGGCGGCGTAGGGCGGAGACGGCCGCAAGCGCGTCCGCGGGATCCTTGCTGGACATAGAAGCAACCGTAGTTGACTAACCGAATTGAAGCAACCAAGGTTGCTAAACTTGCTCGGGCGGCCCGTAGCCGGGACGCGGCTACGCCGGGACGCAGCGGCCCGGTGAGGTCGCCGGCCTGAAGGAGAGCCTGCGGCACACCGCCGACCCACGCGCACTGCGGCCAGGAAGGTGAAACAGGATCCGCGGCCGGGCAGCGAACACTTCGAGGTCCGGTCCAAGCGATCGGCACCCCCGGCCCCAAGCCCGAGCGCCGCCCGGCCGGCCGGGCTCAGTACCCTCCACGGGTGTCCTGGATACGACGTCGTACGCACAAAGAGGAACCGTCTGCGAACCGGCTGCCCGACCTGGAGTTCCTCGCACTGGTGAGGGTCGGGCTCGAAGAGTTCGCGCCCGGCGTGACGCAGGGCTCCCAGCTCAAGGGGAACTCGTTGATCAGCCCGGATGGATGGGCCGTGGCCGTAGCCCCGCCGCACCACGAGGGCGGCCACCACTACGATCTCGTCGCGCTACCGGACGTCGGTCTCCAGCCGGACGTGCCGTGCTTCATGGACTGCGTCGTGCCGATGTCCGCCGATCCACGGAACGCAGCGAACACGTGGGTGCAGACGGCAGGCGCCTGTCTGCTGGAACTCCTCGACCGCCGCGAGCACTTCGCGGACCACGCGGGCCCCGACGACGAGCGCGGCGTGCCCGGCCGGCACGTGATCACGTCGGGCGCGGTCGGCCTTGGACACGACGTCGACGAGAACCGGCGGCTTCAGGGCGCGCTGCTGGAAGCGAACGTGCTGCACCGGATAGCGGACTCGTTCACCGCGGACTTGGACTCGCCCTACTTCAACGGCGTCAAGGTCTTCTATGGCGGCAGCCCTGGCGCCATGCAGGCCGAGATCCGCGTCAACGGTGAGCGCCACGAGGCCGCATCGGCAGCCATGGCGGCGCTCGGACTGCCCGAGCCGACGACGTTCACGGCAGTACGGTTCTACGCGCTGCTGCTTCCGGTACCGGCGGGCGGCGGCAGGCCGAGCCACCAGACGGTCCGGGGCGATCTCGCGCCCGCCTCCATGCAAACAATCGCCCACAGCCACGGCACCGCCTGCGACTGCGACTGCGGGGGCAACCTCGACCCGGAGCACCCCGGCCTCGACCTCGCCCTGCCTCACCTGGTCGCCGAGCTCTCGGAGGAGGAGCGCAGGCGCCGCGTGAAGTCGGACACGGGCGCGATCATCATCGCGGAGGGCGTCGGCAACTTCCTGAAGGTCCGCCTCCCGATCCGTCTGGACGACGGACGCACGGTGGTCTACCTCGCCTGGGTCTACCTCCAGGCGGCCGTGATCGACGACTTCGTGCAGCGGGTCCACAACGACGACCTGGCCGGCCACCGCTTTGAGGGCCTGCTGTGCAATGCCATCGGCCCCTGGGGCGAGGACGTCCTGCGCGCCCCCGTCGTCCTCGGCGGTCAACGGATCAACGAGGACGGCTCGGTCCGCCGCAGCGAGGTTCTGGAGTCCGGCGACCCCCTGCTCAGCAAGGTCCTGAGCGAGACCTGGCCCGCCGCGTTCGTCCTCGGCGACCGCTTTCCCCGCTCGTCGTCAAGCTGAGGGGCCGGCAGAGGAAGCCGATCCGAGGGCAGGGAGCTCACTGCCGCGCTGGTCACGGTCCTCTCTCAGGCCGGGCGGTCCGCCGTGACCAGCCATGACGTGCTGCGCAGCCGGACCGCGCCGTCCGTTGCCTCGTGGGCGCGCACATGGTCCTCCAGGGTCCGGCGGGCGCGAAGCCGCGTCGCCGGGTCGACCTGCTCCATCAGGTGGCGACCAGGGCCCGTGCGCAGCAGGAACTCCGCCGCGTCCTCGGCTCCGCGCCCCCATGTCCCGTACGCCTGTGCCTGGTTGATGGTGATGGCTGCGAATCCGGCCGCCGCGAGGACTTGGCGGACTCGGTCCGGGAGGGCCAGCGAGAACATGCCGGGCAGCCCCGGCTGCCCGAAGTCGCCGACCGGCAGCAGGTCGCGCAGGGATTCCATCGCCCCAACCCAGCCGTTGAGCGCGGCATCGGCCGGGCAGACGAACGCCAGGCGCCCGCCGGGCCGCAGCGCCCGGCCGATGTTGCTGAACGCCGCGACAGGGTCGGCGAAGAACATCACTCCGTAGCGACTGAGCACGGTGTCGAACGCGCCTGTCCCGAAGGGATACGCCTGGGCGTCTCCCTGCTCGAAGACGGCATTGGGGATGCCCTCGCGCTCCGCGCGGATGCGTGCCTCGTCCAGCATCGGGCCGGACAGGTCGAGGCCCAGCGCACGCCCTCGGGGCACCCTGAGCGCGGCGAGTCGTGTCGTCTGCCCCGTACCGCAGCCGATGTCGAGGAGTTGATGGTCCCCGGCGATCCCGGAGGCGTCGAGCAGCGGCTCGTCAACACCTTCGTTCACGGCGTTCCAGCGGTCCTGGTTGCGGACCCAGTGGTTTCCTTCGGGGCCGTTCCACGCCTGCGCCTGCTCGGTGTTGACGACGTTCGGCACGGGTGCCTCCTGATGTGGCGACGGAGAATGGGCGCCTGCCCATACGGTATGGGCGTACGCCCAAACTCGCAATCCTCGCTAAGATGCGCTTGGTCACGGAGGGGGATGCGCCCACCGACAACGGCAGCAGTAGGTACGGGAGAGGCCCATGTCACCGCGCGGAGTGGCGACACCGGACGTACGCGAACGGCTGTTCGACGCTGCAGAGCGGGTCCTCACGAAGGACGGGCCCGGCGCGCTGACCAGCCGGGCGATCACCACCGAGGCGGGCTGCGCCAAGGGGCTGCTGCACACGCACTTCGCCGGGCTCGACGAGTTCGTGGCCGAACTCTGCCTCGACCGGTTCGCACGCACCACCGCGAAGGCACAAGAACTCATGGGGCTCGCCGGGCAGGGCTCGGTGGCGGCGAACCTGAACGCCGTCGTCCTCGCGCTGCTCAGCTCCGGCGGCCCGGCCGTCTCGGGCCTCGCCATGACCCGCCCCGGCGCCGCCCTGCGTATCCGCGAGGCCCTGAAAGCCGGAGCGCCCGGCTTCACCACCATCCAGGAGGCCATCACCTGCTACCTGGAAGCCGAGCGCCGACTCGGCCGACTGGCGGACACCGTAGCCCCGTCCACCGCGGCCCTCGCCATCGTCGGGACCGCTCACCATCTCCTGATGACCAGTTGGCCGGGCGCACCCGACCCGCGAACCCAGATGACGCGCCTTGTGGCCACCCTGGCGGGTAGCTAAAGCAATCGTCGTTGCCGTCCAGGCGACTTGACACACTCACTCACACCCACTGACCTTGACGGCAGGACCGGGCCGCGTCCTTCGATGAGTTCCGGTCCCGGGAGTGGTCCACCCTCCGAAACAACTATGAGGAGTGAACTGAGTGGACCTGTACAGCGTGATGTGCGTGAGTGACCGGATCAAGGCACTCAAGTGGTTCGAGGTGTTCTTCGGGCGACGAGCGGACGAGATCATCGGCGAGGAATATCTGTGGCAGGTCGGTGAGAACGCGTGGGTCGTCGTTGACGATCGGGACGTGCGCGCCGAGCGAGTAGGTAGAGCCATGATCACGCTTGGCGTGAACGACCTCGACGACATCCTGGCCCGACTCGCCGTACACGGCATCGGCCATGAGCCGGTCGAGACCTACAGCAACGGCGTACGCCACGTCGTCACAGTGGACCCGGACGGGAACAGCCTCTCACTCGCCGAGGCACCCACCCGGTGAGCCTCTTCCCACCTGCGCGGTGCACCGGATCCACTGCATCGGACCTGCCCAAAACGAGGCTGGACGGCCGGCGGGGACCCGCGCGCCGGGGCCGGCCCCGTCCGGCGCCATAGCGCCGGCGGGCTTCCCCGAGGAGACCGAGCCCGGTCCGGCAGTCCGCGTGATCCGCGACGACCTCCCCCGCCCGAAAGACGTCCGCGATCCGCACATGGCCGCATCAGGCCGAGCGCGCCGTGTCGGACGGCAAGGACCACGCAGAGGCTTGACGGCGCAAAGGGCTACTTCTACGTTCCTCGCACCGCCATAACCATCGGCCGGATTTTCCCCGGAATCCTTCGCCCAGGAGTCCGCGATAAAGAGGGATCTTTCTGTATGTGGCCCATCATGGGAGCGCTCCCACCTGGCCCTTCCTCATGCAGTTGCCGGGGCGCGCGGATCAACCACGACGTTCAGAAGAAGAAGAAGGAGGAATGACGTTACGCCGAGATGAATCCACGCCCGGTGGGCCGGCGTCTCCGAGTCGGAGGTCTGTTCTGGCCACGATGGGAGCCCTGCCGGTTCTTGTCAGCGCGACGTCGGCCGCGTCGGCCTCCGGGGTACCTTCCGCGGCGGCCGCCGATGTGGTCGTCGACCCGTCGGCCGTGCGGCAGACGATTCGCGGCTTCGGCGGAATGAACCACACGGTCTGGATCAGCGACTTGACGCCGGCCCAGAGGGACACGGCATTCGGCAACGGCGAGGGGCAGTTGGGCTTCTCCGTGCTGAGGATTCCCGTCCACGAGGACCGCGCGAACTGGAGCCGCGAGGTGGCGACGGCGAGGCGGGCTGCCGAGCTCGGTGCGACCGTCATCGCGTCGCCGTGGAATCCCCCCGCCCAGATGGTCGAGATCTTCGTCCGCGGCAGTCAGACCGACGCAAGGCGGCTCCGGTACGACATGTACGGCGCCTACGCGCAGCACCTGAACGACTTCGTCGGGTTCATGAGGAACAACGGGGTGAGCCTTTATGCCGTCTCGGTGCAGAATGAGCCCGACTACGCGCACGACTGGACATGGTGGACTCCTGCCGAGATGGTCCGCTTCCTGCGCGAGAACGCCGGCTCGATCAGCACCAGAGTCATCGCCCCGGAGTCCTTCCAGTACGTGAAGAGCTTCTCGGACCCGATCCTCAACAACCCCGAAGCACTCGCCAACCTGGACATTCTCGGGGCGCACCTCTACGGCACGCAGTACCAGAACTTCCCCTACCCCCTCTTCAAGCAACGGGGTGGAGGCAAGGAGCTCTGGATGACCGAGGTCTACCATCCCAACAGCAGCGACTCGGCCGACCTCTGGCCCCAGGCGCTCGACGTGGGTGAGCACATTCACCGCGCCCTGGTGGACGCGGAGTTCCAGGCATACGTGTGGTGGTACATCCGCCGAGGCTACGGCCCCATGCGGGAGGACGGTCGCATCAGCAAGCGTGGCGCCAACATGGCCCACTTCTCGAAGTTCGTCCGCCCAGGACATGTACGGATCGAGGCGACCTCGAATCCGCAGTCGAACGTCTACACCTCGGCGTACAGGGGTGGCGGCTCCCAGATCGTCATCGTCGCCATCAACAAGGGCGCGTCGCCTCTGAGTCAGCCGTTCACCCTGCGGAACAACAGCTCATCCGGCGTGTCGTCCTGGCTGACAGACGCAAGCAGCAACCTCGCTCCCCAGGACAGGATCAGCATCTCCGGCGGTTCCTTCACGGGCTGGCTTCCCGCTCACAGCGTGACCACCTTCGTGACCGGTTAGCACTCCCGTCGCGCTTCTCCACGTGTCCTGGTCACAGGGCATTCCGGGAGTCCAATGGACTGACGCTCCGTGAGGTTGGCGGGCGACCGTCGCGCGGCCGGGAGAGATCAGGAACTCCCGCGCCCCGCGCCGGTCGGAGGGAGCCGGCCAACCGCCCCCGCCGCTCCTCACGGCGGGCAGCGGAGGCACGAGCCGCGGGCGTGACCTCCTATTCGGTGCGCAGGGCCGTGGCGGTTCGGGCCCTCGCGGCCCAGCCGGCGGGCAGGAGCGCACCGAGGGTGGCGATGAGCAGGCCGCCGAGTACGAGCGGGAGGAGTTCGGCTCCGTGGTAGACGTCGATGACGGAACCGGGGAAGCGGAGCCCCACGCTCTCCCCCATCGCGGGGATGACCCGGCCGTGCAGGGCCACGCCGAGCGGCACGCCCAGGGCGCCCGCGGCCAGTCCGGTCATGACGACCGAGGTGATGACCATCACGACGGTCTGCCGGGGGGTCATGCCGAGCGCCTTGTGGACACCGATCTCCCGGACGCGCTCGCGGGTGTCGAGCAGCACGCCGTTGAGCACGCCGAGCGCGGCGACGGCGACGAGCATGAGTGTGAGGATCGCGGACAGCGCGTTGAGCGTGGCGACCACGCCGCTGCCGGCGTCGGGACCGCCGGCCAGGGCGGTGGCCCCCAGTGGGGCCAGACTCCGGTTCAGAGTGTCGACGTACCCGGTCACGTCGGTGCCCGACGCGACCGCGATGTGATGGCTCGTCTCCGTGAGATCGGGATGGGCGGCCGTGAGGTTCGAGGCGTCGGTGAAGACCTGCATGCCGTCGTAGCGCGGGTCGAGGACCTCTCCGACGATCCGGACCGTGACCGGCTCGGCCAGGCCGGTCAGGGTGATGGTGTCGCCGAGGCGAGTGCCGGTGGCGGCCAGGAAGGGGGTGGGGACCACGGCCTCGCCGGGCCTGTCGATCCAGCGGCCCGAGACCATCGTGTAGCCGCCCCAGGAGGCGTCGCCGGTGAAAGCGACGACGTCGACGGTGCCGGTCAGGCCGGACACGCTCGCCCGTACCCTCGCGGCGCTGTAGTGCTTTCCGGTTCCGGCGGTGGCCTCGACGGCCGCGGCGACCGCCGCGGGATCGGCCCTGGGCTGCTTCTCGGGGCCGGGGCCGGGGCCGTGGCGCCCGAAGTCCGGCGGGGGCGCGGGCACGACGACATCGGCCGCGTTGTGGGCCCTGGCCTTCACCACCTGGCCGAGCGAGGCGCCCATCCCCACGGTGAACGTGACGGCGATGGCGCCGAACAGGATCGCCGTGCCCATGGCCAGCGCGCGTGCGGGCCGCGCGAAGGGCCGGGCCAGGCCCAGGGCGACCGGCTGCGGCAACGGCAGCCGTCCGGCCAGCCGGGCCGCCCGTCGGCCGCGCCCCGCCGAAGCGGTACGCCCGACGGCGAGCGCATCGACCGTACGCAGCCGACCGGCCCGCCAGGCACTCGCCCACGCGGTCGCCGCCACCACGCCGAGCACCCCGGCGATCACCGTCAGGTCGACCCAGGGGGCGATGGCCAGGGGCGCGGTGTCGTAGACCTCCTCGGTCTCGGCCAGTACGGGGACGGCGAGCAGGTGGCCGGCGAGGACACCGAGGACCGTGCCGGCAGCGGCAGGGATCAACGCCTGGCCCACGTGGGCCCGTACGACCTGGGCCGGGGTGAAGCCGACGGCTTTGAGGATGCCGATGCGGCGCGTTCCCGTACCCACGGCCGACGCGACGACGTTGCCGACGATGAGCACCGACATGACCAGGCCCAGGACACCGAACGCGATGAGGAACGGGACGTACAGCGCGGTGTCGCGCTCGGCGCTCTTCTTGACGGTGAGCCATGACTGTTCGCCGACGGCCGCTCCCTGCGGCAGGGACTCCCGCACGGCCGTACCGCCCGCGGTGACCTGCGCGGCGGTGCCCGCGCCGGTGAAGCGGTAGAGCATCTGGTAGCCGCCGCTGCCGGGCGCGGTGAGCGCCGGCATCTGGGACGGAACCACCCAGGCGTCAGCGGTCCGCGTGACCGAGCGGGCCACACCGACAACCGTCAGTGCCGGAGCGGCGGGCAGGTCGGAGAAGGTGATCCTCATGCCCATGGCCGGGACGAGCGAGGAGTCGGCGGACAGCGCGATCTCGCCGGAGCGCGCGGGCCACCGCCCGTCGAGCAGTGCCACCTCGTCCACCTCCCGGCCGGGATCGCCGCGGCCGACCACGGTCACCGGCCACCCAGGGCCCGCCGCGTCCGACCTGGGGGTGACCGTCGCCGTACGGAACGGCCCGGCCGCGGCGCTCACCCCTTTCGCGTCCCCGGACTTCGACAGCTGCGCGGCACTCACCCTGCCCGCGTCGAACTGCACGGACAGATGCGCGCCGTGCTGCCCGGCGAAGGCGTCGCCGAAGGGCGCGCCCGACACCACGAGCAGGGATCCGCCGAGGACGGAGGCGGCCACCGCCATCAGCGTGGCGAGCCCGATCACCAGCGTCTGCACCCGGCGTCGTCCCGCTCCCGAGAGCATCACCTTGCCGAGCGCGCTCATCGGAGGACCTCCGGGGTGACCGCCCGCGACCGGACGTCCTCGGTGATCCGGCCGTCGGCGATCCGGACGGTACGGTCCGTGCAGGACCGCGCCAGAGCCAGGTCGTGGGTGACCACGACGAGGGTCTGACCCTCGGCGTTGAGAGCGGTGAGCAGCCTGCTGACGTCCTGTCCGGCGGCCGTGTCCAGGGCCCCGGTCGGCTCGTCGGCCAGGAGCAGCGCCGGCCGGTTCATCAACGCCCTTGCCACCGCGACGCGTTGCCGCTCGCCGCCGGACAGCCGCCCCGGGTAGGCGTGGGCGTGCCGGTCGATGCCCAGCAGTTCGAGGAGTTCCGCCGCCCGGCGGGCCGCCGCGCCACGTGTCACGCCCGCGAGGCGCGCGGGCAGGACGACGTTGTCGCTGACGGTCAGATCGTCGAGCAGGTTGAAGAACTGGAAGACCATGCCGATCCTCGACCGCCGGTAGAGCGCCGATCCGGTTTCGCCGAGTTGGTCCACCCGCACCCCGTCCACGGTGACGGTCCCCGTATCGGGCCGGTCCAGGCCCGCGATCAGATGGAGCAGCGTGGACTTGCCGCTGCCGGACGGGCCGAGGACCGCGACGGCCTCGCCGGGCCGCACGGTCAGCGACGCCTCGTGCAGGGCGGGCGGGCCGTCGTCGTACCGGCGGCTCACCTCGCACAGTTCGATCACCGGCATGGTCATGAAAGGCTCCTGGGATCTGGGCGGTTGGCTGCGTGAACGCTAGGAGCGGGCCCGGCCCGCCCGCGTCGTCCGCCAGGCCCCCTTGGGATACCGCGCTGGGCTGAGCCCCGGAAACGTCATCCCTGCGATGTAGTCGGGTGAGGTATCCGGTGCGGCGGGAATGACCACCGGGACGGACTCCGCGGGGCCGCGCGGCGGCGACAATGAACCGGTGACGGACGTACGTACGATGCTGGAGCGGCTGCGGGAAGCGGCCCGCCGGGCGGTGCGCGACGCCCGGCTTCCGAGCGGTCCACCGCTACGGCCCACCCGGCGCGCCTGGCAGTTCGACGCGCTGGTGGCACTGGCGCTCGGAATCGCCACCGTCTACTACGGCGTCGACAACGCCGATGTCGTCGTGGTGCGTGAGATCGCGCCCGGCGTGGAACACGTCATGCCGCGCCCGGCCGGTCCCGGCGGCCTGGCCTTCATGGTGACCCTCGCGGTCATCGCTTCAAGTGCCCTGGCGCTGCGCCGCCGCTACCCGCTCGCCATGCTGTGCGTCGTGACGGCCGCGACGCTGGCGACACCGCAGAGCGTCCTGCGACTGACCTTCTACGCGTTCGTGATCGCTGTCTACAGCGCCGCCGTGTACAGCCCGTACCGGGTGGCGACCTTGGCGGCGCTGCCGGTGTCGGTCGTCCTGGTCGGCACCTCGGGGAACTCGGTCACCCCGATCGTGCCCAACGAATACATCGCCCTGCTGATCCTGGCCCCGATGGCCGTGGCCGCCGTCGGCCTGCGTACCTGGAAACTCCGGACCGACGAGGGCCGCACTCGGCTCTCCGCCCTGGAACGCGAACAGGCCGAGGCGCTGCGCCGGGCGGTCGAGCATGAGCGGGCCAGGATCGCCCGCGAACTGCACGACGTCGTCACCCACAACGTGAGCGTGATGATCATCCAAGCGGGCGCCGCCCGCAAGATCATGAAAACCTCTCCCGTGGAGGCCCGCGAGGCGCTGCTCGCCGTCGAGGCGGGCGGGCGGGCCGCCATGACCGAGCTGCGCCACGTCATGGGGCTGCTCACCATGGCCGACGAGGGCGAGGGAACGGACGGAGGTACGGACCTGGCCGACACGGCGGCGGAGCTGGCCCCGCAACCCGGCCTGGAACAGCTGGAAACGCTGGTCGGACGAGTGCGGGACACCGGACTGCCCGTCGATTTGACCGTGACCGGCCCGCCCCGTCCCCTCCCGCCCGGCCTCGAACTCGCCGCCTACCGCGTGGTCCAGGAAGCCCTGACCAACACCGTGAAGCACGCGTCCGGCGCCACCGCCGCCGTGACCGTCGAATACGCTCCGGAACAGCTCCGAGTGCAAGTCACCGACACCGGTGGACATCCGGGCGCGCCCCCCGGAAGCGGCCGGGGCCTGATCGGCCTGCGCGAGCGCCTCGCCGTCTACGACGGAACCCTGAACAGCGGCCGGCGCCTGACCGGCGGTTACCGTGTGGAAGCCCTCATCCCCCTGGAGACACTGTGACCGAGCCGCCAAGGGTGCTCCTCGCGGACGACCAGACCCTGGTCCGCACCGGATTCCGGATGATCCTCGGTGCCGACGGCATCGACGTCGTCGCCGAGGCGACCAACGGGTCCGAAGCGGTCGAAGAGGTCCGCCGCACCCGGCCCGACGTGGTCCTGATGGATGTCCGGATGCCCGAGATGGACGGTCTGGAGGCCACCCGCCGCATCCTCGCCGACGCCCCCGACCACCCCCGCGTCATCATCCTGACCACCTTCGACCTCGACCGGTACGTCTATGCGGCGCTGTCCGCCGGCGCCAGCGGCTTCCTCCTCAAGGACGTCACCCCCGAGCAGCTGACCGCGGCCGTCCGCACGGTCCGTACCGGCGACGCCCTCCTCGCGCCCGCCATCACCCGCCGCCTCGTACAGCGGTTCACCCAACGCGGCGGCGACACCGCCGCCCGCCACCGCGACCTGGCCTCGCTCACCCCACGCGAACTGGAGGTCCTCGGCCTGCTGGCCCGAGGACTGAGCAACGCCGAACTGGCCACCCGGCTTCACCTGGCCGAGACGACCGTCAAGACACACGTCGCCCGCATCCTCGCCAAGCTCGGACTCCGTGACCGTGTCCAGGCCGTCATCGTCGCCTACGAGACAGGCCTGGTCAGCGTCGGCGCCGGCGAGGCCGCCCAGCAGTCCACCGGGCGGACGTAGACCGGGGCCCCGGCCTCTTCACACCGCCGCCCCTCGTCGCCGTTCCGCACCGGGTTTGCCACCGCGAGGGGTCCTCTCTGTGGTCCGGGTGCTGCGGCGAGAAGGAGAGAATGAAGCCATGGCGATATGCAAGAAGTGCGGTGCGCGGAAGCGTCGTTGGCCTCGATCCTGCCCCCGGTGCCGGCACGGGTCGGACCGGGCCGAGACGGCCGCGGACGCAGCCGAGTTCGCGGTGGAGACAGGACTCCTCGGGTGGATCGGACGAGGCACCATAGCGGCGGTGCGGCTGGTGCTGCGCGCGCTCAACTGACCGGCACCCACACGGGCGCGACGCGGCCGGGACGGGCCTGGCCGCGGATCCCCTCCCCTGTTGCCGCACCGGTATGTGCCCAGCTCAACGGCTTGCTCCGGAACGTGGTGAGACAGAAAGGGGTGGCCGCGCGGGCTCGGGCCACGTACGTTCGCCTCCATGGTTGACGCAACTTTCGGGCATCCGCGCCTCGCCGCCATCTACGACCCACTCGATCCGGACCGCGGCGATCTCGACGCGTATCTCGCGATGGCGGAGGAGTTCGGCGCACGGTCCGTGCTGGACATCGGGTGCGGTACGGGCGTGTTCGCGCTGCTGCTCGCCGAGCGCGGGATCACGGTCACCGGAATCGATCCCGCGCGGGCGTCCGTCGACGTCGCGCGTGGCAAGCCGGGCGCGGAGCGGGTGCACTGGCTCGACGGCGACGCGGGGGACCTGCCGCCCCTGCAGATCGACCTGGTCACGATGACCGGGAACGTCGCCCAGGCGATCGCCGATCCGCAGGCGTGGCGTACGACGCTGCGCGGCGCGTACGAGGCGCTGCGCCCCGGCGGGCGGCTTGTCTTCGAGACGCGCGATCCGGCGCGGCGCGTGTGGGAGGAGTGGGCGGAGTGGACGCGCGAGACCACGTACCGCATGACGGACATCCCGGGCGTCGGCCGCGTCGAGACCTGGGCCGAGCTGACGGACGTGAGCCTGCCGCTGGTGAGCTTCCGGGGTACGCATGTGTTCGCCGCGGAGGGGGACGTACTGACCTCGGAATCGACCCTTCGCTTCCGGGAACGTACGGAGATCGAGCGGGACTTGCACGAGCACGGCTTCGTTGTCGAGGACGTACGCGACGCCCCCGACCGGCCGGGCAGGGAGTTCGTGTTCGTGGCGCGGCGCGGTACCGCGGGGTCTGTCCCTCCTGGAAGGCCGTAGTGGCCCCAGCGCCCCCGTTGCCGGGCCCTCGACGCCCGCGCCCCGTCGAGGCCGGAGGGACCGCCCATACGGAGCGTCGGTGTTTTCGCCATGCGCCGGAGGACAGCCGGCCTGCCGCCTGATCCCAGGGCTGAGGCTCGACCAGTCGGTCAGCGGATGAGGCTTCGGTCCGCGACGCGGCCGGCCGGATGCGTCCCGGGCGGCAGGTGGTGTGCCGTTCGGATGTGGTGGTGCATCGTGGCGGCGTCGGCGTCCAGTCCTCGGTCGGTGTAGATCGCGGCGGCTTCCTGCCAGCAGGCGATGGCCTCGTCCACGTGCCCGAGGTGGTTCAGCGATGTGGCGAGGACGGCGAGGGGCCAGGCGAGTGTCTCGTCGTGGCTGCCGAGGGACGCGCGGCCCAGTGTGATCGCGCGCCGGCAGTGAATGATCGCCGTTTCGTGGTCGCCGATGCCCTGCCGGCCCCTGGCGATGGCCGAGAGTGCGCATGCCTCGCCGTCGGTATCGCCGAGCTGGTGGCGCAGTTGCGCGCTGCGTGTGCCGTGGTCGATGGCTTGCCGGTAGTTGCCGAGATCGGCGTGGAGTGCGGCGATGTTGCCTTCCGCGACTGCTTCCCACCGTCCGGTGTCGAATCCCCGGCTGAGTGTGCACACCTCGTCGAAGTGGTGCAGTGCTTCGGCGAACCGGGTCTGTCTGCGCAGTAGCTGACCGAGTTCGGTGCGGGCGGCGATCTGGATGTGGACGTTGCCGGCGTCCTGGGCGAGTGCGGAGGCGTGGGTGAGGTCTGGCTCCGCGTCGGGATGCTGCAGGTGGGCCAGTGCTTCTCCGCGGGCGAGCAGGACGTTGGCTTCGTGTTCGGCCTCGCCGGAGCGCCGCGCCGCGTGCAGGCCCGCGGTGGCGGTGTCGATGCGTTCCTCCCAGCCGCCCATGAGCACAAGGAAGCCGAGAGCGTCGACGAGGTGCAGGGCGTAGCGGTCCATGGTGCGGTCGACGGCGTGGTGCAGGGCGAAAACCAGGTTGGCCCGTTCGGCGGTGAACCATGCCCAGGCGCGGTCACGGTCGGGGATGGGGTGAGGGTGGGCGGGTTCGGCGGGGTCTGTCACCAGGCGGGTGCAGGTGGGGTAGAGCCGGCGATCGGCGGTGTGAGCGGTGTGGCTGTACCACGTGAGCAACGCGTCGAGGGCATGGCTGCGCTCCTCCTCGGTGTCGTATTTCCAGGCCAGCTCGTCGGCGTAGGCGCGCAGCAGATCGTGGAAGCGGTATCGGTCGTGCGCGGACGGTTCGATGAGGTGTGCGTCGGCCAGCGTGTTGAGCAGCTGACGTGCTTCGCGGGGCGAAAGGCGCGCGAGGGCCGCCGCGGCGGGTGTCGAGATGTCCGGTCCCGGGTGCAGGCCCAGGCACCGGAACAGGTGTGCCTGCGGCGCGGTCAGTTGTTCGTAGGACCATTCGAGTACGTTGCGGACCGCGGCGTAAGGGTCTTGGCCCCAGCTCAGTGCGTCGAGTCTGGAGGCCTCGTCGGCGAGTTCGGTCACGATGTCGGCGACGCAGGCGTGCTCGTGGGCGGCCGCGCGTCCGGCGGCGATCCGCAGCGCCAGCGGCAGCCGCGCGCACAGCCGGATGAGGTTCTCCACCGCGGCTGATTCTGTTCGGGCCCGGGTGGGTCCGATGATGCCCACGACCAGGGTCAGCGCCTCGGCCGGGGAGAGCACGTCGAGGGTGAGCCGGTGGGCGGCTTCGGTGACGACCAGGCCGGTCAGGCTGTCGCGGCTGGTCACCAGCACCATGCACCCGGGTGCTCCCGGCAGCAGCGGCCGGACCTGTTCGGCGCTGTTGGCGTTGTCCAGCACGATCAGCATGCGCCGTCCTGCCGCGAGCGTGCGGAACAGTCCCGAGCGGGCTCCGGTCCCGGCGGGCACCGCTGCCGGATGTACGCCGAGCGCGACCAGGAAGTCGTCGAGCACCTCGTCCGGGCTCGCGGGCTTGCCGGGACCGTAACCGCGCAAATTGGTGTGCAGTGTGCCGTCGGGGAAGCGGTCCTGGACGCGGTGGGCCCAGTGCACCGCGAGCGTCGTTTTGCCTACTCCGCCTGAGCCGTCGAGTGCGGAGATCACCACGGCCCGGTCGGCGGCCGGAGGCAACAGGGCGTCGAGCGCGGCCAGGTGATCGGCGCGGCCGGTGAAGTCTCGGATGGTCTGCGGCAGTTGCCGGGGCACCGGTGAGGCGACGGCCCGGGACGGCCTCGGGGCGGGCAGGGCGCTGACGGCACGGGTGCGGTGGGTACGGCGGGGCTGTGGGGCGCCGCGCAGGATCTGCTCGTGCAGCCGCTGTACATCGGCTCCGGGATCGACTCCGAGTTCTTCGGCGAGGCGGGTTCTGAGGCGGTGGAAGACATGCAGCGCGTCCGCGCGTCGGCCGCACTGGTCCAGCGCCGTCATCAGCTGCGCGTGCAGCCCTTCGCGCAGTGGATGATCGTGCACGAGATCGGCGAGATCATCGACGACCTCGTGGTGCTCGCCGATCTCCAGCCGCCACCTGGCACAGAGCTCCAGCGCGCTGAGCCGCTGCTCGTCCAGCCGGGCGGCGGATCTGGCCAGCGCCGCCGAGCCCAGCCCGTCGAGCGCGGGACCACGCCAGAGGCTCAGCGCGGACCGGATCGCCCCAACTGCCCTGTCCGGACTCCCCTCAGCGGCGTGGCGGCGACTGTCGGCGAGAGCGGCGGCGAACCGGAGGGAGTCGAGATCCTCCTCACCGACGCAGATCCGGTAGCCGGGTTCCTCGGTGCGGATGAGCCGCTGGCCGATGTCGCCCAGGCATCCGCGCAGTGCCGAGACAGAGTTCTGCAGCTGCTTGACGGCGGTGGCGGGTGGCTCGTCGTCCCAGGTCGTCTCGGCGAGCCTGGACAGCGGCACCACCGAGTTCGGTGCCAGCAACAACGCGGCCAGCACCCGTTGACGACGTGCTCCGGGCACAAGCACCCGCTCGGAGCCCGTCCAGACCTCAAGCGCGCCGAGTACGCGAAAGTCCATCCCCCGAACTTCCCTCTCACTGAACGTAACCGGTCCACAGCATAGCGTTCGCGACAGTGCTTGCCCAACGGCGATGGTGACGCGGTGATGACGCCGTGAGGACAGCGCACGAGACGGTGGCCTTCGTCCTCACCCATCCGCGCGAGCCGGTCGCCGAAGGCGCCCGCGCAGCGGCGGACACGGGGGCGATCCGTAGTCAATCGAGGAGATCAAGCATGGGACTCAAGGGGACCTTCACCCGGTTCGCGGGTGCGGGCGCGGCGCTCGCATTCGGCTCGACGCTGCTGGCCGGCGCCGCAACCTCGGCGCAGGCAGCACAGACGGCACAGGCGCCGCAGGCGGCGAACTTCCAGGTGATCAACGGCAACAGCAGCAACTCCTGCCTTCAGGTGGTGAACATCTCGGCAGGCAAGGGAAACGTCACCCTTGGCAAGTGTGACCGCAGCGCGAAGCAGGTGTGGCAGATCAGCGGCGGCTTTTTCAAGAACCCGGCATCAGGCCACTGCCTCGACGGAAACGGCGCGGACGTCTACACGTTCAAGTGCAACAAGGGCAAATATCAGAAGTGGACCACCACGTCCGGCAGCCCGAAGCAGATCAAGCACGACTGGAGCGGCAAGTACCTGCACGGGAACGGCAAGGTCGGGAGCGAGGTCGTCTTCAAGCCGGCCGGGCAGTCGTCCCGCTGGGTAATCGGCCAGGTGTGAACCGGCGAACCCCGTGAACACGGTGGGCCGTCCTCTCGGCGGCCCACCGTACCGGCTACGGCCCGGAGCGTGCCTCGCCCGAGCATCGGCGCTGATGGCGTCGAGGAGTGCGTGCAGGGACTCGATCTGGGATACGTCGCGGCATCGAGAAGGTCGGCCCTCAACCGAGCCCGTACGGTCACCGCGTTCCGGGGCAGACAGGTTTCTTGCCGGATTCGGGTGCGTAGTTACGTCGTTCGGCAGCCGTCAGGTCGCGGGCCACAGCAAGGCAGATGGTGTCGATCGCCTCATCGGGTGCGGAGAGCGCTACGTTCCAGAGGCGTACGGTCCGGTCCTCGGTCCCTGCCGCCAGGAGCCGTCCGTCGGGGCTGAGCGCCACCGCGGTGACCGTGCCACCGGGCAGGGTGAACGTGGTGCGGGTCCGCTGGGTCGACAGGTCCCACAGCCGCACGGTGCCGTCGTAACTGCTGCTCGCCAGCGTCGTACCGTCGGTGGAGAAAGCGGTGGTGGTGACGTAGTCGGTATGACCGGTGAGCGTCGCTCGGAGGCTGCCGTCAGTGGTGTCCCAGACGCGGATGTCACCCTCGCTCTCACCGATCGCAAGGCTTCGTCCGTCGGGTGAGAACATCAGTTTCCCACTGCCCGCGACGGTGGCCAGCGCCGTGCCCTTGACGGTGTCCCACAACCGGGTCCGCTGCCCCTGGCTGACGGCCAGAACACTCCCGTCCGATGACAGGGCCAGCTCGGCCTGCCCTCTCTCCTGGTCAGGCATGGTTATCCGGGCGGATTCCTTGCCGGTACGGGTGCTCACCAGCCGGACTCCCTTGTTGTCACCGTACTCGGCGACGGCGAACATCTCGCTGTCCCCGCTGAGGGCCACCGCGCTCACATAACCGCTGTCAAGGCGCCCCCGTGCGGCGACAGTCCGGCCGGTGGCGACATCCCACAACGCGATCCTGTCCTCCCCGTTCCATCCCACTGCCAGCGCACGCCCGTGTGCGTCGAATGCCGTGGCCAACAGGACGTGGTCGGAGAGCTCGTCCTGTGGCCTGCCCGTGTCGGTGTCCCACAGCTGTACGGTGTCGCCGTGCGTCAGCAGTGTGCGGGAATCGGGGCCGAAGACCAGGGCGGACGGGTCCCCGGCGTGCGCCGCCGCGTCGGCGTCCAGGGTCAGCCGCGGCAGGACCGTGCCGAGTCCCCACACCCGCGCGCCGTCCTGTCCACCGGTGAGGAGCGAGCGGCCGTCGGGGGTGAACACCGCGGGCTGGGCCACACGGTTGTAGACGGTCAGGGTCTTACGGGCGGCGACATCCCAGAGAGTTGCGGTGCCGTCGTCGTTGATCGAGGCGAGGGTGTTGCCGTCCGGTCCGAAAGCCACGTCCCGGACCATGATGTTGTCCCGCCCCTGAAGGGTCGTGGTGGCCCGCTCACTTCCGGTGACCTCCCACAGGTCCGTCGAGCCGTTCTCATGTCCGACCGCGAGGAGTGAGCCGTCGGCGCTGAAGTCCAGTGCGCCGACTGGCTGCGCGCCCTGGGCGGACAACGCCTCCTCGCGCTTACCGCCTGCCACGTCCCACAGTTCGAGCGTGCCGTTGGGGCTTCCGATGGCCACGGTGCGCCCGTCCGGGGAGAAGGCGAAGGACGACACCGCCCTCATGGCGGTGTAGCCGGTGAACCGGCTCTCGGGACGACGTACGGTCACGTTCCACACCGTGATCTCGGCGTCGGTGTTGCCGCTGAGCAGGCGACGGCCGTCCGGAGTGAAACGCAGTGCTGCGACGGGCCGCTCACCCGAGTCCAGGGTCTCGCCGCGTTGCCGGTCGGACCGTACGTCCCACAGGCGGATGCCGCCGTCGTCGGTACCCACCGCGAGCGTCCTTCCCGTCGGATCGAAGACGATCTCCCGCAGGTCCACGGCGGGAAGTCGTAGCGTGCGCGCCGTCCCGTCGGACAGCGACCAGATCCGTACGTGCCGCTCGTCGTCGACGGAGGCGAGGTTCCGCCCGTCGGGGCTGAGCGCCATGGCCGTTCCCGTCACGTCCGGGAGGCGGAGTTTCAGGGGGAGGCCGGCCGCGGCGTACACGGCGGCTCTGGCCTCCTCAGTGGGTTTCGTCCGGTAGGCCTGTACGGCGAGCAGCGACGCCAGGTCGGGCGAGGAGTCGATCAGGACCGCGGACTGGGCGGCGAGCTGCCTCGACCGGGCGTTCTCCTCGGCCTCGACGGCGGCCTGCCGCTGCCATACCGCGATTCCGGCCGCGAGGAGCACCGTGGCGAGGGCGGCGGCCAGGAAGCTGTTCAGACGGCGCAGTCTCCTGTGCCGGGCCTGCTGGTGGTCCCGGCTCGCCCGGAGGAACGTGGCCGTCTCGCGCGGCAGCCGGCGGACGTCCGCGTGCTCCAGCCCTTCGCTCAACACCGACCCGGTGAGGAGTTCCTCCGGGGACCGCTGGTGCTCCGTCCAGCGGGCACACTGTTCCTCGGCCCGGCGTAACCAGTCCTGGAACCGGTGGTCCTCACGGACCCATTCCCGCAACTCGCCCCAGTCACGGATCAGCGCTTCGTGAATGAGTTCGGCGACCGGTGTCCCGGGACCGTCAGGAAGGTTTCGGGTGATGATGATGCGGGTGCGGATGAGTGCGTCGAGCACCTCCCCCACGTCCGGACCGCTCCCGGCGCCGCGGGCGATGTCCCGCAACGTGCTCAGCGGAAGTTGCTGGCGTACGGCGGGAATGCGGCGGGCCTCGTCGGCGGGGCGCACGAGCGCGGTGAGCAGTCGTTGCGCGATCGGCTGCTGGTCCGGGGGCAGCCGGTGCAGCGCCGTGTTGCACCAGACGGCGAGGGAGCCGCTGATGCTGCCCAGTTGCTGGTAGGCGTCGTGGGTGAGGCGACCGTCGGTCCGTCTGCGCCAGAGCTCGCTGAGAGCGAGTTCCAGCGCCGGCAGCATGGTGGAGCGGGCACGCCGGGCACCGGCCCGCGCGGGTTCGGCGTTCAGGACATCGGTCACGATGCGCTGCGGCAGACCGTCGGCGAAGCGCAGCCCGATCGCTTCCGCGGGCAGCGTGACGATCTCGTGCAGTTCCTGCGTGCCGAGCGTCGCGGGCACATCCACCAGCCCGGCCTTCAGCGCTTTCCGGAGGTCGGGGGCAACAGCGAGTCGGGGGTAGAAGTCGTCCCGCGTGACGAGGACCGTACGGGCCGGCACGTCCGAGGCGGCCAGGGCTTCCAACTGGTCGAGTGCCGCACGGCAGGCGGGCGGTGGCTCCCCGCCCGTGCCGCCGGTCTCCTCGCGGAGCAGTTCCTCGAACGGGTCCACGACCAGCAGCAGTTGGTCGTGCCGGGGATCGGCGTCGAGCCGGGCGGCCACCGCTGCTTCCAGCCCTTCAGCGGCCCCTGGCAGGCCGGACCGCTCCAGCTCCGCGAGCAGGTCCTCGCCCGGGCGGACCAGCACCGGCAGCCAGCGGTCGCTGCCCGGCAGCCGGCCTTGCGCGAGTGCCGGCAGCACACCGGCCTGCATCAGCGAGGACTTGCCCGAGCCCGAGGGACCCAGCAGCAGGACTGCTCGCTGCGGACCGGCCAACGCTTCCAGAACCTGATCGACGGCAGCTGCGCGTCCATGGAACCAGTTGGCCTGCTCGGCGGTGAAGGTGTCGAGCCCGAGGTAGGGGCACACTTCTTCTTCGATCAGGCCGGGCCATGCCTCCCGGACCGCCTGGACGGAAGTGGCGTAGGCAATCCCCAGGCCCTTGAGGTGGTTGTCCAGCGGGCCGATGGCGGTGATCATGCCGATGACGAGCCCGGTCGTCTCGTCGACCACGGGGCTCCCGCTGAAACCGGTGGCCAGGTCGTTGCTGTCGGTGAGTTGGAGAAGCCCACCGGGCGTGCCGTCGACCGGAAGGAGGTGGCCCGCCTGCCCGTAGCCGAAATGCCCCTCGGACGGGGCCCGGGCGGGAAAGCCGTAACTCCATATCCGGTGACCGCGGCCATCCGCCGACGAGCCCAGCCGCATCACCCCGACGCCCGGCGGTGTGGTGTCGAGCCGGATGAATGCGAGGTCCTGCTCTCCCGGGTCGCGCCAGCCCTCGGCAAGCAGGATCCCGGTGCCGCGTGCGGCAGGGCCCGCGTGCGGGAAGTCGACGGAGACCCTCTCACCTGCGGACACCCTGGCATTCCGCACGACATGTGCGCAGGTGATCAGCAGGTCTTCATGGACCAGGAACCCGGCACCGGCCGTTCTGCCGTCCGCGGCGAAGACACGGGCGACTGACGCCTCGGGCGCCGTTCCTGCCACCTCGCCGCCCGCCTTCAGCCTGTCGCCGGCGGTTGCCAGGACTTGTTCCACTGCAAGCGCACCTTGAGATGGCAGGATGCCTCGGTGCTGGTGATGACGGCTCCGGCCCGACCGGCAAGGTTGACCCCGAACTCGACTTCCAGTTCGTCCGGCTGAACCTGCCTCAGCTCTTCGAGGATGGTCCGGGAGGCGGTTGTCACCGGCTGGAGCAGGGCACGGAGGCCGACGGGGAGTTCGTCGACGAGATCGCCGAGCCGGCCGGCCTTGACCGGTCCGTCCGCCCCGTCCACCCCATCACCGAGAATCTCCAGGAGCACCGTGTCCCCGTCGTCCAGCGGTATGCGTACAACGCTGCCCACCGGTCCTCCTGTCCCCGTGTACGCGGTCAATGCTGCCCGGCGTCGAGCCGGCCGCCGACCTCGCTACAGGCACAGATTTACCATCCGCACACCACGGCCGCAGCAATAACACGGAAATGGCCAGATTGTGCGTGCGGTGAACACAGGAGCTGAGCCGCAGGGTGCAGTTGCCGTGCGAGCATGAGTGGCCATTGATCAAAATACAGAGAGTATCCGAGGAGCCAGCGTGCGGAACAGCATCGGATCGGCAGTACTCCTGGGGACTCTGGCGCTGCTGACCGGGTGCGGGATTTTCGCGGGAGACACCCGTTCCTGCACCCTGATGGACGCGCCCGCCGGGATCCGGATCGATGTGCACCCGGAACTTTCGAACAGGGTGGCCGACGCGACCCTCGCCGTGTGCTGGGACGGCACATGCCAAAAGCGCACGCTGGAAGTGCGTAAGACCTCGCCGGAAGAACCGGCAGCCCCAGGCAACCCCGTGATGACCACGGAATCCGCCACCACTGCGGAAGGCCCGGCACCCACGAGCGCCCAAACTCCCGAACTCTCCTTCTGGCCCGGCTTCGTGAACATACGTGACCTGCCAGGAGAACCGGTAGACGTCACGCTGGAATTCAAGGACCAGCGCGGCGCCACCGTGCTCGACCGACAGATCGACACCACCCCGCAGCCCACCTATCCCAACGGCCGCGCCTGCTCGCCGGGCGGCCACCAGGCGCGACTGACGGTCACGGAAAAGGGCTCGCTGATCCCACGCTGACCGTGCAATCCACCGCCGCTGCTGCCGGTGCCGGCCTGGCCTCATGGTCGCGTTCCGCGATCCGCGATGAGTTCCGCGGCGTCCGACGGTCGTACTGTTCAACCCGTTACCGAGGAGGACTCCTGATGCGCAGCGTGACCTATTCGATGAACGTCTCACTGGACGGCTACATCGCCGGGCCGGACGGCGACTTCAGCTGGACGCCGCCCGACGAGGAGGTTTTCCGCTCCTGGATCGACGAGATTCGACAAGTCGGCGTCCACCTGTTGGGACGGCGGTTGTACGAGACGATGCTGTACTGGGAGACCACCGACCAGGATCCACCGCTCGACGACTCACAGCTCGAGTGGGCCGCGCTCTGGAAGCCGCTCCCGAAGGTGGTGTTCTCCACCACGCTGTCGGCGGTGCAGGGCCATGCACGCCTGGCCTCCGGCGGCCTCGCGGAGGAGATCGAGCGGTTGCGAGCCGAGCCAGGGGCGGGCGACATCGCGATCGGCGGCGCGCGGCTCGCCACCCAGGCTGCCGCGTTGGATCTGATCGACGAGTACCGGGTCAGGGTCTACCCGGTGCTGGTCGGCGGTGGCATCTCGTTCTTTCCCCAACACGAGCGCCGGGTGGATCTCGAACTCGTCGAGACCCGCACCTTCAACTCGGGAGTGGCCTACCACCGCTACCGCGTGGCGCGCTGAGTCAGGAGGATCTCGAAAATCGGAGCCACCTGGCGTGATCTACGCGCCGGTGCAGCGCAGGAGGGGCGTAGTCCTTCTCCACCCCACCGTCCTGGCGTCAGCGCGGTGTCCTCGCCCATGAGATCACCTTCGAGCTGACGAGGAATCGCTCCTATGCCCGACGCCCTGTCCCCGGTGCTCCTCGACGAGTCCTTCCAGGCCGATCCCCACGCCTCGTACGCTGCCCTGCGCGGTACGACTGCAGCCCTGCGGGCTCTTGCCCCGGACGGAGCACCGGTGTGGCTGGTCACCAGCTACCACGACGTACGCGCTTCGGCAGCGGACCCGAGGCTCTCGCTCAACAAGGTCCACGCGGGGACCGCCGGCCACCACGGTGATTCCATGCCGCCCGAGTTGGACGCGCATCTGCTCAACACCGATCCCCCGACCCACACGCGGCTCCGCCGTCTGGTCAACAGCGCGTTTACCAGACAACGAATCGAGCAGTTCAGGCAGTCCATTCAGAAGGTCACTGATCAACTCCTGGATCAACTGGCCGCACGCGGCGGCCACGCGGACGTCGTGGCCGACCTGGCCCTACCCCTGTCACTCACTGTGATCAGCAACCTGCTCGGCATCCCGGAGAACGACCGCCCGGATTTCCGGAGCTGGACAGACACCCTGCTCAGTCCGGCGCCCGACGCCGCTGTGCGGTCGCGTGAGGCCATGAGGGAGATGCACCATTTCCTCGCCGAGCTCATCGAGCGCAGAATCGAGGGCAATCGGGATGCTCCCGGTGACGACCTGCTGTCCGCGCTCGTCGACGAACACACTCACCCGGACGGCCCCGGCCTGAGCAGGGCAGAGCTGGTCTCCATGGCCTTCCTTCTCCTCTTCGGCGGTTATCACAACTCCGCCGGCCTGATCTCCACCACTGTGCTGGCTCTCCTCTCCCACCCGGTTCACCTCGCTGCTCTGCGCAGCGGAGAACTGGCCATGGACCAGGTCACAGAAGAGGCGCTGCGCTGGAACTCCCCTGCGATGCTGGCCGTCCGGCGGTTCGCCACCCAGGACATACGGATCGGCGAGGCGGCCGTCTGCAAGGGGGAACGCGTCTGGCCGGCCTGGGCCTCGGCCAACCGCGATCCGGACCGGTTCGTCATGCCCGAGACCTTTGATCCCACGCGTGACACTCATGGGCACCTTGCCTTCGGCCACGGCCCCCATTACTGCCCCGGTGCTTCCCTCGCACGGCTGGAGAACGAGATCGCCGTGACCAGTCTGGTTCGCCGGTTTCCGGAGCTGTCGCTGGTCGGCCCTGTCAGCGAGTTGCGGTGGACCACGTCGCTGCGCAACAGGAGCCTGGACGAATTGCCCGTCTCCGTGAAGCGCAGGCAGACCCGCACGCCGCCCGCCCAGAGCACACCGCGCGCCTGACCCGCTCGTACGGAGGCCGTTCCTTGACTCTCCTACCTCGCGGTCGGGGTGACGGTAAGTCCGGCCGAGCCGTGGCCGCGTTCGCGCGACCAACGGCGCCGGGTGCCACCGAGTCCGTACGCCATCATGACCTGGCCGGTCTCAGACCCGGCGCAGCGCGGACCACTGCAGGACGGCGAAACCGGCGACGGTCAGCGCCTGCACCGGGATCCAGACCGCACCGGCCGTGGTCGGCTCGAACCAGAGCAGCAGTGCCGCGACGCTGAGGACGGCCCACAGCAGATTCGCCTCGACGACGACCTGCACCGGTAGCGGCGGGGCCTGCCGACGGTTCGCGAGAAAACCGACCCCAGCCGCGAACAGAACGAGGAAGACACCCACTCCGAACAGGAACGTGCCATCGATCCCGAGCAGCCGGCCGAGCGGTCCGGACGCCACGACGTACGCCAGTCCGTTGACCCCGGTGACCATGGCGTCGAGGGCGAGAAAACGGCGCAGCATCGCCTGCGGCTCAGTCGTGCGGGAAATACCGGCGAGCAGGGTTACGGACATGGCGAATCGGCCTCCATCGAGTACACACGGGCTGGTCGAGGAACTGGAACTCGGACGAAGTGCGTCGCCCGAGTTCCAGTTCCTCAAGCGTGCCCGGCCGCACCGGGAGCGTCGATTACGTACGAGGTAATGCCGGCCGGCCGCTCCCTGCCGTACGGCTCAGATCGTCGCCGTGTCGTTCACGAGGCGGTAGCGGACGTCCGAGGTGAGCACGCGCTCGTACGCCTCTCGAAGGTGAGCCGGGCCCGTCAGCCGTTCGGATACAGCTCCGCCCCCAGTCTCGCCTTCAGCATCGTCCACTGCGCGGTCATGTCGTGCACCAGATAGAGGTCACGCCGCCTCGTCCAGATCTGCCCGGACTCGGGATCGTAGGTGCCCGGCATCTCGAAGCCCTCGGGCGCGAACGCCTCCATGTTGCGCCCCCGCGTGGTCAGCACACAGCGCTTGATGTGGTCACGGAATCCGACAACGCCGGCTCTCCCGGGACCACCAGGGCTCCCCTTGCGCGCCTGCTCGATCTGCGCGGCCACCCCGTCGGTGCTCAGGTATGTGATCGTGCCGTCCGCCGCTATCTCGGGCTCGATGGAAACAACGTGGGACATCCGGTACTTCGACTCCAGGAACCGCGCGATCTCCCACTGCGCGAACACCGGCACAGTGCGCTTCGCCCTGATACGGGCGATCGTATCGGCGAGCTGCTCGTTCACCGGGCCCGGCTCGTAGAGCACCTTCGCCGGATCCCCGCCGCCCGCGGGCGCACGGTTACCGAACGCGTAGCCGACAAGGAAGTCGAACGTCTCGACCCGCGCGGTGGGCGGGGACCAGTCGAAGCCGATGTCGTAACTCCAGGGAGCCACACGCCGCGCCGTGGCCCTGTCCTCCAGCTCCCCGGCCAGCACGGCCGCCATGTCACGCTCAAGGCGGGCCCCGCCTGCGCCCGAGTGGTGCCCGGCATCCCCGGCGTAGGCCGGCGTGGCCCCGAACAGGACCGGTGCGCCCGCCGCCACGGACAGCGCGGCGGTGAACTTACGTCGCTCCACGATGATGTGACCTCTCTCGCTCTCGAAGTACCCCTCATGGGAATCAACGCCGGCTCCTTCTCCGGCCGGGGTGAACAGGATGTCCTTCGCACGAACCATGGAAAAACCCTGATGACTCCCCACCGGAACCCGATGAGATGTGTTGCGAGAAGCGTCATCTCTCAGTGCCGCGGGTGCAGCGCTGAGGGGGCTCGCACTCGCACGGAAGCCGGTGTCCGGCTCCGGCGCGGAGCCCGGGCAGCTGTTCGCCGGTGTGCCGCGAGCGCGCTCCGGCTCGGCCGACCGTGACCGGCCGAGCCGGCTCACGTCACCGGCGTCGCTGGTCGGCCCGCAGCTCGAAGTCGCCGTAGCTGTTGTCGACCGGGTTGACTGTGACGCCGGGAGCGACGATCTCGTCGATGGCGTCGAGTACGTCGGCGGAGAGTGTGACGTCGGCGGCGGGCAGGAACGCCTCCAACTGCTCCATGGTGCGCGGGCCGATGATCGCCGAGGTGACGCCGGGGTGGTTGATGACGAAGGCGACGGCGAGCTCGATCAGGGTGAGGCCGGTCTTTTCCGCCAGGACGGCGAGTTGTTCGACGGCGTCGAGCTTGCGCCGGTTGGCAGGGGTGCTCATGTCGAAGCGGGCCGTCGGGCGGGCCGCGGAGGCGGGACCCTCGGCGGTGTTCTTACGGTAGCGGCCGGAGAGCCAGCCGCCGGAGAGCGGGCTGTAGGTGAGGGTGCCCATGCCGTGGCGGCGCACGGTGGGCAGCACATCCTCCTCGATGCCGCGGACCAGGATCGAGTACGGCGGCTGCTCGGTCACGAACCGCTCCAGGTTCCGCTCGCGCGAGGTCCACTGGGCCTCGACGATTTGGGACCCGGCGTAGGACGAGGAGCCGATGTAGCGGACCTTGCCCTGGCGGACGAGGTCGGTGAGGGCGCCGAGGGTCTCGGCGACGTCCGTGTCGGGGCTGGGCCGGTGGACCTGGTAGAGGTCGATGTGGTCGGTGCCGAGCCGCCGCAGGGAGTTCTCGACCGCGCGGAAGATCCAGCGGCGCGAGCCGCCACGCTGGTTGGGGTCGTCGGGGTCCATGGGCATGAAGAACTTGGTCGCCAGGAACACGTCCTCGCGGCGGCCCTTGAGCGCCTTGCCGACGATCTCCTCCGAGACGCCGGCGGAGTACACGTCGGCGGTGTCGACGAAGTTGATACCGGCGTCGAGGGCGCGGTGGATGATCCGGATCGAGTCGGCCTCGTCCTCGTTGCCCCAGGGGCCGAACATCATCGCGCCCAGGCAGAGCGGGCTGACCTGGACGCCGGTGCGGCCGAGCGGACGGTAGCGCATGGGAGTTCTCCTCGTTCTTGTGGTCGTTCGGTCAGTCGTTTCCGGCCGGGACGACCGTGCCGGTGGTCGTCCAGCTGGCGAGCAGGTCCAGGGCCTCCCGCTCCGGCGAGTCCGGTTCGGGGGTGTAGAAGTTGAGGCGCAAGCCGGGGTCGGACGGCAGATCCATCGCTTCGTAGGGCAGCGCGAGGCTGCCGACCAGCGGGTGGCGGAAGTTCTTCACTCCGGATCGGTGGAACTTCACATCGTGGCGGGCCCAGCGGCGGGCGAACTCGTCGCTCTTGGTCGTCAGCTCGCCGATCAGGTCCGTCAGCGCCTTGTCGTGCGGCGCGCGGCCCGTTTCGGTGCGCAGGAAGGCGACCGCGTCGTCGGCGCCCTTGTCCCAGTCGACCCAGAAGTCCTGGGCTGCGGGATCGAGGAACAGGAAGCGGGCGCTGTTGACCGGCCCGCGCTGGGCGAACAGCGGCGAGTCGAAGAGCGGCGCGTACAAAGCGCGTCCCAGGGCGTTGGCGGCCAGGATGTCGAAGCGGGCGTTACGCACGAAGGCGGGGACACCGGTCATCGAGTCGAGCAGCCGCAGGATCGTGGGCCGTACCCGGGATGAGGTCGCGGTGGGCCGCCGCCCGGCAGGGGTGGCAGCACGGGCCAGGTCGTAGAGGTGGGTGCGTTCGGCCTCGTTCAGCTGCAGGGCGTGCGCGAGGGCTTCGAGGACGGAGTCGGAGGCGCCGCTGAGGTTGCCGCGTTCGAGGCGTACGTAGTAGTCCACGCTCACGCCCGCGAGCAGGGCGACCTCCTCACGGCGCAGACCGGCAACGCGGCGGTTGCCGCCGTAGACCGGCAGCCCGGCCTGTTCCGGGGTGATGCGGGCGCGCCGGGTGCTGAGGAACTCGCGGACCTCGGCGGCCAGGTTGTTCCGATCAGTGCCGGCCATGGTCGGGCTCCGCGCTGGTGTGCCACGGCGATCCCAGGCGGCATCGCCGGTGGCGGACGGTGGCTTCGGGGGTGGTCAGTGGCACGGGGAGACTCCTTGGGATCGGCGTGAATCTTGTGCCGGTTTCTCCACGGTAGGTCGCCCGGCGAGGGCCTGCGAGGTACTGCCAGTACCTGGAAGAGCAGTGACTCCCACCTGCACGGCCGCGCGAGGTTTCCTGGAGAGGACCGAGACCAAGGACGCGGCGATCACGCGTCTGACCTCGGCGTTCTACCGATCTGAAGGAGCACCGTGCGCGCAGCACTCATGTACCGAGCCGGTGACGTCCGCGTCGAGGACGTGGCCGCCCCGTCCCTCAAGGAGCCCACCGATGCCGTCGTCCGCATCACCACAGCATGCGTGTGCGGCAGCGACCTGCATCCCTACCGGTCCATGCCCGGCGCGGGCGGCCCGGTCCGGATGGGCCACGAATTCATCGGCGTCGTCGAGGCGACGGGCCGGGACGTCCGGACGGTGACGAAGGGTGACCTGGTCGTCGCCCCGTTCGCCTACTCGGACGGCACGTGTGAACACTGCCGGGCCGGGCTGCAGACCTCCTGCGTACACGGGGGCTTCTGGGCGGTGAACGGCATCGACGGCGGACAGGGCGAAGCGGCCCGGGTCCCGCTGGCCGACGGGACCCTGGTCAAGCTGCCGGTCGGTGCGGACGACGCGCTCATCCCGTCCCTGCTCACCCTCTCCGACGTCATGGGCACCGGCCACCACGCCGCCGTGCGCGGCGGGGTACAGCGGGGCAGCACCGTCACCGTGATCGGGGACGGTGCGGTCGGTCTGCTCGCCGTGCTGGCCGCCAAGCGGCTCGGCGCCGAGCAGATCGTCCTCATGGGGCGGCACACGGCGCGCACTGACCTGGGGCGTGCGTTCGGGGCGACCGACGTGGTCGCCGAGCGCGGCGAAGAAGGCATCGAGAAGGTCCGCGAGCTCACCGGCGGCGGCAGCGCCATCGTCCTGGAAGCGGTCGGACACCGGCCCGCCTATGAGCAGGCGTACGGCGTGGTCCGTGCCGGCGGGACCATCAGCCGTGTGGGCGTACCGCAGTACGAGGAGGCCCCGGTCGGCTTCGGCAGCCTCTTCGGCCCGAACATCACCCTGACCGGAGGCCCCGCTCCGGCCCGCGCCTACATCGAGGAGCTTCTCCCCGACGTCCTCGACGGCCGAATCGAACCCGGCCGGGTCTTCGACCGGACCGTCTCTCTCGACGAGGTCGCCGAAGGCTACCGGGCCATGGACACGCGCGAGGCTCTCAAGGTGCTGGTACGCCCGTGAACAGGCACTCTGTGATCAGCACCGGGGCGCCTCCGCCCGCGTGGACGGCAGCCTGCCCGTCGCCCGGGTGCTCACGGCAACCGATGCCGGGATGGGGCTGGTGACATCGTGACCGCCACCGCGCATCGTGTACCGGCGTCCATGGCGATGCGGCCGGGCAAGGCGCCGGTCCACTCGACGGTGATCCTCACGATCATCTGCGTCAGCTACTTCATGGTCATCCTCGACAACTCGATCGTGTTTACCGGGCTGCCGCAGATCCGCTCCGACATGGGCTTCTCCGAGACCGGTCTGTCCTGGATCACCAACGCCTACGTTCTGGTCTTCGGTGGGCTGCTCCTGCTGGGGGCCCGGGCCGGTGACATGTTCGGCCACCGCAGGGTGTTCCTGTTCTCCCTGGCCGTCTTCTCACTGACCTCGCTCCTGGTGGGGGCCGCGGGGACCCAGGGGTGGCTGATCGCCGCCCGTGCGCTCCAGGGCGTCGGCGCCGCCGTCCTGGCGCCGTCCGCGCTGTCCCTGCTCACGCGCAGCTTCGCCGAGGGCCGGGCCCGCAACCGGGCGATGGCCGCCTACAGCGCGGTCGCTGGTCTCGGCGCCGCTCTCGGTCTGGTGGTGGGAGGGCTCGCCGCGGAGCTGATCTCGTGGCGGGCCGGATTCTTCCTGAACGTTCCGGTCGGCGTTGTGATGATGGTGATGGCCCTGCGGTTCCTGCCCGAGACCGACCGCCAGGGCGGTCGTTTCGATGTGGGCGGGGCTCTGCTGGCCACGCTGGGGTCCACCGCGCTGGTTCTCGGCATCGTGGACGCGGCCGACTTCGGCTGGACCGCTCCAGCCACCCTGCTCCCGCTGGCAGCAGGCGTGGTGATGCTCGGGCTGTTCGTGAGGGTGGAGCGACGAGCCGCGCAGCCGATCGTGCCGCTGCGGCTGTTCGCCGGCCGGGAGCGCTCCGGCGCGTACGTCACCCGGATGCTCTACATGGGCGCGATGATGGGGTTCTTCTTCTTCACCGCGCAGTTCGTGCAGAGCGTCTACCAGTGGACGCCGCTGCAGGCCGGTCTCGCGTTCCTGCCGATGACGCTGGTCAACTTCTGTCTTGCCGTCCAGGTGCCCCGGCTCCTGGAGCGGGCCGCCCGGCCGCTGGTGCTCCTGTCCGGTGTCGCCCTGACCGCGGCCGGCATGGCGTGGCTGAGCCGTCTGGGCCTTCACACGCCCTACCTGACGGGCGTGGCGTTGCCGATGGTGCTCATCGGCGCCGGCCAGGGCCTGACCCTGGCCCCCCTGACCTCCAGCGGCGTCGACGGTGTCGCCCCCCAGGACGCGGGGGCCGGTTCGGGTCTGGTCAACGCCGTGCACCAGATCGGCAGCGCGCTGGCCCTGAGCATCCTGACCGCCGTGGCCGCCACCGTCTCCACCGGCCACACGGCATCCGACATCGCGGCCCGTTCAGGCGCGGCCCTGACCGGCTCCGCCGTCCTGCTCGCCCTGGCCGTCGTGACCGTTTCGATCCTCATCGTGCCCGCACGCGCATCCCGTAAGGAAAGGACCCTGTGATGCAGACCCTCACCCTCAACAACGGCGTCGAGATGCCCGCCCTGGGACTGGGCGTCTTCCAGACCCCGCCCGACGAGACCCGGGCCGCCGTCACGGCCGCCCTCGACCTCGGCTACCGGCACATCGACACCGCCGCCGCCTACGGCAACGAACGCGAGGTCGGCCAGGCCCTGCGCGCTTCCGGCGTGCCCCGCGACGACCTGTTCGTCGAGACCAAGATCTGGATCAGCGACTACGGCTACGACGAGACCCTGCACGGCTTCGACAAGAGCGCCGCCAAGCTCGGTATGGACCGGATCGACCTGCTCATCCTGCACCAGGCGCTGCCGTCCGGCTTCGACAGGACCCTCGCCGCCTACCGCGCTCTGGAGAAACTCCTGGCCGACGGCAAGGTCCGCGCCATCGGCGTCAGCAACTTCATGGTCGACCACCTGACCGCCCTGCTCGACGCCGCCACCGTCGTCCCGGCCGTCAACCAGCTGGAGATCCACCCCTACTTCCAGCAGCGCGCCGTCCTCGACTTCGACGACACCCACAGCATCCTCAACCAGGCGTGGTCCCCCATCGGCGGCATCACCTTCTACCCGGGCTACGGCGAGAACCGCCGAAGTGTCCTCCAGGATCCGGCCGTCACCCGGATCGCCGAGGCACACGGCAAGAGCCCGGCCCAGGTCCTGCTGCGCTGGGGCCTCCAGCACGGCCGCTCGGTCATCCCCAAGTCCACCAAGCGGCACCGCATCGCCGAGAACATCGACGTCTTCGACTTCGACCTCACCCCGGACGAGCTGAAGGCCCTCGACGCCCTGGAGACCGGCCGCCGCGGCGGACCCGAGCCGGCGGCCGTCACCCTGGCGGACTACGGCCGCGCCATCCCCGAAGCCTGACGCCGAACCCCGCACAACCTGCAAGAAGGAACAACATGCCCACCACCGTCCACGCGTTCGGCGCATACGAGGCCGGCCGCTCACCCCCGTCACCATCGAGCGCCGTGACATCGGCCCGCACGACGTCAGGCTCGACATCCTGTACTGCGGCATCTGCCACTCCGACATCAACTTCGTCGACGGCTCCTTCGGCCCGCTCCCGGTCAGCCCGCTCGTGCCCGGCCACGAGATCGTCGGCCGGGTCACCCAAACCGGCCCGGACGTCACCCGCCACTCGGCGACCTGGTCGGCATCGGCTGCATGGCCAACTCCTGCCGCGAGTGCGAGAACTGCCGCGCCGGTCAGGAGCAGTACTGCCTCAAGGGCCACACCCTGGTCTTCGGCAGCCCCGACCCCGCCGAGCCCGGCACCCACACCCAGGGCGGCTACTCCGAGGCGATCGTCGCCCCCGAGGACTTCGTGGTCCGCGTCCCCGAGACTCTCGACCCGGCCGCCGCCGCTCCCCTGCTGTGCGCCGGCATCACCGTCTACGCCCCGCTCAAGCGGTTCGGTACCGGCCCCGGGAGCAAGGTCACGGTCGGCGTGAACGGCGTCGACGGCGGCCAGGGACAGGCCGCCCGCGTGCCCCTGGCCGACGGCACCCTGGTGAGGCTGCCCGTCGCCGAGGACTCCGGCCTGCCCCCGGACCTCCTCACCCTCTCCGACGTGCTGTGCACCGGCTACCACGCCGCCCGGACCGCCGGTGTCCGCCGCGGCGACACTGTCACCGTCATCGGGGACGGCGCGGTCGGGCTCTCCGCCGTGATCTCCGCCAGGCTGCTCGGCGCCGAACAGATCATTCTCATGGGCCGTCACCAGGCCCGCACCGACCTCGGCCGCGACTTCGGCGCCACCGACGTCGTCGCCGAACGAGGCGACGCGGGCGTCGCCCGGGTCCGCGAACTGACCGGCGGCGAGGGCACCCGCAAAGTCCTGGAGTGCGTCGGCCTGAAGGACGCGCTCGTACAGAGCTTCGGTGTGGTCCGCGACGGCGGCACCGTCAGCCGTGTCGGTGCCCCGCAGTTCACCGACGTGCCGTTCGGCTTTGCGGACTTCCTGCGCAACATCACCCTCACCGGTGGCGTCGCGCCCGCCCGGGCCTACATCGAGGAACTCATGCCGCACATCCTCGACGGCTCCATCCGGCCCGGACGCGTCTTCGACCGCACCGTCGCCCTGGAAGACATCGCCGAGGGATACCACGCCATGAACGACCGCGAGGCGCTGAAGACGCTGGTACGCCCGTGACCGCCCGCAAGCCGAACCCCGACGCGGCGGCCGCGCACGAGCGCCTGTTCCCCGGCCACGTCTCCACCCTCGCCGTCACCGACCCGGAACTGATCGCCTACTTCGACGACTTCGCCTTCGACGAGGTACTGCGCCACACCGGCGTCCTGCCGGAGCGCACCCGGCTCATGACCCAGCTCGCCGCGATGATCGCAGTGGGCGCCGTCGCCGAGTACCGGGTGATGCTGGGCGCCGCGCTCACCACCGGTGTCACCCCGGTGGAGGCGAAGGAGATCGTCTACCAGGCGGTGCCCTATGCCGGCATGGCTCGCGTCTTCGACTTTCTGCACGCCACCAACGACGTCCTCACCGAACGAGGCGTCCCACTCCCGCTGGAGGCCCAGTCGACGACCACGCCCGACACCCGCGGGACCGAGGGACTGGACATGCAGAAGCGGATCGTGGGCGCCGACGCCGTCGACACGATGCACGCCGGCGCCCCCGCCGACCAGCAGCACATCCAGCACTTCCTGAGCGCCAACTGCTTCGGCGACCACTACACCCGCGGCGGCATCGACGTGCCCACCCGCGAACTGCTCACCCTCGCCATGCTTGCCGCGCTCGGCGGCGCGGACGCCCAGGTACGCGGCCACGTCGCCGCCAACCTGAACGTCGGCAACGACCGCGCCCAACTCGTCGCCGTACTCACCGGCCTGCTGCCTTTCATCGGCTACCCCCGCACCCTCAACGCCCTGGCCGCTGTCAACGCCGGTACCACCTCGTGCCCTCAGGAGGACGCATGACCGCGCATACCCAGCTCATCACCGGCGTCAGCAGCGGCTTCGGCCACGCACGCGCCACCCACGTTCACCGGGGCCTTCAATGAGACAGATGTGGTAGCTCTCATAATGGTCGCAGCAGCCGCGTTCGAACATGGCAAGGACGAAAGGTTCCCGAGTGAGTGACTGCCCCTTCTGCTTGATCGGCCAAGGCGAGATCGACGCGGACCTGGTCGCATACCGATCGAAGAACGTCTTCGTCATCCCCACTCTCATGCAGCGCGAGAACAATCCAGGTCACACCCTGGTGCTGCCGCTCGCCCACGTGACCGGCCTGCATAAAGCCGGAAGTGACCTTCTGCAGGAAGTCTTTGAGGTCGTCGCGCGAGTGTCGACCGCGGTGAAAGACGCCTACCAAGCTGTCGGAAGCACGATCACGCAGAACAACGACATACCCGGTCAGGTACTTCACCACCTGCACGTCCACGTCATCCCGCGCTTCGACGGAGATGCCTTCCAGATGCCTGATCCCGAAGTATCCGAAGCACCGCGCGACGCTCGGCTCACCCGCGCTTCCTTGTTGCGGAGATCCCTGGCATCCTGACCCGCCGGGGCCTGCACAACCCTTGACGACTGCTCGTCGTCGACGAGTCCTTCGAACTGCACACGCAGACGTTCTCGTCCCGGACGAGCCGGAATCGGAACACCGGCCGTGGTCCGGACGTCGGCTCTCATCTCCGCCTCCGCAGCCAGCGGAGGGAGGCCAGCCCCAGCGCGGTCATCATCTCCACCAGGTTCTGGTCCGCCCCCATGCCCGCAGATGCGACGATCCGGAGCAGGAAGCCGGAGTGCGCGGCAAGCAGGACGTCGATCTGCTCCTTGTCCGCGGCGCGCGTGAGGGGATGGCGTTCGGCGAGTTGCTGGGGGTCCGCACCGCTGAGCGAGGCGCTCGACAGCAGCGTCACCGTGTCGCAGTGCGGCGCGCCGATCCACGCGTGCGGCCAGTCGACGACGAAGACCCGCTGGTCGTGGAGCATGATGTTGAACGGGTACAGGTCGCCGTGTTGCAGGGTTGCGCCGGCCAGCGCCTGTGGGGCCTGTGCCTCCAGGTCGGCCAGGTCGGCGAGGTGGTCGGCCGCCCAGGGGGCCATCGTGCGTGCGCAGCCGGTCGACCGGCGGGCCGCCGCGCCCGGCCAGTGCCCGCCAACCGCCGAGTCGCGGCTCGGCCAGCAGCGTGCGGTCGACCGGTGACGGGGTCAACGCTTCGGTCAGCTCGGCGAGTTCGGCAAGGACCCGGTCGAGTTCGTCGGGGCGCCAGGGCTGCGCGGGCAGCCTTCCTCTGATCTCCTCGTAGACCCCCGCGACCCAGACACCATCGTCGTAGGCGTCCAGCAGCCGGGGCGTCCAGGCAGTGGCGAGTTGCCGCGTGACGGCGATCTCCCTGCGGTGGAAGGCGGACACCGCCGGAGCCCGCTCCGAACTCGCCGCCTTCACGAACATCCGGCGACCGTCGGTCAGCGTCAGCAGCGAAGCCACACCTTCCGAGAATCCACCGGGCTGCCCGGCCGCCGCGGCGACCTCGGCACCGAGCAGGCGCTCGATACCGGCCGCGACATCCTGCGGCACCGCATTCCACGCGATCCGGCGCGTGCCCGTCTGCTGCGGCAACCCGGCCGACGCAGTGGCGTTCCGCGTCTCGCGGGAGCTCTCTGAAATCATCTTGATCCTCGAATCGAAGTGCTACGACTGCCCTGGACTCCCTGACGAGGAGCCACCCCGCCCCCGTCCCCCACACATCCCGGATCTCCGTGAACGCTGATCGAGAAGGTGCCGTCTGCGAACCTCGTCGTCCGACCGTGCGGGTTCGCTCGCACTTCCGGGGCTCAGGTATCGGCCGCGGTGCTGGTGGCGCACGGAGAACACACTACGCAGCGGCTCCCGCGGCCCGGGCCCCCGTGGAGAGCTTCAGCGCCGCACTCCACTACGTACGACGAGCCGCTGAGCGGAGCTGTCGTCGCCCCTGGCGGGCCGAGGAACCGACCGAGCGAGCGCGAGGGTGCTGTTCCGGCGGGCCGGGGGCTCAGTAGCCGCCGAAGCCTCCGCCGCCGTAGTCCCCTCCGATGCCTCCGTAGTCGCTGCCGTGCAAGCCGTACGCACGGCCGTGGCCGGCCGGGGAAGACGGGGGCGGGGGCGGCGGCACCTGCCGGGGGGAGCGCCAGTGGCGCGCGGTGACGGTGGCCCACCAGACGTCGAAAGGGACGGGGTCGTCCGGAATCGAGCACTCCGCCTCCACGCGCCCCATCGCCGCTTCCTCCCATCGCACGTCCGTCAGGCCCAACTCCTCCCGGATTCCGTACAGTTCTCGTTCCAGAGAGCCCGCCGACAGCGGTTGCGCGGACTGACGTGAGGAGGCCGGCAACGGCTGCCCGGTAGGTACGTCGTGGCGGTGCGCCAAGATCTCCGTCCCGCCCCGCTCCTCGTCACCGACGACCGCCCAACCCCACACCTGCCGCCGCGCCAGGTCGTGGCAGCGGCCCGCGCGGGCCTCGGCCACCTGGCGTCGCGCCTCCTCTTCCGCCCGTTCGGCAGCCCAGCGGCGCTCGCGCTCCTCCCGCTCCCTCCCTACCTGCTCCGCTTCGGCGGCCAGGCGCCGCCCGATCTCCGCGCGTACCGGCGCGTAGTGTTCCTCGGCGACTGCCGCCGCTTTCCGGAACCGCTCCGCCGCCCGCTCCTTCCGCCGTCCCGCGCCCGGCAGGTGACGGCCCCTTCCCCGGACGACCGCCCGGTACGCGCCCTCCGCCTCCCGGACCGTGGCGGAGAACTGCTCCGCGGCCGCCCGCCATTCGTCCTGCTCGGCCCGGGTTCCCCGGACGGCGGTCCAGCCGAGCGTGCCCTGGTGCGAGCGGCCGACGGGGTGGTACGAGCACCCCGTCCGCCCCAGCTGCTCTGGGTAGAACGTCACCTTCGGCACGTTGATCACCAAGAGCCGCTGTCCGTCGTCAACCATGAGGTGGTCACCTCCCCACCGACCAGGGTCCACCGTCCCGGCCGCAGAAGGAACAGTGGCGCGCGATCTTCAGGCAACGTTGTGCGGCTACGACCGCCACGAAGCCGGACGGGCGCTCCTCGCCACCGTCGACCTCTACCGCAGATGGTCCGACGCCGGTGGAACGGCTGTGGAACGGCGTCACCACGCCGAGACGCTCGCCGTACGGTACCTCCACGACGTCGTCGCTCAGGGCCGCTGACGGAAGCGGGCCCGTGTAACGGGACATCACCGATGTCGTATCAGCACCGGTCAGCGATATCCGTTGGGTGGTGCGGCAATTGCTTCGAGCACCCCTGTGCGGAGGAGGAGATCCGCCGGTGCTCGGGGTCAGGCGTCGCCGTCGAGCATGGCTGCGGTCAGGATGTTGCCGGCGACGCCCCAGCCGCCGTCGACGACTTCGTCGACGAGGACGACGGTGGTGGGACGGGCGCGCTCACCGTAGATTTCCGCATACAGGTCGGTGGTGCGCTCGACGATCTTCTTCTTGTCCGCTGCGGTGAGGGTGCCTGCGGGGACCTTGAAGTTGGCGAAAGGCATAGCGGTCTCTCCTCGGAGTGGTTTCTTCCGCGGACGCGGACGTGTCTGTTGGTGCCGGTTGCGGTGTCGGTGGTCAGAGGTCGGCCAGGAGTGCTCGCGCCACGGCTTTCGGCCGGCCGCTCACGCCATGCCCCCGTTGGCCCGCAGGATCTGGCCGTTGATCCAGTGCCCCTCGGGGCTGCTGAGGAAGGCGACGACGCGGGCGATGTCCTGCGGGGTGCCCAGCCTCTCCAGGGGCGGGGTCCTGGCGAGCCGCTCGATCTGTTCGGGCGTCTTGCCGTCGAGGAACAGATCCGTGGCCGTGGGGCCGGGTGCGACGGTGTTCACGGTGATGTCCCGGCCGCGCAGCTCACGGGCGAGGATCAGCGTGATCGACTCGACAGCACCCTTGCTCGCCGCGTACGCGCCGTAAGCGGGGAACTGGGTGGCCACCACGGAGGTCGAGAACGCCACGAACGAGCCACCCTCGCGCAGTCGCCGGGCGGCGCTCCGGGCCACGACGAACGTGCCGCGGAGGTTGGTGCGCAGCACGGCGTCGAGAACCCCGAGGTCGAGGTCGGCGATGGGCGACAGGGCGAGTCGGCCGGCCGCGTTCACGACGACGTCGACGCCGCCGAATTCCTGCTCCGCCCGGTCGAACAGCGCGGTGACGGCGTTCTCGTCCGCCACGTCCGCCCGCACGGACACCGCACGGCCACCGGCGGCGGTGATCGCTGCCACCGTCTCCTCGGCGGCCGCCGCGTCGCGGGCGTAGTTCACCACGACGGCCAGCCCGTCGCGGGCGAGCCTCTCGCAGACCGCCCGGCCGATGCCGCGCGATCCGCCGGTCACGACGGCGACCCGCGCGGCTGCCGGTGCGGCTGGCGGCGTATGAGCTTGGTGGTTCGTAGTCATGTCCTCCACGATCCGTGGTCCTGACCAGGTCAACCAGGGGATGTCATCCCCTGGGTCCGTGACCTGGCCGAGCGCAGAATGGGGTGCATGGGTTCTGCGAAGTACACCGAACTGGGTGCCTTTCTGCGCTCGCGGCGCGATCGCCTCCGCCCGGGCGACGTCGGGCTGCCGACCGGTCCCCGGCGCCGCGTACCCGGGCTGCGCCGTGACGAGGTCGCCCAGCTCGCGGGGGCGTCGGTCGACTACTACAACGAACTCGAACGCGGAGCCGGATCCCAGCCCTCCGAGCAGATGCTCGCGGCCCTCGCCAGGGCCCTGCGCCTGACCGCCGACGAACGCGACTATCTGTTCCACCTGGCGGATCGCCCGGTGCCCGTACAGGGCGGAGCCGCCTCGCACGTGCACCCCGGCATGCTCGATCTCCTCGATCGCCTGACATCGACACCGGCTCAGGTGATCACCGACCTGCATGTCACCCTCGTACAGAACCCGCTCGCGGTGGCCCTGCTCGGAGACCAATCCGGGTTCCGGGGCGCTCGGGCCAGCTTCGTACACCGGTGGTTCACCGATCCCGACGCGCGGCGCCTCTACCCCGAAGCCGATCACGAGGTCCAGTCCCGCGCCTTCGTCGCCGATCTGCGCGCGGCCGCCGCCCGACGGGACGCCAGGGACACCGAAGCAAGCTCCATGGTCAGCTCGCTGCTCGACACCTCCCCCGAATTCGCCACGCTGTGGGCCGACCACGACGTGGCGTTCAGGCGGGACGACCGCAAGCGCCTCAACCATCCCGCAATCGGCCTGATCGAGGTCAACTGCCTCAATCTGTTCAGCGAGGACGGCCGGCAGCGGCTGCTCTGGTTCACCCCCGCACTCGGCACCGACAGCGCCGACCTCCTCAGTCTGCTCTCGATCATCGGCACCCAGGAAATCGCCGGGCCGGCACTCGAAGACCCTGCCGGCTGACCGGCCACCTGGGACGTGAACGTGGACTCCCCCGTCTGCCGGGCCCGGCGGGAAGCGTCAGCGATGGCTCAGAACGTTGACCACACGGCCGTTGGGATCGCGGACGAAGAACCGCCGTACGCCCCACTCCTCGTCCTGCAGGGGATGAACGATCTCCGCGCCGCTGTCCCGCATGATCGCGTAAGCCGCCTCCACGTCGTCGACCTCGACGCTCATATCGGGGGTAACCGGGGCGGTTCTGTCGCTGGTCATGACGCTGACCTGCGCTGCCGGACTGGACGGCGAGGCAAGCGTCATGATCCAGCCGAGATTCATGACTTCCTCGAAGCCCAGCAGGCCGTAGAACTCCCGGCTCTCCTGCGCGGCCTCCGACTGAATGATGGGCATGACACGGCGAACGGTCATCGACGGCTCCGGACGAGAACGGAAACGGATCCAGGACTGTCCAGGGGTACTACGGCCCCACCCGTCGGCGCACGTGCTTTCACCAGACGCCCTGGGGCGTGTCGTTTGGAAAACCGCCCTGACCGTCACCGCCCTGGCCGTCACGGCCCCGTCCTCGCTCTCACAGGACTCGTCCCCGACGCGTGACGCCTGCCGCACTTCAGCGGGCGGGATCGCCCGGCGGTGAGCCGGCCGATGTCGCGGGTAGTTCCACAGTGACGCGCATCCCGCCGGCGGGGCGCGGGGTGAGGGTGAGTGTTCCGTCGTGTGCCTGGGTGATGGTTTTGACGATGGCCAGGCCGAGGCCGACGCCCGCGTGGTCGGTGTGTATCCGCTCGGTGCCGCGCCGGAACGGTTCGGTGAGTGTCAAGACGAGCTGCGGGGTGAGCTTCTCGCCGGTGTTCTCGACAGCGAGCACCACGGTCCCGGGGCGGATGCTGGTGGTCACCCACACGGTGCCCTGGTCGGGCAGGTTGTGGGCGATCGCGTTGTGGACGAGGTTCATGGTCAGCTGCAGCAGGAGCGCTGGTGATCCGATCGTGGGGGTGATGTCACCGCGGGTCTCGATGGTGACGCCGTGCTTTTCCGCGAGCGGGAGAAGTGTTTCGGTGGCCTCTTCCGCCACGAGGGACAGGTCGACGGGTTCTCGGGTGAATGACCGCTGCTCGGCTCGGCTGACCAGGAGCAATGCCTCCGTAAGGTCGATCGCTCGGGTGTTGACGGCGTGGAGGCGGTCGATGAGTTCGCCGGCGTCGCGGTGCGGATCGGTGCGGGCCACGTCGAGAAGCGCCTTGGAGATCGCCAGCGGGGTGCGCAACTCGTGAGAGGCGTTGGCTGCGAATCTCCGCTGTTCGGCGACGTGTGTTTCGAGCCGTGCGAGCATCGTGTCGAAGGCGTCGGCGAGTTCGCGGAACTCGTCCTTGCGCCCCTGGAGCCGGATCCGGTGGGAGAGTGATCCGGTAGCGGCGGCGCGTGCGGCGCCGGTGATGCACGTCAGGGGGGCGAGCATACGGCCGGCGAGCAGCCACCCTCCCACGAGACCGAACACGAGCAGGAATGCCAACACCGCGGCTGCTCTCGGAGCGAAAACGCGCAGGAGGTTGGAACGGATGGGAAACACACCATGCGTGGGGGCGTCGGCGGAGACCATAAGCGCGCGCTCGGGAACGTAACGCAGGAGGAACACCCACACCGCGGCGAGCAGGAGGACGCCGGCAATCGTGAGGAACCCGGCGTAGCTGAGGGTGAGTTTGAGGCGAACACTCGTTCCCGGGGCTCTATCCACGGTCTCCTCCCTCCTGTCCGGTGTCGGGCGCTGTGTCGATGCGGTAGCCGACGCCCGGCACGGTGGCGATGATCCAGGGTTCACCGAGACGCTTGCGCAGTGCCGAGACGGTGATGCGTACGGCGTTGGTGAATGGGTCGGCGTTCTCGTCCCACGCGCGTTCCAGGAGATCTTCGGCGCTGACGACACCGCCTTCGGCAGCGACGAGGACTTCGAGCACCGCGAACTGCTTCCTGGTGAGCGCGACATAGCGGCCGTCCCGGTAGACCTCTCTGCGGAACGGGTCCAGCCGCAGACCCGCAATCTCTCGTACGGGAGGCCTGTTGTGGGCACGTCTGCGGTCGAGCGCTCTGAGCCTGAGCGCGAGTTCCCGGAGCTCGAAAGGTTTCGTGAGGTAGTCGTCGGCGCCGAGTTCGAATCCGGAGGCCTTGTCGTCGAGACGGTCGGCCGCGGTGAGCATGAGGATCGGCATGCCGCTGCCGGAGGCGACGATGCGTGTGGCGATCTCGTCACCGGACGGTCCGGGGATGTCGCGGTCGAGGACGGCGATGTCGTAGGTGGTGGTGCTCAGCAGTTCCAGAGCGGTGTCGCCATCACCCGCGATGTCGGCGGCGATCGCTTCCAGACGCAGACCATCACGGATGGCTTCTGCCAGATAGGGCTCGTCCTCGACGATCAACACACGCATGGTGTCGATGCTACGAGTCGGCGCATATCGTCGGCATATCGAGAACCGCATACGTGCCGGCAACACCGTGCCACCTTGACTGGCGGCATGATTCGGCCCCCACCACCGGCGCGGACAAACGGCCCACCGGATTCGGTGGCTCCTTGCCGTCGGCCTGATGATCGTCACGACCGTGATCACCGCGGCCTTCGGCCACCAGGCGCCGAGACTCTCGTCCGCCTCCGCCTCCGCCTCCGCCTCCTCGTCCCTCCGGATCCGTTCGAGGCCCTCCCCCAGGCTGCGCGCGCCACTGCGAGCGATCGTCGTTGCCCGCGTATGTGTACCGACTCCCCCATGACCCGAGGACGCAGCAGTGACCGGCAGTGAACGAGGACAGACCATGACGCAGGTGGACACGGCGGAGGCCGGACAGAGCGGCGCCGAGATCCGGGATGCCGGCACCGGGACCCCGCGCACGGACGTCCGCCGGGCGATCCGCATCGTCTTCCGGCCGGAGCCCTGGAAGCGCGGCCCGGTGCTCGCGGCGCTGGCGCTGCTGCTCGGCCTGGTCATGCTGCTGCACGCGCAGATCACGGACCGCGGGGGCCTCGGCAGCCTGGTGGAGACCTGCCTGCCGTGGTTCGGCCTGTTCATCCCGGTGCTGCTGGCCGGGGCACTGTGGCGCCGCTCCGCCTCCGCGGTGGCCGCGCTGCTGCTGCCGGTCACGGCGTGGCTGAGCCTCTTCGGCGGGCTGCTCAGCGACAAGTCGCACCCGTCCACCGACCTCACCGTGGTCAGCCACAACGTCGGCGCCGGCAATCCGGACCCGGCCGGCACAGCCCGCGACCTGGCCGCCTCCGGAGCGGAGGTGCTGGCCCTGGAGGAGGTCACCGCGCAGGCGAAGCCGCTGTACGAGAAGGAGTTGGAGAAGGCTTACCCGTACCACACGGTGCAGGGCACGGTCGGACTGTGGAGCAAGCTGCCGCTGTCGGACACCCGACCGGTCGACATCAGCATGGACTACGGGCCGCTGGGAGACACCAAGCCGGCCGACGTCAAGATGGCCTACAACCGGGCGCTGCGCACCACGGTGGCCACGGACCGGGGTCCGCTGACGGTGTACGTGGCCCACCTGGGATCCGTACGCGTGTTCCCCAGGAACGGCTTCTGGACGGACAGCCGGGACCGCGGTGCGCAGGCGCTCGGCAAGGCCATCGCCGCGGACCGGAGTGAGCGGGTGGTGCTGCTCGGCGACCTGAACGGCACCCTGGACGACCGCGCCTTCGCCGGCATCACCTCGCGGATGAACTCGGCCCAGGAAGCGGCAGGGGACGGCTTCGGCTTCAGCTGGCCGACGACGTTCCCGGTGGCCCGGATCGACCAGATCCTGGTCCGCGGTGTGCAGCCGACGAGCTCCTGGGTCCTGCCGGCCACCGGCAGCGACCACCGGCCGGTGGCGGCCGGAATCAGCTGGTGAACACCGCGTCGCAGGCCGTCGTGCGCACGTGTAAGGCCGCCGGGACTTTGCTGGCGGATCCGGTGCGGCGCACGGTGGTGTTCCAACTGGCCCGAGCGGGCACGGACATGAGTTGCGGAACGTTCGACGCGCCGGTGTCACTGTCGACGCTCACGCACCACTTCAACGTACTGCGCGAGGCGGGCGTGATCCGCCAGTACTACGTGGGCACGACCAAGATGAACAGCCTGCGCACCGATGAGATGGAGCAGCGCTTCCCCGGCCTGCTCTCCGCCGTGGTGACCGCCTCCACCGCGGAGGCAGCGGCGGGCGTGGCCTGAGCCGCCGGACAGACGCAGCCCGCCGGTGCGGCGGATCGGCGCACTTATTTCGATGGAGTTCAAAATTTGACTCACGTCGAACTCAGGTGCAGGCTGGGTCGCGGTGCCGAGCTGGTCCGGTGCCCACCCCCGACGTTCGCCGCGGCGACGCCTCCTGAACCTGCCGTTCGTATCGATGTTCCGGCTGGGCCAGTACGGCATCGACCCGGTCCTCCCGTCCGGTCTCGGCTATGAGGCGGCCGGCGTGGTCGAGGCCCTCGGGCCTGATGTCACCGGCCTGCGCGTGGGCGACGCGGTCAGCGTGGTGCCCTCGTTCACCATGACCGACTACCCCGTGCACGGTGAACTCGTCCTCGCCCCCGCCCACGCGGTCGTCGTCCATCCCGAGAACCTGTCCTTCGAGGAGGCGGCCTCGGTGTGGATGCAGTTCATCACCGCCTACGGCGGGCTGGTCGACCTGGCGGCCGTGCGCCCCGGGGACACCGTGCTCATCCCCGCCGCGTCCAGCGGCGTGGGACTGGCCGCGATCCAGATCGCGCACAAGGCCGGGGCGCGCGCGATCGCGCTGACCCGCACCAGCGCCGAACGCCGACACCTGCTGGACGCCGGCGCCGACGCGGTCATCGCCACCGCCGAGGAGAACGTCGTCACCCGCGTGCACGAGCTGACCGGCGGTGCGGGCGCCCGCGTGATCTTCGACCCGGTCGGCGGCCCCGCACTGGCCGACCTCGTCGAGGCGGCCGCCCACGAGGCCGTCATCGTCGTCTACGGCCTGCTGGACCGCGAGCCCGTACAACTGAACGTGGGCACGGTGCTGTTCAAGCACCTGACCATCCGTGGTTTCGAACTGTTCGAGATCACCACCGATAGCCGGCGCCGGGCTTCCGCCGTCGCATTCGTCCGGGACGGGCTCGCCCGCGGTGAACTGACCCCGGTCATCGACAGAACCTTCCCCCTGGACGCCATCGTCGACGCCCACCGCTACCTCGAAGCCGGCTCCCAGGTCGGCAAGATCGTCGTCACCCTGGCCGCCGAGGAGAACGCGTCGTGAGACACAGGGCCGTCATCTCCGGTCCGAGAGACGCGCCCGCACCCATGTCCGGTCCTCGGTCAGGTACGTGTCCACCCTCAGGCCCGCCTCCGCGAGCGCGCCTTCGAACTGCCGCTTCGTCAGAGGTCGGGACAGGAATGTCTGTGTCCAGGTGGCGTCCAGGAACTCGTACTCCGCGTGGATCGAGTTCGCCCCGTCGCCGATCGGTTCCGCCGACACGATCCGTACCGTGAAACCGCTGGGATCGACGCGCTCACGCGGCAGGTTCGTGTGCCAGTCGTCGCCCTCCCGCTGGATCAGCACGCAGCCGTCCGGCGCGACATGCCGGACACAGGTACGCAGCAGGGCACGCCGCACCGCGACGTCTCCGGCGTGTACGAGGAACGATGCGAGCATCACCACGTCGAATGTCCCGCCCAGGTCGAGGTCCTCAATCGGGCTGCATATCGTCCGCGCCTCACGGACGCGGTCGAGCATCTCCTGGGACTCGTCCACCGCAGTCACCGCAAACCCCCGCTCCAGAAGCGGGTGGGTCACGCGTCCCACGCCACAGCCCAGCTCCAGGATGCGCGCACCGGCCGGCACGGCAGCCGTGACGACGTCCGGCTCGGCCCCGACCGGCAGCCGCGAGTACAGCTCGACCGCGCAGCCGTCCGGAGTAATCGCTCCTGGCCCGCTCCCCTGATGTCCCACTCGCACCCTCAGCTCCATACCTGTCCAACGGGCCGGATCGGACGGCCGTTCCCCACCGCCCGACGTGTGCCCCGCGCGTCAACCCGCACCTGGGACACCGAAGGCACAGCCACCGTCGCCCGTACACAGGCACACGGCCGGATTTGATACGCATCCGGCATGAATATATGCCGGTTTGATGCTGGACGCCGATCCGCTGTCGCTCGGAAACTCTCGCGTAGCACATCCGCCCCGCCCCTTCCGCCCTCCGCGCTCTCCCGCGCGGAAAGCCCAGGCCACCGGATGACGAGAAGAGGACCCATGCCAAGGTTCACCAGACGTACGGCCCTGACCATCGCCGCAGGCGCCGTCACCGCGGCAGCGGTAACTCCTGCGGCGACCGCGGCGGCGGCCGACGCCGCGGCAGCGGACCCGTCGACGGCGCCCGGGCTGAATCCGGTTCTGCGGTGCGACCTCCTCACACGGGTGACGCCGAGGCACAACTGGCTGGTGGCAGCGGTCGCCATCCGGTACGCGGCACCCATCGATCCGTGCGGAGGTGTGATCCCGCCCTCCGCGTTCCACGTCACCGCCACCGTGGGCGGGAAGACCGCGGCCCGGACGGTGACCCGCGTCTACCCGAACACCACAGCCGAGGTGGACGACCGGGCCGACCCAGGACGACCGGGCGACCACCTGATCATCGAACTCGACCCCGGCGACGCCAACGCGCGGGCTGCCGGGGCGACCGATCCGCTTCCGCTCGACCGCGCCTACGCGGTCAGGCAGGTGGCCGATGTGACGGCGCGCGGCGGCGGCCCCGTACTCGCGGCGGATCCGTTCGCCATCCGGAACGAGGGAGTGCGCACCCCTGTGGTGGACGACTTCACCGCCGGATCGTTCACCGACTCGACGGGGTTCGAGCTGGACTTCCGTCTCCATCAGCCGGCCGGGTACCTACGGCGCCCCGGGGCGGGCACCCGGTACCCGCTCGTGGTCACCCTGCACGGCGGCGGCGAGGTCGCCGACAACAACATGACCCAGCTCACCGCCAACCGGATCGCGGTCACGTTCGCCAAACCCGAACGCCAGCGCAGGAACCCGGCGTTCGTGCTCGCCCCGCAGATCCCGCTGCCCCGCCCCATGGAGGGCCAGGACGGCACGGACTGGACCGATGCCACGGTGCAGGGCGCGCTGATCCAGCTCATCGACGCCGCGACGGCCGCGTACCCGGTCGACGCGGGCCGGCTCTACCTCGTCGGCCTGTCGTCGGGCGCGCGGGGAATCCTCAACCTGCTCCCGAAACAGCCCGGCAGGTACGCCGCGGCCCTCGCCACCGCCGGCTGGGGCGACCCCTCCGTCATGGAAAGGATCACGCACATCCCGCTCTGGGCCGACCACTCCGTCGACGACCCCGTCGTCCCCTACAAGGAGGGGCGCTTCGGCAAGCCAGGTACCTGGACGCTGATGAACGCACTGGAGAACGCGGGCGCCAAGGTCACCCGCGGGCAGTGGGGCAACGACCTGCCCAAGGACCAATTCGAGGCCCGCTCCCGGGCCTTGCTGCATCAGGCCCGCCGCGCGGGCAGCCATACGCTGTTCACCAGCTACCCGGCCGGCACCACACCGGTGAGCCCGCACGGGGCCTGGGCACAGACGTACGAGAACGACGTCGTCATCGACTGGCTCTTCGACCAGTCGCGCCGGTGAGCTGCGTCGGAGCTGCGGAGCGCTGAAATCCATCCGGTGATCGTGGTACCAGAGCGTCGCCGCCTGCTGGTCCATGGGGTAGTTGTACTCCCTGGTCAGTTCGGATGTCTCCCAGGCGTCGGCCGGTATGCGCATCCCCGTGTGACCGGAGTGCCCCGAGGGCTGCCGCCATCCCCTGGGTACGACGATGTCGGTGGGATACCCGTCCGAACCAGGCGGTGTGACGCCGCCGTGCAGGTGCGTGGAGGTCGGCACCGGTAGTTCATTGCGTACGGTGAGCAGCACCCCGCGCCCCGACCGGCCGACGACCGTCGGGCCGGGGAACTGCCCGTCGTACCCCCACACCCGGGTGCGGAGCCCGGGCAGGATCTCCACGTCGGTGCTCCGCTGCACCATCTCGTAGCGGTCCACACCGCCGGTGGTGCTCGCCGGGCGGACCGGCCGTGTCGGCTTCCTCCCGTCCCGCGAACCGCGCACCGACGGCGCTGCCGGTCACCGCCGCGACAGCGGTGCCGCCCGCCACGCCGAGGAAGCCACGCCGGCTCAACGCGCGTGCTCGCATCACAGCGCCTCCCTCGTCAGGACGGTTTGCCAGGAGGGCGCCGGGGCCGCTCTCGGTGAGGACGACGAGCAGCACGAGCATCGCGAGCGCCGCTGCCCTCGGCCCCGGCGCTCGACGAGGGCGAGGGCGAGGGCGAACTGGACGAGGGCGAAGAGGGAGATGACACTGCCGAGCACGTTGTGCACCGTCAGCAGTCCGACGTCTCCGGTGACGATCAGGCCGGCCAGCAGCCCTTGCGCCAGAGCGGAGAGCAGCGCGAGGGCCGCGGTGGCGCGCAGTACCCGGGTGTTGGCCGACCGCGACCCGAGGGCAGCAAATGAACCATCCGGATGGTTAAGTAATTGGGGTGGGCGCCTCCGCCGGGGACCTCGCGCAGGTACGGGTGACGGGACGAGACCGGCATCCACAAATGAAGTTGGTTCAGATCGTGAGGATCGAGCATCGAATGGACAAACCCTGGACAGCAGGCTCTTTCTCGCAGGATCCCGTTCGCCGACCGTCGAGGCTGATCTCACTCATTCACTTCATTGAATCTACTTCATCTCTGGTATTTTGTTGCGTCGCCCACCCGAGCACGCACTGCAGAAGGGAAGTCCGTCATGCGCTTCCAGGGAAAGGTCGCGATCGTCACCGGAGGGGCCCGGGGCATGGGAGCCTCCCATGTACGCGGCCTGGCCGCCGAAGGCGCCCGGGTCCTTGTCGGCGACGTACTGGACAGCGAGGGAGAGGCCCTGGCCAGGGAGGTGCCCGGTGCGCGGTACGTCCACCTCGATGTCACCCGTGAGGACGCCTGGCAGCATGCCCTGCGTACCGCCGAGGAGAGCCTCGGCCCCGTGGACGTGCTGATCAACAACGCGGGGATCGTTCACTTCGGCGGTGTCGAGGAGCAGTCGCCGGAACACTTCCGGCGCACCCTCGACGTCAACCTGGTGGGCGCCTTCCTCGGGATGCACACCCTTCTTCCCGGCATGCGCGAACGCGGCGCGGGGGCCGTCGTCAATGTCTCGTCGGCGGCCGGAATGACGGGGTTCGCCGGCGCCGTGGGCTACGTCGCGAGCAAGTGGGGCGTGCGGGGCATGACGAAGGCGGCCGCACTCGACATGGCGGGCAGCGGGGTACGGATCAACTCCGTGCACCCGGGCGTCATACGGACCCCCATGGGCGAGAGCGCCTCGGCTCAGCTCTTCGCCCATCAGCCGCTGCCGCGCATCGGGGAGCCGGCCGAGGTCACCCGTATGGTGCTCTTCCTCGCCGGCGACGACGCCTCCTTCACCACCGGGGGCGAGTTCCTCATCGACGGCGGGCAGACCATCGGTGTGGCCGGTCACGGCGAGGCCGCGGCGGGCTGACCGCGGGCCGGTGGCGTCCGGCGGGCTGACCTGCTCCGCCGGCCGCCACCGGCCCCGCCGCTACAGGTCCTTGCGGACGGTGAGCAGGGTTCCGATGCCGATCAGGCAGACCGTCATGACGAAGAACGCCGGCGAGAGCAGGTTGCCCGTCCGGTCGACGAGGTAGGCGGCGATGTAGGGGGCCGTTCCGCCCGCGAGCACGGTACCGATGTTGTAGCCGATGGCCATGCCGGTGTAGCGGACCCGGCGCTCGAACAGGTGCGGCCACAGGCTCGCCGCCGGAACCTGTACGAGGGCGCTGCTGAACATGTAGAGCAGGTACGCCACGCCCGCCAGGGCCAGGCTGTGGCGGCCCATCAGCATCATCGCCGGGTAAGCGGTCACCAGGAATCCGATCAGCCCCACCATCAGAACGGGCCGGCAGCCGAACCGCGCGGACAGCCAGCCGGCCGGCACCATGAGCAGGACGGTGAAGAGGACGACGCCCGCGCTCAGCCAGTACACGTGCGTGGAGTCGTAACCGAGTTCGGTCGTCATGTAGATGCCTATGTACGTCAGCCCGAGGAAGATGGCCCCGCCCTGCGCCATCGCCAGACCGATGGACTGCAGCAGCGCCCCGCGGTGTGTGGACAGCACCTCGCGGATCGGCGCCGTGGGGATGTCGGCGGCCTCCGCGGCCTTCTGGAACTCCGGGGTGTCCTCGATGCGCAGCCGGGCCCAGAGGCAGATCAGGGTGAGCGGGATGGCCATCAGGAAGGGCAGTCGCCAGCCCCAGGAGTTCATCTGGTCCGTGGTGGTGAGCGCGGAGATCGCCCCGGCCGTGGCCGCCGCGAACATGAATCCCAGGTTGGACCCGATGGGGGTCACCGCCCCGAGGAACGACCTGCGCTTCGGCGGCGCCGACTCGTAGATGTAGGTGTAGGCGCCGACCGACTCGCCGCCGGAGGAGATGCCCTGCACCACACGGATGAGGAAGAGCAGCACCGTCGCGGTGACACCGATCTGCTCGTACGTCGGCAGCAGACCCGTGATGCTGCTGGCCACCCCCATGGCCAGCACCGAGGAGACCAGAGCCTTGCGCCGTCCGAGCCGGTCGCCCAGCCAGCCGAAGAAGACGCCGCCGATCGGACGCACCACAAGTCCGGTGGCGAACACCAGGAGCGCCGCCAGCAGGGAGGCCGCAGGGTTGTCGCTGGGAAAGAACTGCGGAGCGATCACCACGGCGAGATAGCCGTAGACGCTGAAGTCGTAGTACTCGATCAGGGTGCCGATACTGCCGGCGAGCATCGCACGGCGTACTGACCGCGGATCGAACGACGCGTCCTCCGCCCCTGGCGCGGCGGACCGCTGAGTCGCACTCATGATCCGGCTCTCCTTTCCTGCGGCAAGGACCGATCCCTGCCGATGTGCGGGGAGGGTAGTCGAACTGAACTCAGTACAGCTACCCTCGTGCATTCATGCGTGGACCACATAAGGAGAGAGACGGACTCACCGAGGCGACAGGGTTGTTTGGGTGCTGGCGCACCTCGGGGAAGCCGGGGCACAGATGCCGTCGTCCGACTGGAGCCAAGCCGAGTTCATGTAGAAACCGGGGGTGACGGGGAGGGAATCGCTTTCTACCCGGCCGGCCGCCGGACCGACGGGGTACGGGCGCGGACGTGGCCTGCGCGGCGTCCACCGCGCAGGCCGGAACCTCGATGACACCACACCGGTCCGGGCCCGTACACGACCGCGGCCCCTTCCCGACGCGCCCTATGCCGTCGCGAGGGCCTCGGTGGGGGTCAGGCGGGCGGCGCGGAGGGACGGGTAGACGCCGGCGAGCATGCCGATCAGGATCGCGCCGCCGAGTCCGGCGGTCACCGAGCCGAGCGGGATGACCGGCTCCCAGCCCTGATGGGCGGCATAGGCGACGGTGGCCAGGGCGCCGAGTACGGTGCCCGCCAGGCCGCCGAGGCCGGACAGGACGACGGATTCGGTGAGGAACTGGCCGCGTATCTGGCCCCGGTTGGCGCCCAGGGCGCGGCGCAGTCCGATCTCCCGGCGGCGTTCGAGGACGGAGATGACCATGGTGTTGGCCACACCGATGCCGCCGACGAGCAGGGCCACCCCGGCGAGTCCGAGGAAGAGCGCGGAGAAGGTGCTCTCGGTGGCCCGCTTGGCGGCCAGCGCGTCGGACGGGCGGCTGATCTGGACCAGGCCGGGCAGTTCGGGGTAGATGGTCGCGGGCAGCACGTCGCGTACGGCCTCGATCTCCGATTCCCTGGCCTTGAGGTAGATCACGGTGGGGTGGCCGTCGAACCTGAGCAGGCTGCGCGCGGCGTCCCAGCCGACCAGGACCGAGCGGTCGATGTCCGGCGACAGCGGGGTCTTCTCCAGGGTTCCGATCACCGTGAACCAGCGGCGGTTGATGTAGATCTGCGGGGCGGGCTGCCCCGCGGTGATCTTCGGGATGCCGAGGCTGGAGGCGGCGGCCGAGCCGAGGACGGCGGTGGGGAACTTCTCCGTGTCCACGCTGAGGAATCGGCCCGACGCCACCTTTCCGTTGATCGCCCGGAGCAGATCGGCCTTGCCGGCCAGGACGGTCAGGCCCGCGTAGTCGGCGGCGCCGACGCGGTCGTTGCGGAAGACCTCGGCATGGGTGTTGGCGACCGCGCTGGCCACCGTGACCGGCCCGATCCGGTCGGCCATGGCCACCGATTCCGGTGGCAGCAGCACCGGTGGGTCCTGGCGGGCGGGCACGGCCTGGAGCATGTTGGTGCCCATCGCGGAGAGCTCGCTCAGCAGGGCCTTCTGGCTGGAGGCCGGGATCCCGGTGACGACGATCAGGGTGGCGATGCCGATCGAGATGCCGAGGGCGGACAGGGCCGCCCGCACCTTTCGGGTCCGGATGCCCAGCAGCCCCAGGCCCAGGATGTCCAGCGGCGCCAGCCGCACCGGCCTGCTGTCGGCGCCCCCGCCGGTGGGACGGCCGCGGGCGGGCCGGGTCGATGTGAGGGTCATGACCAGCTTTCCGTACGGGCGGCGATGCGGGCGTCGGCGGAGGAGTCCATGCGGGTGTCGGAGAGGATGCGGCCGTCGCGGACCTCCACCCGGCGGGGCAACTGGTTGGCGATGTCCCGGTCGTGGGTGATGACCGCGATGGTGGTCCCCTCGCGGTTCAACGTGGTCAGCAGATCCAGTACGGCCACGCCGTTGGCGGTGTCCAGCGCGCCCGTGGGCTCGTCCGCGAGGACCAGGACGGGCCGGTTGACGAGCGCGCGGGCGATCGCCACCCGCTGCCGCTCGCCGCCGGACAGTTGGTGCGGCAGATGCCGGGCACGGCGCGCCAGCCCCACCCGGTTCAGCGCCTCCAGCGCCAGGGGGCGGCGCCGGCCGCGCCGCACCCCGGCGTACAGCAGGCCGGTGGCGACGTTCTCGGCGGCGGTCAGTCCGTCGGTGAGGTGGAACTGCTGGAACACAAAGCCGAGTTGGCGGCCCCGCAACGCCGACAGCCTGCGGTCGGAGAGTTGTGCGACGTCCTGACCGCCGATCTCCACCGTGCCGCTGGTCGGCCGGTCCAGCGTGCCCATGATGTTCAGCAGGGTCGACTTCCCGGACCCGGACGGGCCGACGATGCCGAGCAGTTCGCCCTGTGCGACGGTGAGCGAGACGTCGTCGAGGGCCGTGACCCCGCCGGGGTACACCATGCTCGCGCCGCGCACCGCCAGGACCGGGGGCGACGTCATGAGGTCGTCACCACCTTGGTTCCCTCACTGATGCCACTGCCGCTGATCTCCACCACGCCCTTGGAGAACATCCCCGTCTTCACCGCCACCAGCCGGCCGCCGGGCAACTGGACCGCGTAGCCGCCCTCGCGCAGCGCCAGCAGCGCGCCGACGGGCACGGCCAGCACGCCCTTGCGGGTCTCCGAGGTGAACCGCACCTGCACCGGCGCGGAGTTCAGCTTGCGCACCGCCGCCGTATCGCGCAGTGTGACACCGACGGTCATCTGGGGCTGCCCGGGGGCGCTGTTGCCGTCACCGGTCCCCGCGTCGCCGAGCTGGACGGTGGCGCCGATGGAACCGATGGAGCCCTCGGCCGTGGAGCTGTCGGGCAGGCTCACCGTCACCGGGTCGCCCCGCTTCATCGAGCCCGCGTCCGCCGGCTCCACCGCGACGGTCACCGACTTGGTGGTGGAAGTGACCGTCATCACGGGCCCGTCGGCCGCGTCGGCGAGCTGGGCCTGCACCCCGTCGACCCGTACCGCACCGGAGAGCACCGCGAGGTCGCCGACGCCCAGGGTGCCGGTGGCAGGCAGGCCGGCTCGGGTCTGCCAGCGCTTGACCGCGGCGACGAGGCCGCTGGTCAGGACCCCGTCGCCGCGCTTGACCCGCACCGGCGCCGGGGTGGAGGGAGCGGCGCCGGGCGAGGTGCTCGGCCCGGCGTCCGGTGCTCCCGCCGCCGCGGTGCCCGGGCGCCCCGCCGCGCCCCCGGTCGTTCCGGCCGTGTCCGTGCCACCCGTCGTACCCGCGGCCGACGTAGCGGCGTCGGTACCACCCGTCGCACCGCCATCGGTCGCACCGCCACTCGTCGCACCGCCGGCCGTCGCCGATGGGTCCGTACCGCCCGTCGTGCCCGCGTCCCCCTGTCCGGTGTCCGCCCCGTCCCGTGTGACCGGTTGTCGGGCGATCCAGGTGCCCACCGGGGGCTGCGCGCCGATGTCGTAGCCGAGTCCGCGGAGGTTGTCGGCCACCATTTTCACGTCCGGCCCGGTGGTGCCCTGGGCCGCCAGCGTCCGGTACAGCGGCGTGGCACCGTAGAAGACGGGCACCGGAACGTTGTCCACCCGGTACAGCGGCTCGCCCCGCCGCACCGTGGTCCCGGCCGCCGGCAGCCAGGTGATCAGACCTGCCTTGCCACCCTTCACCGTCGTCGTCCGGCCGTAGCCGAGGGTTCCGTTCAGTGTCTGGGCGTTGGACAGGTCGGTTCTGGTCACGGCGGCGGTCACGACCCGCGCGCCGCTGTCGGCCTTGGTCTCCGGTTTCCCGTCGCGGTTCTGCCATACGGTCACGGTCAGTGCGCCCGCCATGACGACCGCCAGTGCCACCGCCCCGAGGACCACCCACCGTCCGCGCGGCGGACGGGCGGTCCCGGTGTCGTCAGTCATCGCCACCGAACGCCTTCACCTGGCAGTCGGTCCGGGCTTCGTCGTAGTGGGGAACGCTCATCGCGGCTCCGTCTTCCAGGCCCCAGCCCTCCTCCGTGACCACGCTCTTGATTCCGCGCTTGTTCATGCACCGCACCATGGTCCGCGCGTCGTCGCGGTATTCCGGATTCCTGGCCGGGTCCAGCTCCGGCGGATCGAGCGGCTGCTTCCCCTCGCAGGCCTTCACACCGGGGGCGTCCGGCGGGGTCTTCTCCTTGTCCCCCGCGCCGTTCTCTTTCAGGCAGGCGGTCCAGGCCTCGTACATGCGGTTGATCTCTTCGTTGGTGCTGTCCAGCCGGATCTGCGGGCGGCCCGAGTCGGGGTCGGCGCTGGTCGGCGGCGGCCAACCGCCCTCCCCCGCCGGGCTGGTGATCGAGGCGACATCGCCCTGACCACTCGCGCCCGTGTCCGCCTCGCCTCCGCCGCATGCGGTGAGGACGGCCAGCGCGGTCGCGCCGGCGAGGGTGAGGAGCGCGGCTCGGGGTGTACGGCCGCGCCCCGGCCGCGAGCGAGGGGCGGACGCCGCGGGCCGGCCCCGCCGTGCCCGACTGAAGAGATTCGACATGGCTCACACCATGGGCCGAAGTTATTTCGATCCTGTCAGGGCGCCATCAGAAATCCGTCTGGTCTCCTCTCGCCGCCCTAATCTGACCTCCATGAACGCCCGTGTCCTCGTGGCCGAGGACGACACCAAACAGGCCGAGGTGATCCGCCGCTATCTGGAGCGTGAGGGCCACACCGCCCTGCTCGTCCATGACGGGCGCGCCGCGCTGGACGAGGTGCGCCGCCACCGGCCCGACCTGCTGGTCCTCGATGTGATGATGCCCGTCGTCGACGGGCTGGACGTGTGCCGCATCCTGCGGCGCGAGAGCGACCTGCCGGTGCTGATGCTGACCGCCCGCAGCACCGAGGAGGACCTGCTGCTCGGCCTCGACCTCGGCGCCGACGACTACTTGACCAAGCCGTACAGCCCCCGCGAGCTGATGGCCCGTATCCGCACCCTGCTGCGGCGGACCCGGGAAGCCGCCGCGCCGGACGACCCGGTGCTGCGGATCGGCGCCCTCGCCCTCGACCCGGTCCGCCGTACCGTGGAGGTCGAGGGCCGGCGCCTGGCGTGCACGCCGGGTGAGTTCGATGTCCTCGCCGCCATGGCCGCCGAACCGGAACGGGTCTTCACCCGGCGCCAGTTGCTGGCCCGGACGCGGGGGGACGACCGTTACATCACCGAGCGGACCATCGACGTACACGTCCTGAATCTCCGCAAGAAGATCGAACCCGTGCCCCGGCAGCCCGTCTATCTGCGGACGGTGTTCGGAGTCGGCTACTGCCTCGTCGACGGCAGCCGTGGCCGCTGAGACGGAGGCCCGGGCCGCGGGGGAAGCCCCGGCCAAGGGCAGAGTCATAGACAGGGGCAGGGGCAGGGGCAGGGGCAGAGGCAGGGGCAAGGACAGGCTGCCGCTGCGGCGGAGCCTGCTGGTCCGGCTGCTGGCGGCGTCGATCACCATCGCCATGTGCTCGGTCGCGGCCACCGCCTGGCTCGCCGCGCGCACCACCACGAGCGCCATCCAGCACGAGCAGGGACAAGTCCTCGCCAACGACGCCCAGATCTACGACGCGGTCATCGGCTACGCCGCCGGTCACAGCGACTGGTCCGGGGTGCAGCCCCTCCTGGACCGGCTGGCCGAGCGGACCAAGCGCCGGATCACCCTGACCACCCAGGACCGCCGGCCTCTCGCCGTGGCCGGCTCCGCCACCGCCCTCCCCACCAGGGCCTCGGCGCTCGTCGACCCGCTGCGGGCCGACCCGGCGCTGCTGCCCGGCGTCACGGCGGGGGGCATCGACCCGCGGGCGGTGGGCCCGTACCGGCTGCCGGAGGCGGAACGCGAGGAACTGCTGGGCCGCGTGGAGACACTGCAGGCCTGCCTGCGCAACACCATCGGTTCCCCCGCCGCGGTGACCGAGGCGCCGAGCGGTCGGCCCTCCATCGTCCTCACCGGCGACAACGGAACCCGGCAGAAGACCAGCGAGGCGTGCGGTCTGTACGCGCTCGACGCTCCCACGCCCACCGAGTCACGGGCGCTCGATCAGCTCAACTCCCTGGTCGACGCCTGTGTGCGACGCCAGAACCTGGCCCCCGTGACGGTCGGCCTCAGCTTCGCCCCCAACGGAAACGGCGACGAGGCCGTACAACGGTGCATCGACACCGCCCGCCGCGAGCAGCTCGCGCCGCATGTGGCTCCGCCCGCGCTGCTGTTCGTCACCGCCCAGGGCGGCTCGGCCACCCCCGGGTTCGATCTCTCCCCGGCCAACACGGTCCGGGTCGCCGGCGTCGCCGCTCTCGTGCTCCTCCTCACCGTGGCGGTCACCGTCACCGTCGGCACCCGGCTGGTCAGACCGCTCCGGGCGCTGACCGACGCCGCCCGCCGCCCGCCACACCAACAGCACCCGCCGGTACCGGTGACCACCCACGACGAGATCGGTCATCTGGCCGCCGCCTTCAACGACCTGTCGGAGCGCCGCGAGCGCATGGAGGGCGAGCGCAAGGCCATGGTCAGCGACATCGCCCATGAGCTGCGCACCCCGCTCAGCACGATCCGCAGCTGGCTCGAAGCGGCCCAGGACGGCCTGGCCGACTCCGACGACGCGTTCATCGCCTCGCTGCTGGAGGAAGCCCTGCTGCTCCAGCACATCGTCGACGACCTCCAGCACCTGGCTCAGGCCGACGCGGGCCAGTTCAGGATGCACCCCGAACCCCTCGGCCTGCGCGAACTCCTGGACCAGGTGGCCGCCGCCCACCGTGGCCCGGCCGCGACCGCAGGTGTCACGCTCACCACGCACACCGAGGGCGCCCCCGTCCTCTCCGCGGACCCCGTTCGCCTGCGCCAGACCATCGACAACCTGCTGTCCAACGCCATCCGGCACACCCCTCCCGGCGGCAGTGTCACGCTGCGCTGCGGCCACACCTCCGACCACGTGGTGATCGAGGTCGCCGACACCGGCACCGGCATCGACGCCGGCGACCTGCCCCGTGTCTTCGACCGTTTCTGGCGTGCCGACAAGTCCCGCAGCCGCCGGACCGGCGGCAGCGGCCTGGGCCTGGCCATCGTCCGCCAGCTCACCGAAGCCCACGGCGGCACGGTCACGGTGGCCAGCATTCCGGGCACAGAAACGGTCTTCACCCTCACCCTGCCGCGGTGAGGGGAGAGCCGAGCCCTCGTGCGGGTGGCGAGTTTCCGTTGGGTAAAACCCGGATTGCCTCTGGTCGAAGCTCTTCCCCCTGCTGTGCATCCACTGTATACACAGCATATGAGTCGAGATGACAGAGCCCTGCGCGCCGATGTGAACGGCGCCGACGCCCTCACCGGCAAGCTGCGGCAGCTGATTGTCGAGGGTGTCTATCCACCGGGGCACCGCCTTGTCCAGGATGAACTCGCCGACCGTTTCGGAGTCAGCCGGATTCCACTCCGGGAGGCCATGCGCACCCTGGCCAGCGAGGGGCTGCTGCGCACCACGCCGGGCCGTGGCACCTTCGTCACGGCCCTGGACCTGGACGAGATCGACGAGATCTACAACCTGCGGCGGCTGGTCGAGCCGAGCTTCGCCGAGCACGTCACCGAACGGGTGTCCCGGCGTGACATCAGCCGGTTCGACGAGATGGCCCACGCGATGGAACGGGTGGCCGATACCGGCGCGGATTCCTGGTCGCGGACCAACCTGGCGTTCCACCTCGACATGTACCGGCTGTCCCGGCTGCCCCTGCGCTACGAGATCATCTCGGGGATGTACCACCGCCTGGAGCCGTACTCACGGTTCTACGTGCACGGCACGTGCGCCTACAGCCGCGTCCAGCAGGAGCACGCGGCGATGGTCCAGGCGCTGGCCGACGGCGACGCGGAGGAGCTCTCCCGGCAGATCCTCGCGCACATCGACGGGGGGCAGCAGGGCCTGCACGCGGCCTGGGAGAACAGCGGCTCGGCCATGCAGACCTATTGGGCGGAGTCGGCCCGGTGACCGCGCCGGCGATCAACACGGATGTGGGCGAGGGGTTCGGGGTCTGGGGCCCGGCCGACGAGGGTGATCTGCTCGACCAGGTCACGGCCGCCAATGTCGCCTGCGGGTTCCACGCCGGCGACCCCGACATCCTGCGCCGGACCTGCGAGGCGAGCGCCTCGCGGGGCGTGGCGATCGGCGCGCAGGTCTCCTACCGCGATCTGGCGGGCTTCGGCAGACGTTTCATCGACGTGCCGCCGGCCACACTGGTCAACGAAATCCTTTACCAGATAGGCGCGTTGGAAGTCTTCGCCCGTCTGGCGGGCAGCCGGGTCAGTTATGTGAAGGCCCACGGCGCGCTGTACAACGCGACGGCCCGTCACACGGGGCACGCGACGGCCCTCGTGGACGCGGTCGCCCTGTACGACCCCGGACTGCCGCTGCTCTGCCAGCCGCGTACGGTCCTCTGGGAGCGGGCCACGGCGGCCGGACTGCGGCCGCTGGCCGAGGGGTTCATCGACCGTGGCTACACCGACGAGGGGCTTCTGGTGGCGCGGTCCGCGCCGGGCGCCCTCGTGACGGACCCCGCGGAGGCGGCGCGGCGGGCGTTGCGGATGGCGCAGACCGGCATGGTGACCTCGGTGACCGGCAAGGCCGTGCGGATCGCCCCGGACGGCGAGGAGTTGTCGGCGCTGTGCGTGCACAGCGACACCCCGGGCGCCGTCGCCATGACCGCCGCGGTACGGACGGGCCTGGCCTCGGCCGGGATCACGGTCGGTAGCCCCGGGGACCTCGTCCCCGGGCGCGCGGAGGCACGGCCGTGACCCCCGCCCGGCCGGTTCTCAGGCGGGCGGGCGACCGCGGCTGGCTGATCGAGTGCGCGGGGCGCCGCCCCGCGGACGTCGCCACGGCGATCCGCGGGCAGTCCTGGGCCTCGGAACTGCGTGAGGTGGTGCCCGCGGCGACGACCGTCCTCGTGGTGGCCGGGAGCGCCTCCGGGATGGGGCGGATCGCCGAAGGGCTGCACCGTGTGCTCGACGGGTCCGGCACCCGGCGGACCCGGCCGGCCGCCGGGAAAACGGTGGTGATCCCCGTCCGGTACGACGGAACGGATCTCGCCGCGGTCGCCGAACTCGTCGGCATGACTCCGGAGGAGATCGCGCGCCTGCACACCGCCGGTGAGCACGCGGTCGGGTTCTTCGGCTTCGCCCCCGGATTCGCCTACCTGGACGGCGTACCGGAGAGCCTGCGGCTGCCGCGGCTGTCCAGCCCCCGGCCCAGGGTGGCCGCGGGGGTGGTGGCGATCGCCGGTAACCAGACGGTCGTGTACCCCGGGGGAACGCCCGGGGGCTGGCACCAGATCGGTGTCACCACCGCGCGGCTGTGGGATGTGACGGCCGAACCGCCCAACCGGCTCGCGGTCGGCGACCGGGTCGTCTTCGAGGCGGTCGCGTCATGACCACTGCTCTCCGTCGCGGCCGAAGCCCCGGCGCGCCCGGCCGGACCGGCACGGGCCCGGAGCCCGGCACCGCGCGGGACACTCTCGGCGGCGGCCCGACGGCCCCGGACGACGCCGCAGTACTGACCGTGGTCGAGGCGGGTATCGCCACCAGTGTCCAGGACCTCGGCCGGCCCGGTCTCGCGCATCTGGGCGTCCCGGCGTCGGGGCCCACCGACCGGCGCAGCTTCCGGCTCGCGAACCGGCTGGCCGGCAACCCGGAGAACACGCCCGCTCTCGAAGTCACCCTGGGCGGCCTGGCGGTGACCCTGTCCGCGCCCCGGTACGTGGCCATCACCGGAGCGCCGGTGCCCATGACGGTGGACGGCGTACCGGCCGTCGACGGCCCGCTCGTGCGGCTGCCCGCCGGATCCGTACTGAGGATCGGACGCCCCTGGGCCGCCTGCCGCAGCTATCTGGCCGTCTCCGGGGGGATCGAGACGGACCGGGTACTGGGGTCGGCCTCGCGCGACTCCCTCACCGGCCTGGGCCCCGCCCCGGTCCGCGCCGGCACGGAGTACGGACTCGGTCCGGCGGCCCCGGTCCCGGCGGTTCCGCTGGAGCTGGCGTTCAGCGTCGTCCCCTGCGGAGGCCGGGTCACCGCCCGCTTCCGCTGGGGCCCGCGGCACGACCTGTTCAGCGCCGCCGACCGGCACGCGCTGACCACGACGCCGTGGACGATCTCCGCCCAGTGCGACCGGGTGGGCGCCCGTCTGACCGGTCCGCCGCTCACTGTCGGCTCGGTCGACCTGGCCAGCGAGGGGACCGTGCGCGGCGCCATCCAGGTGCCCCCCTCCGGCGAGCCGATCGTGTTCCTCTCCGACCATCCGGTCACCGGCGGCTACCCGGTCATCGGAGTGGTCACCGACGCGGACATCGACCTCGTCGGTCAGACCCTGCCCGGGGACGAGCTCCGGCTCACCCCGGTGTACTGAGGCGAAGAGAGAGGAGATCACCGGCAGCCGTCACACACACCGCACGTTCCTACCGACCGCACACCGCACACCGCACGTTCCGAACCGCCGCACACCACACACCCACCACTGTCACACCTCAGCCAAGGAAGAGACATGACCGTTCAGCCCACCGCCCTCGCCCCCTTCCACCTGGCCATCCCGGTCGACGACATCGAAGCCGCCCGGGTGTTCTACGGCACGGTGCTCGGTTTCAGCGAGGGCCGCTCGGACACCAAGTGGATCGACTGGAACTTCGCCGGCCACCAGGTGGTCACTCATCAGGTCGGTGACGGGTCCTCCGGGACCGACCGGGACGCCATCGCCGGGACCAACCCCGTGGACGGCCACCAGGTGCCGGTGCCGCACTTCGGACTGGTGCTCCCCGTCGCCGAGTTCAAGGAACTCGCCGACCGGCTCACCGCCGCGGGCACCGACTTCGTGATCGAGCCCTATGTCCGGTTCCAGGGTGAGCCGGGCGAGCAGTGGACGATGTTCTTCCTCGACCCGGCCGGCAACGCGATGGAGTTCAAGGCGTTCGCGGACATCAACCAGCTCTTCGCCGCCTGATCCGTCACCGGAACGGGCCGGGGCCCGGCATCGGACGACGGTCATCAGCAGGAGGACTGGTCCCGCTGATGACCGTCGTGCGGGCCCCCGTGCCGTACGGCCCGTCCGTCCGCGGTACGCACCGCATCCGTACGACCCGCACGACTGACACCACATCCCAGCCATAGGACATGTCAGATCCGGAGGACCCCCATGACGAGCGTATCAACGGTTTCCACCGCCCCCGGGAACACCTCGGCCCCCGGGGCCGGGGCAGGCCCGTCGGCCCCGGCGGCCCGCAGGGCGGCGATGGCGGCGGCGGCCGGTACCGCCATCGAGTACTACGAGTTCGGCGTCTACAGCTACCTGGCCGTCGTCATCGGCCCGCACTTCTTTCCCAGCGACGACCCCACGGCCACCCTGCTCGCCACCCTGGCGGTGTTCGGCAGCGCGTTCCTGATGCGGCCGCTCGGCGGCATCGTCCTCGGCAGGCTCGGTGACCGGGTCGGGCGCAAACCCGTGCTGATCCTCACGGTGGTGGGGATGGGCAGCGCCACCGCCGCCATCGGACTGCTGCCCACGGCCGGCACGATCGGTGTGGCCGCGCCCGTGGCGCTGCTCCTGATACGGCTGACGCAAGGGTTCTTCGCGGGCGGCGAGGTGACCGGTTCCGCCACGTATCTCGCCGAGTCGGCCCCACACGGCAAGCGCGGACTCTTCGGAGCCTTCACCCCCGTCGGCGTGGCCCTCGGAGGCGGAACGGCGGCTCTGGTGGCGGGCCTCACCACGACCGTACTGAGTGAGCGTCAGCTCGACGCCTACGGCTGGCGCATCCCCTTCCTGCTCTCGCTTCCGCTGGTCGCCCTCGCACTGTTCGCGCGCAAGCGTCTTGAGGACTCCGAGGCCTTCCTCGCGAAGAAGTCGGAACAGGCCACGGCGAAGGCGCCGCTGACCGAGGTGCTCACCCAGCACCGCGCTCCGCTGCTCAAGGTGACCCTGCTGGCCATCGGTTCCAACTGCGGCTACTGGGTCGGCCTGATCTTCATGAACATCTACCTCACCACCGAACTCGGCTACGCCAAGTCCTCCACGTTCTGGATCATGGGCGGGATCAGCCTGTTCGTGGCAGCACTCATGCCGGTCTGCGGAGCGCTCTCCGACCGGTGGGGCCGCAAACGCCTCCTCACGGTCGGCTTCGCCGGATACGCGGTCCTGGTCATCCCCGCCATGCTCGTCATGGGCCTGGGAAGCTTCCCGCTCGCGGTCGCCGCCATGGTGGTCCTCGCCCTGCCCATGCCCATCGTCCAGTCCGTCACCTACCCGACGTACGCCGAGATGTTCCCCACGAGGGTGCGCTACACGGGTCTCTCGTTCAGCTTCAACATCGGCACCATCGTCGGCGGCGGGCTCAGCCCCTACCTGGCGACCTGGCTCATCTCCGCCACCGGCAACCTGCTCGCCCCGGGGTTCCTGCTGATGGTTGCCGTGGTGATCGCCCTGCTCACCCTGCGCACCGTCCGGGAATCCAGCCGGGAGACGCTCGCATGACCACCACCGGGTCCGGGCCCACCCACCGCGACGCCGTACCGTCCACCCCCGCAGCGCTCCGCCGTCTTGTGGCGGACGGCCGGTGGACCGGGCCCACCGCCGGGATCCTGGACGGATACCAGCAGGCCAACCTCGTGATCGTCCCGCAGGACCTCGCCTTCGACTTCCTGCTGTTCTGCACCCGGAACCCGAAGCCCTGCCCGGTCATCGCCGTGACCGAGCCCGGTGACCCGGTCGTCCGCCTCGGCGGCACCGAGGCGGATCTCCGTACCGACCTGCCCCGCTACCGGGTGTGGCGGCACGGTGAACTGACGGACGAACCGGGCGACATCACGGGCCACTGGCGCCCGGACTCCGTCGGTTTCCTGCTGGGCTGCAGCCACACCTTCGAGGGGCCGCTGCGCGCGGCGGGGGTCCCCGTCCGCTACGCCGAGGACTCGGCGGCGCCGCCCGTCTACGTCACGAACGTGCCGACGAGGCCGGCGGGGAGGCTGTCCGGGCCCCTGGTGGTCAGTCTGCGGGCGATCCCCGCCGGGCTGGTGGCGCGCGCCGTCGAGATCACCTCCCGCTACCCGGCCGGGCACGGCGCGCCGGTGCACATCGGTGATCCTGCGGCGCTCGGCATCGCCGATCTGACCCGGCCGGACTTCGGACCGGCCCCCGTCGTCATGCCCGGTGACGTGCCGGTGTTCTGGGCCTGCGGGGTGACGCCGCAACTGGCGCTGCCCCAGGTCAGGGCCGAGTACGCGATCACGCACTACCCCGGCCACATGTTCGTGTTCGATCACACGGTCGACGCCGGGCCGGAGAACGTGGGGGAGGACGCCCGGGTGCCCGCGTCCTGGACGGCCCCCACCCTGTCCGTACCGCGGTGGGTCTCGTCGAGTGCCCCTGACGGGTGATCCCGGCGTGGCCGGCGGCGGTCCTGGGTCGCGGCAAACTCGCCCTGCTCACCGTGCTGGGCACCGACCGGTTCGCCGCCGACACGGAGTGACGCCCCCGCGCCACCGGGACAGAGGCCGGGACCGGGGCCGGAATCAGGCGGCTCCTCAGTCCTGGACCGCGTCGCCCGGTGCGTGGGGAAGCAGCGGGAACAGCCGGGTGATGAGGGCGACCGGTCGGGCGCCGTCCGGCCGGGCCAACGGGGTTCGGTGCGCCGGGTCACGGTGGTGGGTGAGGAGATCCTGAGCCGCTCGTGCCGGGAGGTGACCCAATTCGGCTCCCCCGGGTTGTCGGCGCTGATCGACGACATGTTCCTGACGATGTACGTGGCCGACGGCGCCGGGCTGGCTGCCAACCAGGTGGACGTCGGCCTGCGGCTCTTCGTCTACGACTGTCTGGACGACCACGGGATCCTCACGGGAGCGGAACCGGGTCGGATGGGCGCCGGGTGATGGCGGGCGGTGACGGCTATAGCCTTTGGTCATGAGTGTGAGCGAAGCCGGTCCTTTCGATCGTCGGAGTCTGCGCGAGCGGACCATCGCCTATCTGCGTGAACAGATCGTCTCGGGGGCGCTGCGCCCCGGCGAGCACGTCCGGGAGGTACCGCTCAGCGACACGCTCGGGGTCAGCCGGGGGACCTTGCGGGAGGCGCTGCGTCCGCTGGAGGCCGACGGTCTGCTCGTCAACGACGGGAAGGGGCGGATGCGGGTCAGGAAGCTCAGTGCCCAGGAGATCGGTGACGTCTTCGAGGTGCGGACGGCCCTGGAGATCCTGGCGGCCTCGAAACTCGCGGGGAGCGCCCGGCGTACGGAGTTCGCGGACGCGCTGGAGCGGAAGGTCGAGCAGTTGCGGGAGCCCGGTCTCGGGTTCGGTGAGCGGATCGACACCGACCTGGGTTTCCACGCCCTGATGTGCGAGCTGACCGGCAATGGCACGCTCAGCCGTTCCTGGCTCCAGCTGAGCAGCCAGATCCGGATGATGATCATCGCGGCGGGGCAGGAGCGGGCGATCGGCAGGATGGGCTACGAGGCGCACCTGCCGATCATCGAGGCCATCCGCACCGGTGACGTGGACGCCGTCCGGGAGACCCTCACCGAGCACATGGCGGACTTCACCCGCCGGTATGTCGGTGACGCGCTCGCCGAGGAGACGACACCCACGGAGAAGCCGTGACGGGTCGGGGTCGGCGGACCCTGCGGAGTGCGTCGAAGAAACCCCGCTTCGTCTCGGTGCCGGCCGCCCAGTCGACCGGTACGGCCTGATATCCGTTGTGGTAGTCGCCGATCGTCGGCCGCGGCGGGTCGGTGGTGACCGAGCCCGGGTCGAAGTAGCCCCAGGAGGCGCCCGCGGCGAGGGCGGCCTTCATGTGGTTGTGCGGCTGGTCGAAGTCGAAGTGGTCGTCCTCGTTGAACATGATGGGCTTCGCGGTGTACCCCGGTGCGGCCCTGACCTCCTCGGCCATCTCCCGCAGCCGGTCCGGGGCGGGGGTCCCGTTTCCGTGCAGCAGGACGAAGTCGGCCTCGGCGAGCACCCGTTCGGTGATGATGGGCGGGTGGGCGAGGAAGCTGGTGCTGACCAGCAGCCTGCGGCCCTCGTGGGTGATCGACTTGGCGAGTGCGATCAGTTCGTGGACGCGTTCGGCCTTGATCAGGCTGTGCGTGTAGTGGCGGTGCCAGTTCACCTCGTTGGCGATCTCGATCAGTACGTGCCGCCAGCCGGACCGGAGCACCCAGGCGCAGACCTCGGTGACGGCCCGCCGGATGGCCGGTTCGTCGCGCAGCCGGTGGTCCTGGCCGTGGTAGAAGATGTCCAGGATGACGACGAGGCCGAGCCGGTCGGCCTCCTCGATGATCCTTCCCAGGCGTCCGCGGTAGGCCGCCGACAGTTCGCCCTCGGGGGTGAACGCGGCGTTGTCCCAGGGCTGTTCGACGCTGTAGCCCTGGGGGCTGCCGCCCTGGACGCCGAGGGTGAAGGCGTCGAGGCCGTCCGCCTTCCACTGCGGCATGGCGGCGAGGAACTCGCGGGTGTTGCGCTCGGCGTCCCACACCCCGGTGTCGGGGTAGGCCCACTGGTGGACGGTGTCGGGATTGGCGTCGTCGAACACACCGTTGATCATGCGGCTGTTGAGGCCGCCGCCGGACACGATCTCGACGCCGTGGAGGCCCTGGCGCGCAGGGCCAACGAACGCACCCGCTCGATGGGCGTCGCCTTCTCCGGTTGCACCCTCCCCGGGGCCGGCCGGCCGCTGTTCACCGTCCCGGAGGGCCGGATGGCCATCGGACTGGGCATCCACGGTGAGCCGGGCATCGCCGAGGTGGACCTGCCGACGGCCGACGGGCTCGCCGAACTCCTCGTGGAGCGGCTGCTGTCCGGGGAGGAGGTGCCGCCGCCGGACGGGCCGGGTGGTGCCCGGGTCGTCGCCCTGCTCAACGGGCTCGGCACGGTGAAGTACGAGGAGTTGTACGTCGTCTACCGGCGCGTCGCCCAACTCCTCGACACCGCCGGCGTGTTCGTGGCCGACCCGCAGGTGGGCGAGTTCTGCACCAGCTTCGACATGGCGGGGGTCTCGCTGACCCTGCTGTGGCTCGACGACGAGTTGGAGCGGCTGTGGTTCGCGGCGGCCGACACCCCGGCGTTCCGTACCGGAAGCGTCGACGCCCCGCTGCCGCGGTCCGTACCGGCTCCGGCCTCGGAGGGGGCCGGGGCGGCCGGCGGAGCCACGGTGGCCGGGGCCGGATCCGGGCCGCCGCCGGAGGCGAGTGAGGAGTCGCGCCGGCTCGCGGCCCGTATCGCCGAGGTCCTCGGCGCCGCACACACCGCGATCGACGCCACCGCCGAGGAACTGGGCCGCATCGACGCGGTGGCCGGGGACGGCGACCACGGCATCGGCATGCGGCGCGGGACCCGCGCCGCGGCCCAGGCCGCCGCCGCGGCGGCCGGGCAGGGCGCGGGCGCTCTGACCACGCTCGACACGGCGGCGAGCGCCTGGTCCGACAGGGCCGGCGGCACCTCCGGCGCCATCTGGGCGGTCATCCTGCGCGCGGTGGGCCGTGAACTGGGCGACGGCCGCGCCCCCGTGGCGGCGGACCTCGTGCGCGGGCTGAACCGCGCCGTCGAGCAGGTCACGGCCTACGGCAAGGCGGTGCCGGGCGACAAGACACTGGTCGACGCGCTCGTACCACTGGCCGACACCTTCGCCGCGGCGGTCGCGTCCGGCGCCGATCCCGCCACCGCCTGGGCCAAGGCGACGGCGGCGGCCGGCGCCGCCGCGGACGCCACGGCCGGCCTGCTCCCCCGCCTCGGCCGGGCCCACGTCCATGGCGAACGGTCCCTCGGCACCCCGGATCCCGGCGCCGTCTCCCTCGCCACGCTCGCCGGGGTCGTGGCGGAATTCTTCCCCTCGGCCCGATGACCGCCCCTCGGCATCGAGACCCGACGGCCCGACGGCCGACGGCTCCGCACACTCCCGGCCCCCGGGGCCCCGGGGGCTCAGGCCCACGACGAACGGACTCCCCCTCATGAACGCCTGGCGCCTCGTCGTCGGCTCGGACGGCGCAGGATACGAGTACAAGCAGCGCATCAAGGCCGATCTCCAGGACGATCCCGAGGTGGCACATGTCCTGGACATCGGTGTGAACGCCGACGGGCACACCCCTTATCCCACCGTGGCCATCCAGGCCGCCGAGATGATCGCGCGGGGCGAGGCCGACCGGGCGATCCTCGTCTGCGGGACGGTACTCGGGGTCGCCATAGCGGCCAACAAGGTCAAGGGAGTGCGCACGGTCACCGCCCATGACAGCTACTCCGTCGAGCGGTCGGTCCTCTCCAACAACGCGCAGATCCTCTGCATGGGACAGCGGGTGGTGGGCATCGAGGTCGCCCGCAGGCTGGCCAGGGAATGGCTCGGCCACCGATTCGACACGGCCGGCCCGTCGCACGCGAAGGTCGCCGAGATCGACCACTACGAAGCACGGTGACCCGGTACGGCCCCGGGGCACCGCGTCCCGGAAGGAGCGCGGTGACCCCCGGCATGGGCCGTGGCCACCGGGCCGTGGTCACCCCATGACGGGTGCGCGCCGGGAGCCGGTCGCCCGCTCGACACCGTAGGGAAGCCCGCCCTACGGGCGGACGGCGCTATGTTCGTCACACGCCCCAGCGGCCCTGAGGGGACCTCCCGCGGGGCCGGGCGTGCGCCGTCGCGCGTGCGGCCGCCCCGCCCCGGCCCGCCCGACGCGCACCCCCGCCCCGATCCGCCAGAGGAGCAGAGGAACCGCCCATGACCGCCGCCCTGCCCGTGACCTTCGACGATGTCCGCGAGGCCGCTGTGCGCCTCGACGGCATCGCCCACCGCACTCCGGTGCTGACCTCCCGCACCCTCGACGCCCTCGTCGGCGCGGAGGTGTTCATCAAGTGCGAGAACTTCCAGCGCGTCGGCGCCTTCAAGTTCCGCGGCGCCTACAACGCCGCCGCGCAGTTGTCCCCGGGGCAGCTGGCCCGGGGCATCGCCGCGTACTCCTCCGGCAACCACGCCCAGGCCGCCGCGCTGGCCGCCCGGGAGCTGGGCACCGGCGCCGTCATCCTGATGCCCGAGGACGCCCCCCGGTCGAAGAGGGAGGCCACCGCCGGATACGGCGCGGAGATCGTCACGTACGACCGGTACACGCAGGACCGCACCGCGCTGGGCGAGGCGCTCGCCGCCGGGCGCGGCCTCGCGCTCATCCCTCCCTACGACCACCCGCACGTCATCGCCGGCCAGGGCACCGCGGCCCTCGAACTCTTCGAGGAGACCGGGGAACTGGACACACTCGTCGTACCCGTCGGAGGCGGGGGGCTCATGGCGGGCAGCGCCCTCACCGCCAAGACCCTGTACCCGGGTATGCGGACCGTCGGTGTCGAACCCGACAGCGGTGACGACACCAAACGCTCCCTGGAGGCCGGCGAGCGCGTCACCATCCCCGTCCCCCGGACCCTCGCCGACGGGCAGGCCCTGCCCACCCCCGGCGAGATCACCTTCGCCGTCAACCGGCGGCTCGTGGACGCCATCGCCCTCGTGAGCGACGACGAGATCCGCGACGCCATGCGCTTCGCCTTCGAACGGCTGAAGATCGTCCTCGAACCCAGCGGCGCGACCGCCCTGGCCGCCCTGCTCGCCGGACGGATCGGGAACCGTCGCCGGCGGATCGGTGTCATCGCCTCCGGGGGAAACATCGACATCCGGCGGTTCACCGACATCATCGGCGGCTGACAGGCCCGGGGCGGTCGCGGGGCACCGCCGCTCGGCTCAGATCGTCGCCGTGTCGATCACGAAGCGGTAGCGGACGTCCGAGGTGAGCACGCGCTCGTACGCCTCGTTGATCCGGCTCGCCTCGATCAGCTCGATCTCGGCACCGAGACCGTGCCCGGCACAGAAGTCGAGCATCTCCTGGGTCTCGGCGATGCCGCCGATCGCCGAACCCGCGAGGGTCTTGTTCCCGCCGATCAGGGAGAACAGGTTGAGGGACACGGGCTCCTCGGGGGCGCCGACGTTCACCAGGGCGCCGCCTGTCCTCAGCAGGCCCAGGTACGCGCTGAAGTCCAGGGGCACGGACACCGTGGAGAGAATGATGTCGAAGGTGCCGGCCAGGTTCTCGAAGGTGGCCGGGTCGCTGGTGGCGTAGTAGTGGTCGGCGCCCAGCTTCAGGCCGTCGTCCTTCTTGCGCAGCGACTGGGACAGCACCGTGACCTCGGCACCGAGGGCGTGCGCGATCTTGACGGCCATGTGGCCGAGGCCGCCCAGACCGACCACGGCGACCTTCTTGCCGGGCGCGGCGCCCCAGTGCTTCAGCGGGGAGTACGTGGTGATGCCCGCGCAGAGCAGCGGCGCGGCCACGTCCAGCGACAGCCCGTCCGGGATGCGGACCGTGAAGTTCTCGTCGACGACGACCTTCTGCGAGTACCCGCCGTAGGTGGGCTCGCCGTCGCGGCCGACGGCGTTGTACGTGCCGACGTTCCCGGCCACGCAGTGCTGCTCCCGCCCGTCCAGGCAGTTCTCGCAACGACGGCAGGAGTCGACCATGCAGCCGACGCCGACCCGGTCGCCGGCCTTGAACTTCGTCACGCCGGGGCCGACCTCGGCGACGACACCGGCGATCTCGTGGCCGGGCACCATCGGGAAGATGGCCTCGCCCCAGCCCTCACGGGCCTGGTGGATGTCGGAGTGGCAGATGCCGGCGAACTTGATGTCGATCAGAACGTCGAACTCGCCGACCGCGCGGCGCTCGATGGTGGTGCGCTCCAGCGGGGCCTTGGCACTGGGAGCGGCGTATGCGGCAACAGATGTGTTCATGTCCCCAGAGTGCCTCAGCACACTCTGTTCACCCAGGTCACAGCTTTGCGTATGTCCAGTGGTCCTACTACTGGCGGGGTCAGGAACCTGGTCGTACGAAGGGGAATACTGGAAGGCATGGACAACATCCCCGCCACGGCCGACGGACAGGCGCCCCTCCCCGACGGCCTCGACGGCCGGGCCGGGCTCAGCGAGTTCCTGCGCACCCGGCGGGCCCGGCTCAAGCCGGAGGACGTGGGGCTCCCCTCGCACGGGCGGCACCGGCGGGTACCGGGGCTGCGGCGCGAGGAGCTGGCGCAGCTGGCCGGGGTCTCGGTGGCGTACTACACACGCCTGGAGCAGGGCAACGGGCGCAATGTGTCGGCGGAGGTGCTCGACGCCATCGCCCGCGCCCTGCGCCTGACCGACGCCGAGCACGCACACCTCACCCACCTCGCCAAGCCGAAGCAGCAGCGCAGGAAGTACCGGGTGGCCAGGCGGCAGCAGGTGCGGGTGGCGCTGCAGCAGCTGCTGGAGTCGCTGGAGGGTGTGCCCGCGTACATCAGCGGGGCGCGCTCGGACATCCTCGCCTGGAACCGCAGCGCGGCGGCGTTGTTCGGCGACTGGGGCAAGCTGCCGCCCGGGGAGCGCAACTGGGCGCGGCTGACCTTCCTCTCCCCCGACTACCGTGAGCTGTTCCTGGACTGGGACTCCAAGGCGTCCGACATCGTCAGCTATCTGCGGCTGTACGCGGGCCAGCATCCGCAGGACCCCGACCTGTCGGCACTCGTGGGTGAACTCTCCGTCAAGAGCGACGAGTTCCGGCGGCTGTGGGCCACGCACGACGTGAAGGAGAAGGGCCACGGCGTGAAGCGGATGCGGCATCCGCTGGTCGGCGATCTCACCCTCGCGTACGAGACGATGCATCTCGCGGACGACCACGAACAGTTCCTGTGCGTGTACCACGCGGAGCCGGGCTCCGCGGCGGCGGAGGCGCTGCGCCTCCTGGCGAGCTGGGGCCCGGACACGGTCGGCGCGGACGGCCGGACTCCGCACCCCTGAGACCCCGCGGTGTGAGCGGGGTCGTCCGCGTCCGTGCGGGTGGGGTCAGCGGGTGACCGCCCGCGGGGCCGGGGGAACGGGCACGAGCCGGTAGGCGTCCCCGTACGTGACCACGCGGCCGGCGGTGGGCGGCGGGAAGTGGGTGCCCAGCACGAGGGTGTCGGTGTCGGCGACCGAGCCGAGCAGCTCGCGGCGCGAGGCCTCGGACCGCTCCGGATCGATGTCGACGCACGCACCGATGGAGGGGTGGGCGAGCTGGACCGGGTGGTGGACGCAGTCCCCGGTGACCAGCAGGGTCTCCCCCTGGCTGATCAGCTTGACGGAGATGTGACCGGGAGTGTGTCCGGGGGTGCTGATCAGGCGCAGCCCGGGGGCCGTCTCGACGCCCTCGGCGGGTACGTCGACGAGGTCGAGCAGTCCCGCCTCCTCGACCGGGAGCACGGAGTCGCGGAACATCTGCCGGCGCGGCTCGTCCATGGCGTGGCCGGCCCAGAACTCCCGCTCGACGCGGGAGGTGACGTGGCGGGCGTGGGGGAAGGTGGGGACCCAGGCGCCGTCCACCCACCGTGTGTTCCAGCCGACGTGGTCGGTGTGCAGGTGGGTGAGGATCACCAGGTCGACGCTCTCCGGGGCGTACCCGGCGGCCGTGAGGCGCTCGACGTAGTCGGTTCGCAGGTCGTGCCAGGCGGGGTTGGCCCGTGTCTTGCCGTTGCCGATGCCGGTGTCGACCAGCACCCGCAGCCCGCCGACGGTGAAGGCGAAACTGTGGCTGTCGATGCGCAGGGCGCCGTCCCGGTCGGCGAAGTCGGGGCGCAGCCAATCGTGCCAGTCGACGACCTCCCTGGTGGCGTCGGGCAGCAGCCAGGGGCCGACGGCGGGCGGCAGGAGGACCTCGTCGATGCGGTGGACGGTGACGTCGCCCACCGTCCAGGAAGGGAGGGCGGTGGCCCCGTGGGCCGGTGAGGGGTTCATGGTCGCTCGTTTCCTGAGGAATGTGGGACGAAATACGCCGTGCCGATGGGCGGCGTGAGGGGCGCGCCGGGCTGTGGTGCGGGGGCGGCCCGGTGTGACGCCGGGCAGGGACCTCTACGCCAAACGCAACCTGTTTGCGTTAAGGCACCGTAGAACCTAGAGTGCATTAACGCAAACTGTTAGCTTTTGCAGCGGAATCCTTCGCCCCCGGCAGATACAGGAGAGGACACCCATGTCCGCCGAAGACCTCACACCACCGGAAGCGGCCCGCTGGGCCGGCCGCGCCGGGCTCCCCCTGCCGGCCGACCGCCACGCCGCGGTGGCCGCCACCGTCAACCACATCCACTCCGTCGTCGCGGTCCTGCGCGAACTGGACTTCGCCGACACACCACCGGCCGCCGCCTACCGCGCGGAGGAGGAGAAGCCCGATGCAACCGTATGAACTGTCCCTCGCCGCGGCCGCCGACGCGATCCGGGAGCGGAGGCTCTCCCCCGTCGAGCTGGTGGACTCCGTCCTCGACCGGGTCGAGGAGGTGGAGCCACTCCTGGGGGCCTATGTCACCGTCACCGCGGAGCAGGCCCGTACGGCCGCGCGCGCGGCCGAACGCGACATCGCGGCGGGCCGCGCGCGTGGCCCGCTGCACGGCATCCCCATGGGGCTGAAGGACCTGATCGATGTCGCCGGCACGGCCACCACGGCCAGCTCCCGGGTCCGCGCGGAGCACCGCGCGCGGGCCGACAGCACGGTCGCCGCCCGGCTGTCCGCGGCCGGCGCGATCCTGGTCGGCAAGACCCACACACACGAGTTCGCCTACGGTCTGATCACCCCGCAGACCAGCAACGCCCGGGACCGGAACCGGATCGCCGGCGGCTCCAGCGGCGGGTCCGCCGTCGCCGTCGCCGCGGGCGGCGCGACCTTCGCCCTCGGCACCGACACCGGCGGATCGATCCGGGTGCCCGCCGCGCTCAACGGCGTCGTCGGCCTCAAGCCGACCTACGGCCTCGTCCCCCGCCACGGCATCACGTCCCTGTCCTGGTCGCTGGACCACGTCGGGCCGATCACCCGCACCGTCGAGGACGCGGCCCTGGTCCTCGCCGCCCTGGCCGGCCACGACCCCCGCGACCCCGCCTCCCTGGCCACGCCCGACACCTCCGCCTACCGGCCGGGCGCGGGGACGGACCTGACCGGGCTGCGGATCGGTGTGCCGCGCACCTTCTACTTCGACCACATCGACCCCGAGGTCGAGGCCGCCGTCCGGAGCGCCGTCGACCAGCTCCGGAGCCTCGGCGCACGCCTCGTCGAGGTCGAGATCCCCATGACGCGCTACCTCCAGGCCACCCACTGGGGCCTGATGGTCCCCGAGGCCACCGCCTACCACGAGCGCACCCTGCGCGCGGTCCCCGAGCTCTACCAGGCGGACGTACGCGTCCTCCTCGAAGCCGGCGAACTCCTGCCCACCGGGGACTATCTGCGCGCCCAGCGCGCCCGCACCCTCATGCGGCAGGCCTGGGCGGAGCTGCTGAAGGAGGTCGACATGATCGCCGCCCCCACGGTCCCGGCGACCGCGGTGGAGACCGGCCAGTCCGCCATCACCTGGCCCGACGGCACCACCGAGGGCGTCTCCGACGCCTACGTACGCCTCTCGGCCCCCGCCAACATCACCGGCGTGCCCGCGCTGTCCCTGCCCGTCGGCTACGACACGGCGAGCCTGCCGATCGGTATGCAACTGCTCGGCCGGCCCCTCGGTGAGGCCGCGCTGCTGCGGGCGGGTCACGCGTACGAGCAGGCACGCCTCGGCGCGACGGCCTCTTGAAGCAATGAAATTGCGTTAAGCTGACTGTATGAGTCCCAGACCAATGGCGCGCCCCGGCGGGCGCAGCGCCCGGGTGCAGGCGTCGGTGCACGCCGCCGTACGGGAACTGGAGTCGGAGGTGGGCCGGGAGGCGCTGACGGTGCCCCTGATCGCCGGCCGCGCCGGTGTCACCCCCTCCACGGTCTACCGCCGCTGGGGCGATCTGCAGGAGTTGCTGTCGGACGTCGCGGTCGAACGCCTGCGGCCCGAGACGCCGCCCGAGGACACGGGGGACCTGGGCTCCGATCTCGGGGCCTGGGCCGAGCAGTTCCTGGAGGAGATGGCCTCCCCCTCGGGCCGCGCCTACATCCGTGACGCCCTGCTCGGCGACCCGGACGGCGGCAACGCCGGTCAGTGCTCGGCCTACGCGGCCGAGCAGATCGACATCATCCTCGCCCGCGCGGCCGGCCGCGGCGAGGACACACCCGACGTCGGGACGGTACTCGACCGCGTCGTCGCCCCCGTCATGTACCGCGTCCTCTTCCGCCCCGACCGGCTCGACGCCGCCTACGCCCGCCGTCTGGTGACCGGGTTCCTCGGAGCACCGGCGTAGGGCCGTACCGCCCCGCACCGGTCGCGGGGCGGTACGGGGTCAGGCGAAGGCCAGGTCCGTCGACTCGGCGCGGATGCGTTCCTCGTCGACCTCGACACCGAGGCCTGGAGCGGTGGGGACGGTCGCGACGGCCGAGACGATGTCCAGCTTGTCGACGTAGAGGCCGGACAGCAGCTCGGGTCCGTTCAGTTCGGCCGGCAGGGCCAGTTCCAATTGGCTGAACAGGTGCAGCGCCGCCGCGAAGCCGATGCCGCAGTCGGTCAGGCCGCTGCCGAGCACCTCCAGGCCGCCGGCCAGGGCGACCTGGGCGGTCTTCAGGGCGTTGCGGATGCCGCCGGACTTGCAGATCTTGAGGACCACGAGATCCGCGGCGTCGAGGCGCATGACGCGCGCCAGGTCCCGGGCGGTGAAGCTGCCCTCGTCGACGGCGACCGGCAGGTCGATCATGCTCCGCAGCCGCCGCAGGCCGAGGAGGTCGGTGCTCGGCACGGGCTGTTCCACACAGTGGATCCCCGGTATGCCGTGCAGAGCGCGCAGCAGGTGCCTGAGCGCGCTCGGCCGGTAGGACTGGTTGGCGTCCAGCCAGATGGGCTTGCCCCCGGCGACATCGGCGACGGCCCTGACGGCCGCGGCGTCGGCGTCCGGGTCGCCGCCGATCTTCACCTTGAACGCCGGGTAGTGGGCGGAGGCCCGCGCGTGCTCGCGCACCGCGGACGGCTCCCCCACCCCGATGGCCGAGCAGAGCGGCACGGTGTCGCGCAACTTGCCTCCCAACAGGGCGTGCACGGGCAGCCCCGCCAGTTTGCCCGCCGCGTCGTGCAGGGCGATGTCGACGGCCGCCCGAGCGAACGGAAAGCCGTCGGAGACCGAGGGACCGAGTCGGCGGTTCGCCCGTGCGTGGAACAACTCCACGTCGAACGGGCTGAGTTGGAGCAGAATGGGGGCGAGATGCCGCTTGATGACCACGGCGATCGTCTCGGCGGTCTCGTAGCTCCAGCTCGGCAGGGCCCGCTGCTCGCCCCAGCCGACGATCCCGTCCTCGGTGGTCAGCCGGACGAAAATCACCGGACCCGCCCGGTCCGGGGTGCCGACGGTGCCACTGCCGAGCACGAACCGCCGGGCGAAGGGTACGGCCACGGGGAAGACGTCGACCGCGGTGATGCGCGACATGGGGTGCGGAGTCCTTTCGACGGAGGGGCCGTACCGGGGCCGTACGAGCCGTCGCGGGCGCCGGGACTCAGTCCGGCAGCCCCCAGGGCCTGGCCTCACCGATGGCGGGTACGTCACGTGGCCCCAGGTCCGGGCGGGTGCCGCGGGGGCTGACCACGGCGGTCCCCGCCCGGCCGAGCGCGATCTCGACCCGGCCGGGCGCCGTCTCCCGGTGGCGCAGCCGACGGCCCCGCTCGTCCCGTACGTCGACGGCGCCGTCGATGCCGTGGTCGAGGACGAGGGGTGCGCCGGCCTCGCTGTGGACCCGTACCCATCGGGTCCGGCCGTCCGACCGGTCCGCGTCGACGAGGAACGCGCCCTGCGTGCGCAGGGACTGGAAGGAGAGGTCGGGCCAGCGTGACGACACCGAGGGGAAGACCCGGACGACGCCGCCATGGCTCTGCACGGCCATCTCCAGGACCGACTGGGCCGCCGCCAGCGGGCTTTCCGTGCCGAGGTTGCCGTCCTCGACGTACATGGTGTTCGGGGTCAGCCGGGCGCCCCAGTTCTGGTGGACGACATTGCCGTCGGTGAAGTACGTCAGGAAGTCCAGGGCCTCTTCCGGCCGTTCCATCAGGGACGCCATGACCGAGGCGACGGCGTAGCTGTAACCCGCCCACAGGCCACGGTCCTTGACCCAGTGGTCGAACGTGGTCCGCATGATGTCCCGGTCGGCGGGCCGGTCCCAGGTCAGCTCGTGCAGGGGGTACAGCCACAGCATGTGCGAGAAGTGCCGGTGGGATTCGGTGAGCGGCTTTCCGGCGCCGATGATGATGCCCGTCGTGTCACGCGGGTAGTCGACGAGCCGTGTGAGGATCTCGCGCCAGCGGCCGGCGCGCGGGTGGTCCGTACGGAGCACGGTCAGGCAGTCGAGGAGGGTGGCGCAGCCCCAGCGGAGCAGGGAGAGGTCGTAGGTGCAGTCGGTGGCGTCCGCCCACTCGGGTGACCGGGTGAGCGGCAGGTGAAGGCGTCCGTCGCCGCCCTCGTACAGGAAGTGGTCGTAGAAGTTCACCGCGTTGACGAGGATCGGGTGGAGGACGTCGCGCACGATCCTGATGTCCATGGTGTGGCGGTGGCTGAGCCAGATGTTGTGCAGGGCCCAGATGAGGTTGCCGTTGTTGTCGGTCTTGGTGGAGGTGCCGGGGATGCCGACGGTCTTGGCGCCGGGCCGCAGCGTCCAGTCCGAGGGGTGGGCCAGGGCGTAGGTGCGGCCGTCCCGGTACTCCGGAGGGACGGAGACCGGCAGGTGCTTCTCGAAGTCCTTGAACGTGGAGGTGACGGAGTCGAGTTCGGGGTGGTTGGAGCCCTGGATCAGCCAGGTGGCGATCTGCACGTTGAGGTTCCACCAGACCGCGGTCCAACTGCCGCCGGTCTCCGGGTACCAGGGCCCCCACTCGGACATCGAGGGTCCGCCGGCCCGGGTGGCACAGGCGGCCTTGTAGAGCTGGATCCAGTAGAAGTCCTGGATGCGTTTGTCGGGTAACGACAGCAGGCTGCGCCGGTAGAAGCGGTGCCACCAGTCGCGGTGTTCGCGCACCAGCCGGTCCGGGTCCACGGCCAGGGTGCGGGCCACTTCGGAGAGGGCCGACTCGGTCGTGCCCGACAGGTCGTCGGGGAAGCGGTAGACGATGTGCGCGGCGAGCAGCCTGGCGGTGCCGGCGCGCCGTTCACGCCAGGCGGTGGTCCAGCCGCCGCCCACGATCAGCGGCTGTTCCACGTATCCGGTCCCCCGCGCGGAGCCGGTGCGGGGGTCGGGGTTGCCGGTGTAGTCGGCGGGTTTGTCCTTGGTGCGCGGCGAGGTCGCGGGCAGCCAGGTGAACGACCAGGCCGCGGCCTCCTCGCCGGCGCTGGGCCGGGTGGAGATCAGCAGCGCGGTACGGGTGTTGTGCACCAGCATCGAGAAGCGGACGCAGCCCCGGGTCGTGGTGATGGTGCCGCGCAGTTCGGCGTCCCAGAGGTCCAGGGTCCAGTCGACACCGGTCACCTCGCCGGCGAGCGTGAGGTCGAAGTGGCCGATGGGCAGGCGGGAGAAGCCGTAGGGGGCGCGCCACTGCGGCCGCTGGTCCTGCACCTGGCCGTGACTGACCATGACTTTCACCGAGTTGGGCGTCGCGCCCCGGTAGACCTGGGCGCCGAGCAGGCCGTTGCCGAGGAAGGGGCCGTCCTTCCAGTCGCCGGGCATCCGCCGCCATCGCGGGGCGGCGGCCCTGACCACCCGTTCGTGCACACTACGCGCTCCGGCGGAGTCCCGGGGCGCCGCCAGGACGGCACCGGACCCGGCCGACCAGCCGGCGGCCGCGACGGCGGCCGCCGTGCCGATCGCGCCTCTGCGAGAGATCCCGTTCCCTGTCGTCGGGGTCACGTATACGCCTCCCATGTCAGGTGGTGCACCTCCTGGCATGGTGCAGCTCCTTACGGCGACAGGGGAAGACCTCCGACGTATCGGAATTCCGGCGTCGGCAAATCCGCAGGTGAAGCGGGATCTCTCTCTATCTCTCGACTCAGAAGGCCGCCAGTCGGCCGATGTATCCGGCTTCTACGCGAACTCCCCCGCCGTCGGCCGGCGCGTCGCCGCCGTCGCCTCTCCGACGTCGGTGAGGGGGCGCAGCCGGTAGGTGTAGGAGTAGTCGCGGTCGGCGAGGAGCTTGTACTCGTCGTGGGTGTGGGCGCCCCAGCTGTTGTCGCCGCCCACACCCATCTGACGATGGTTCAGGCGCAGGACGACCGCGTCGCGCGGGGTGAGCTGGTAGTCGTGGCGCACTCCGCCCGACAGGTCCTCCGGGGTGAAGTGCGAGGCGTTGACCTCCAGGAGCGGTTCGCCGGAGACGAGCAGGCCGGCACCGTCACGTCCGGTCAGCGCGGCCCAGCGGACGTCGGTCTTGTTGCCGTTCTCCTGCGGGCGCAGGTAGGAGGTCCACTGCCCGGCGACGGTGCCCGAGTACAGGCCCACATCGGTGCCGTTGTTGCGGTCCCACATGTTCTCCTCGGGGCCGCGGCCGTAGTAGTGCAGGCGGTCCAGGTGCTTCGGCAGGAACAGCAGGGTGCCGACCTCGGGGAGGTAGGGCAGGCTCGACGCACCCGGGTGCAGGGTGTGGTCGACCTTGATCTCGCCGTTGCCGAAGACCGTGTACGTGGTGGTGTACGTCGACTCCACGGTCGTCGGCAGTGTGCCGCTGACCTTGATCTCGACGGCCTTGTCCCGCAGTGCGCGGACATCGACGGCCGTGACCTCGCGCAGGGAGCCGGCGTCGCGCCAGGTCTGGTTGCGGGTGTGCTGGCCGTTGCCCCGGTCGTTGTCGGTGGGCGCCCGCCAGAAGTTCGGCACGGGGCCCGAGGTGATCAGCCGGAGGCCTCGGGCCTCGTACGAGGTGATGGTGCCGGTGCCCTTGTCGACGGTGACGGAGAAGCCTCTTCCCGTGACGGTGACGGTCTTCTCGCCGTCCTCGTGGCGCAGAGCCGGTACGGTCTCCAGCGCCACCGGTGTCACGGCCGGACTGCTCGCGGCGACGGGCAGTTGCTGCTTGGCCGTCTCGAACCCGGCCTCGGCCCACTTGGCCGGCTCCTTGGTGGTGAAGGAGAGCTGCAGGAAGTACTCCGTGCCGGGCGCCGGTCTCGCCGGGACCTTGACGGGGACCGTGATGTCCTTGCTGGTGAGCGGAGCGACGTCCAGCTGGTCGCGGCTCAGCCTGCCGCGCTGGACGACCTTGCCGTCGGCGACCAAGGACCAACGGCCGTCGAACTCCCGGAGGTTGGTGAAGAGGTGCTCGTTGGTGAGGGTGACCCGGCCGGAGGTGACGGTGTCCCCGCCGACGGGCGCGGCGTTGATCGCCTGGTAGATCTGCTTGACCTCGACGGCCTTGCCGGTGCTGCCACGGTCGGCGGTGACGATGCCGTCCCCGGAGAACGCCCCGTCGTTGGGGTTGTCGCCCCAGTCGCCGCCGTAGGCGAGGAACGTCCTGTCGCGGGGCCGCTTCTCGGTGAGGCCGACGGTGGCGGCGTCGAACCAGAACCGTACGCCCTCGTCTCGGGGGCCGCGGCTGCCCGAGGCCAGTTCGGTGGCGCTCAGCGCCCGCGCGTACACACGCGCCCGGCGGATGGTGCCGCTGAACTCGCGGGTCGGGTTGTCGACGTCGGTGGCCAGCACCAGCGGCGCGGTGTTGACGGCGGGGCCCCGGGGGGCGGTCCGGGTGGCCCGGACCGCGCCGTCGACGTGGAGGCTCAGGGTGCCGGCCCCGGCGTCGAAGACGCCCGCCACATGGTGCTCGCGGCCGGTCCAGTCGTCCGGCAGCGGCCAGCTCGCGGTGACCCACTGGCCGCCGTCGTGGATGAAGAACTCCAGGGTCCGGCCGGACTGCTTCAGGGCGTAGTGGGTGTCGCCCTTGGCGATGATCGGCTGGTGATAGCCGGTGACGCCCGGGGTGACCCATGCCTCCAGCGTGAGCGAGCCCGTGAGGTCGAGGCTCGCGTCCCGGGCGAAGACGGTGCCGCCCGAGACTCCCGTGGCGCGGGCGAAGGTGCCGCTGGGGGCGACGAGCTCGCCGTTCAGGGCGGCGGGCCCGGACTCGGTGAGCAGCTTGCGCGTGGGGGTGGGCCAGCTCAGGGCCTGGTCGACGAAGTCCCAGATCCAGCCGCCCTGGAGCACGTCGTAGCGGCGGACGAGGTCCCAGTACTTCTTGAAGTTGCCGCTGGAGTTCCCCATCGCGTGGGAGTACTCGATCATGACGTACGGCCGGGTGTCGCCCGTGTCCTTCGCCCGGGCCTCGACGCGGGAGGGACTGTCGTACATCTCGGAGCGGATGTCGCTGATGCCCGGGCGGTCGTCGCCCTCGTACTGGATGACTCGGGTGGTGTCGTAGGAGCGGATCCAGTCGTACATGGCGGTGAAGGTGCTGCCGCCGCCCGCCTCGTTGCCGAGCGACCAGATGACCACGGACGCGTGGTTCTTGTCGCGGTGGACCATGTTCTGGGCGCGGGCCACGCACGCCTCGGTCCACTCGGCGTGGTTGCCGGGGTAGTCGCCGCGGATGCCGTGGGTCTCCAGGTTGGTCTCGTCGACGAGGTACAGGCCGTACTCGTCGGCGAGTTCCAGCCACAGCGGGTTGTTGGGGTAGTGCGAGGTACGGACGGTGTTGATGTTCAGCCGCTTGATGACGCCGATGTCCTCGACCATGTCGGCGCGGGTGAGCGCCGAGCCGTGGGTCGGGTGCATCTCGTGCCGGTTGGTGCCCCGGAAGGAGACCGGCTTGCCGTTGATGCGCATCAGCCCGTCCCTGAGCGCGAACTCGCGCAGGCCGACCCGGTGGGAGAGGGTCTCGACCACCTTGCCCGCCGGATCCCGCAGGCGCAGCACGGCGGTGTAGAGGTGCGGATGCTCGGCCGACCAGAGGCGCGGCGTGGGCACGGCCTTCGCGGCCTGTACGGTCGTCTCCTCGCCGGCGTCGAGCGTGACGGTCTGCTGGAGCGGCCGGCTCCAGACCGGGTGCCCGCCTGCGTCGTACAGCTGGGTCTCGACCGCGTACCGGCCGGCGCCCTCGCCTCCGTAGTCGCGCACGCTGGCGGTGACCGACAGCTCGGCCGCCGTGCAGTCGTCGCTCAGCGGGGTGTCGAGCTTGAAGTCGCGCAGATGCACGGCGGGTGTGGAGTACAGGTAGACCGAGCGGAAGATACCGCTCAGCCTGATCATGTCCTGGTCCTCCAGCCAGTCGCCGTCGGAGTAGCGGTAGACCTCGACCGCGATCTGGTTGGTGCCCGGCTTGAGGTGCCGGGTGATGTCGTACTCGGCGGGATCGTAGGAGTCCTCGTGGTAGCCGACCAGCTCGCCGTTGATCCAGACGTAGTGGGCGGACTTCACTCCCTCGAAGTGCAGGAAGGTGCGCCGTCCCGCCCAGTCGCGCGGGACCGTGAAGGTGCGGCGGTACTGGCCGACGGGGTTGTAGCGGGTGGGGGCGGCCGGTGGCTGTGCCTCCTCGCCCCGGCCGTTGGCGCCCCACCACGGGTATGTGATGTTGACGTAGATCGGGAAGTCGTAGCCGTGCAGCTGCCACACGGAGGGGACGGGGACGCTGTCCCAGGAGGTGTCGTCGAGGTCGGTGCGGTGGAAGTCGGCGTCCCGGTCGTCGGGGCGGTCGGCGTAGGCGAACTTCCACGTGCCGTCCAGCGTGAGCCGGTACGGCGACCGGGTGCGGTCGGCGGCCAGCGCCTGGCCGAGGGTCGCGTACGGCATCAGGGTGGTGTGCGCCGGCTCGGCTCCCAGCCGGAAGACGTTGATACGGCCGTTCCACTCCGGGGTCCCGGCGACCGCCTCGCGCCGGCCGGCCGCGTAGGACGGTACGGGCGACGTGGACAGGGCGAGCGCGCCGAGGACGGCGGCTCCGCCCTCAAGGAGACGACGGCGGCTGACGGCCGTGGGAGACACGTGCGGGTGCGGCATGTCCGTGACCTTCCTCGGAGCGAACGGGAAACCACGTTCCTGATCAAGGCTCGAATACGGCGTGTGCGTAAGGAACTTGATGCTGCGTCAGATGACACGGGAGATGACGGTGAGGTCACCGGGTCAGCCTCACCCTAGGACTCGATCACAAACGAATCAATGATCCTGTCGGAATCTGTGCGTTCCTGATGGGTGTCATGACACCCGCTTCAGATGGACCGCCGTGCTCGCCCAGTCCCCCGCCGGCAGCTCCAGTGGCAGTCCGTGCTCCATCAGTACCCTCGCGTGGTGCGCGACCCCGGTCGTCATGTCCCGGTAGACCGCCGCCGGGTCGAGGCCGGCGAGGTGGACGGGCAGCTCCGGCCGCCCCCGGCGGGGCGTCCGCCGCCAGGCGAGCACCAGGGTTTCCGCCCGGTCGGCGGAGGCGTACTGCACGACGCTGGGCCCGTCGTCCACCGGCGCCCGCAGCCGGTACTGCACGCCGTGCTGGACCAGATGACGGACCCGCTTGTACGCGTCGACGAACGCGGCGCCCTCGGCGATCTCCTCGTCCGACCAGCGGGTGAGGTCACCGCCGACGCCGAGCACCCCGGCCGTCGCCACATGGAAGCGGAAGGCCAACGGCACGGAGCGCGAGGTGAGTTCATTGGGTACGTCGGTGACCCACGCGGCCATCGTGGACGCCGGGTAGAGCTGACTGTAGCCGTGCTGGATGGCGATGCGGTCGGCCGCGTCGGTGTTGTCGGACGGCCACGCCTGGTCCGTACGGGACAGGATGCCGAGGTCCACGCGTCCGCCGCCGCCACTGCACGCCTCGACGCGCAGCCGGGGATGGTCGGCGCGCAGCCGGTCGATGACGCGGTAGAGGTTGCGCACATAGGTGCTCCAGAGCCGGTCGTCACCGTCGGGCCCGGACGGACCCGCCTCGCTGAACGGCCGGTTCATGTCCCACTTGAGGAAATCGACACCATGGTCCGCGACCAGTGCGGTGAGCCACGCGTACGCCCACTCGGCGACGTCGTCCCGGGCGAAGTTCAGCACGAGCTGGTTGCGCAGCTCGGTCCGCGTACGGTGCGGGAAGTGCAGGACCCAGTCGGGGTGCGCGCGGTAGAGGTCGCTGTCGGCGTTGACCATCTCCGGTTCGACCCAGAGGCCGAAGAGCATGCCGAGGCGGTGCACCTCGTCGGCGAGCGGCGCGAGGCCCCGCGGGAACCGGTCGGGGGACGGTGTCCAGTCGCCGAGTCCGGCCCGGTCGCCGCGCCGGGCGCCGAACCAGCCGTCGTCCATGACGTACAGCTCGGCCCCCAGCTCGGCGGCGCGCGCCGCGAGGTCCATCTGGCGCTTCTCGTCGATGTCGAAGCCGGTGGCCTCCCAGGAGTTGTAGAGCACGGGGCGTATCTCGTCGGGGTGCGGCAGGACGTGGGCACGGGTGTACGCGTGCCAGGCGCGGCTCGCCGCGCCGAAGCCGCCCCGGGTGTGGAGTCCGGCGAAGCGCGGCGTGGTGTGGGTCTCCCCGGGCCCCAGGCGCAGGGTCGTCGCCGCGTCGTGTCCCGCGCCGCCGGTGAAGCCGGCCCGGCCGTCGGAGGTGCGCTGGACGGTGACGCGCCAACTGCCGCTCCAGGCGAGGGCGGCGCTCCACACCTGGCCGTGGTCCTCGCTCGCCCCGCCGTCGTCCAGCATGACCCACGGGTTCAGGTGGTGGCTGGAGATCCCGCGTCTGCTGGTCAGCACGGTCTCACCGAACGGCAGTGTCTCGCGGCGGAGCTGGGTCTCGGCGGCCCACTCCCCGGTGACATGGCTGAGCCGGTAGTCGGCGCGCGGCGGCAGGGTCCAGGCCGCCGCGTCGGCGCGCAGCAGGACGATGTCGTCGGCGCCGGTGTTGCGCAGGGAGGTCCAGCGCTCGATCACGTCGCTGTCGTGGTGGACGCGGTAGTGCAGGACGATGGAGAGCGGGTAGTGCCGATCGCGGAAGACGAGGTCCAACTCGCCTGCCCCGTCGGGTCTTTCGCGGATTTCATGGCCGACGGGCTCCCATTCGAGGGCGCGGGTGCCGTCGACGAAGCGGACCTGGAGGGAGGGCACCCCGTAGCGGGCGCCGCCGTCGACGGGCAGTTCCTCGCCGACCGGCGGCCGGCCCTCGAAGCTGTTGGCCTCGCGGTCCACCGGGTGCGGGCGGGCCGCGATCTCCCGTGCCTCGTCCAGGGTCAGCCTGCCGCCCCACGCCACATGGCAGGGTGCTCCGCTGCGGTCGGTCCGCACCGCGTACGAGGTGTGCGGGGTGGTGAGCAACCACAGGCCGGCGTCCGGGGCGTAGGAGATGTGGGGCATGGAGATCCTCACGTTCGGGGGCGGCAGCGTGACGGCTGGCAGCCAATCCACCCGCTGATTTCTTGTCAAGTACGGCTACGGGAGCAGTCTTTGCATGATGCGAGCCTGATCAACTTTCGTTTCCGAGGACTCCTGCTTTTTTTATTGACAGAGGAAATTAACTCACCTACGTTTCCGGCCATGCCGACGACCGACCAGGTGGAGGCCTTCCCCGCGGCCACCCCCGCCGCCTCCTTGGTGTTCACCACCGTGCTCTCGCAAGGCCCGCTCTCCCGTGTGGAGCTCTCCCGGCGCACCGGCCTCTCGTCGGCCGCCGTGACCAAGGCCGTACGCCCGCTTTTGGCGGCCGGGTACTTCGTCGAGGCCGCCGACGACAGCGCCCCGCCCGCCGTCGGCCGGCCCGCCAACCCGGTGCGGGTGGACGGCGGCCGGGCCCTGTTCATCGGGGTGAAGGTGACGGCCGACGAGGTGATCGCGGTCCTCGCGGACCTGTGCTGCCGGATCCGGCTGGCCCGCCACGTGGCGCTCACCGACCGTGCGCCCGGTGCCGTGATCGCCGTGATCGCGGAACTGGCGGGAGAATTGGAGACGGAGGCCGAGGGGTTCGGAGTGCGGGTGCGGGGCCTCGCGGTCGCCGTCTCCGGCGATGTGGACCGGGCGGCCGGAGTGGTCCGTTACTCGCCGTTCCTCGACTGGCGTGACATCGCCCTCGCCGAACTCACGGCGGCGGCGACCGGGTTGCCCACCACCGTGGACAACGACGTCCGGGCGCTGACGGTCGCCGAGCAGTGGTTCGGTGCCGGAGTGGGACTCACCGACTTCGCCCTGATCACCGTCGGCGCCGGGATCGGCTGCGGCCTGGTGGTCAACGGGCGGGTGGTCGCCGGGGCGCACGGCGCGGCCGGTGAGATCGGCCATCTGTCCATCGATCCGCGAGGACCGCTGTGCCACTGCGGCAACCACGGCTGTGTTGAGGCGATCGCCTCCGACTCGGCCATCGTGCGCCGTATCCGGCGCGACACGGGCGAGTCCCCGGCCGGCCCCGCGCAGGCACTCCAACTGGCGCACGGCGGAAGCCCGGAGGCCCGCGCGGCATACGCGGACGCGGGCGCGGCGATCGGCCGGGCGATCGGCACGGTGGTCAATCTGCTCGGCCCCGAGCGCGTGATCATCTCGGGCGAGGGACTCGCGGCGTACGACCTGTTCGCCGCCCAGATCAAGGAAGCGTTCTCCACGACCGCTTTCAGCACCGCCGATCAGTGCGACGTGATCATCCGTCCGCTGCCGTTCGAGGAGTGGGCGCGCGGGGCCGCGGCCACCGCGATCCAGGCCTTCACAGGGTCAGACACCTTCCGGGAGAAGCGATGACGCAGCAGAGCCGCACACCCGCCACCGCTGGTCCGAGACGACGCGGCGTCCTGGGCGGACTGATGGGAGTGGGCGCCGCCGCCCTCGCCGGGCCCGCCCTGGCGGCGTGCGGAGGCGGCCCTCCCGCCGCCGATCCGAAGTCCGTGACCTTTGGCTCCAACGGCGCCGACGCCACCCCCAAGAAGGCCTACGCGGCCGTGACCAGGGCCTTCACCGAGAAGACCGGGCTGAAGGCCAAGACCAACACGGTCGACCACGACACCTTCCAGAAAAGCATCTCCAGCTATCTCCAGGGCACCCCGGACGACACCTTCACCTGGTTCGCGGGCTACCGCATGCGGTACTTCGCGGAGAAGAAGCTGGCCGGTCCGGTCGACGACGTGTGGGAGACCATCGGCTCCGGCTTCAGCGAGGCGGCCAAGCAGCTCTCCCGGGGCACGGACGGCACGTACTACTTCGTTCCGCTGTACAACTACCCATGGGCGGTCTTCTACCGGAAGAGCGTCTTCGAGGAGCGTGGCTACACGGCGCCGGCCACCTGGGCGCAGTTCGTCGCGCTGGCCAAGAAGATGAAGAAGGACGGGCTCTCCCCGATCGCCGCCGGCTACGGCGGCGGCGACAGCTGGTCCGTCCTCGGCGCCTTCGACTATCTGAACCTGCGGGCCAACGGCTACGACTTCCACATGGATCTGATGCGCGGCGGCGTGGCCTGGAGCGACCGGCGCGTGAGCACCGTCCTCGACCTGTGGCGGGAACTCGCCCCGTACCACCAGCCGGGCGGCGGCGGGCGTTCCTGGCAGGACGCGGCGCAGTCGCTGTTCGACAAGAAGTCCGGCATGGCCGTCATCGGACTCTTCCTCGGCCAGCAGGTCACCGACGAGGCGCTGCGCGAGGACATCGACTTCTTCCCCTTCCCGGAGATCGACCCGGCGCACGGCAGGGACAGCGTCGAGGCGCCGACCGACGGATTCATGCTCAGCCGCAGACCCAAGAACCCCGAAGGCGCGCGGAAGTTCCTCGAATTCCTCGGCAGCGCCGAGGCGGAGAGCATCTACCTGAGTGTCGACCCGAGCAATGTCGCCGTCCACAGCAAGGCCGACACCAGCACGTACAACGCGCTGCAGAAGAAGTCGGCCGAGCTGATCGGCGCCGCGCGACACATCACCCAGTTCGGCGACCGGGACAGCGATCCCGGGTTCGTCTCCACCGTCGTGCTGCCCGGCCTGACGCAGTGGCTCGGCCACCCGGACGACGGGGCGGCCACGCTGAAGAAGATCGAGTCCCAGCGCGGGCGCTTCTTCTCCGGCTGATCCGCCCCGGCCCCCCGTCGCCTCCGCCTGAGGGAAGCCCACCCCTATGACGTCCACGCTCGAAGCACCGGAGGAACCGGTCACGCCGGCCGCGCGCGACGCCTCGGCGCGCCGACGCCGGCCGCGCCGGCTCGGCCTGCGCGACCGGCTCTTCCTCGGTGTCATCGTCGGTGTACCGCTGCTGGCCCTGCTGGTCCTCGTCTGGCTGCCCGCGCTCGCCTCGTTCGCGCTCTCCCTGACCCGCTGGGACGGCATCTCGCTCTCCGAGATCGACTGGATCGGCTGGGACAACTACCGCGAGATCTTCACCAATTACCCGCCGTTCTGGCCGGCCGTCCAGCACAACGTCATCTGGCTGCTCTTCACCGCACTGCTGCCGACACCGTTCGGCATCTTCCTCGCGTACCAGCTCGACCGGAAGATTCGTTTCACCCGGATCTACCAGACCGCGATCTTCCTGCCCATGGTGCTGTCCCTCGCGGTGGTCGGACTGATCTGGGAGATCATCTACAACCCGGACAACGGCCTGCTGAACGGCATCATCGGCGCGGCCTCGCCCGGCACCCACATCGACTGGCTCGGCGATCCGGACCTCAACCTGTGGGCGGTGCTCGTCGCGTCCGCGTGGCGGCACACCGGCTACATCATGATCCTCTACCTGGCCGGGCTCAAGGGGTTCGACCCCGCGCTCAAGGAGGCCGCCGCACTGGACGGCGCGAGCGGCCGGCAGACGTTCCTGCGCGTGGTCTTCCCCGCGCTGAAACCGGTCAACATCGTCATCCTCGTCGTCACGGCCATGGAGTCGCTGCGCGCCTTCGACATCGTGTACGTCCTCGGCGGCGGCATCGGCAGCAAGCCCGGCATGGAGCTGCTCTCCCTCCTGATCACCGACAACATCGTCGGCGAGACCAGCCACATCGGCTACGGCTCGGCGATCGCGGTGATCATGCTGCTGGTCTCGCTGACCGCCATCTGCACCTTCCTCGTACAGAACTTCCGCAAAGAACAGGAGGAGCGGTGACCGCGACCGCCACACCCCCGGCCGCCCCGCCACGGCCACCGCACAGGGCGCCTCCCGTGGAGCGGTCGCGCCCCCGTGCCCAGACGGGCCGCCACCTCTTCCTCGCCGGGGTCTCCCTGCTCTGGCTGATCCCGCTGCTGTGGGCGGTGTACACCTCGCTGCGGCCGTACGAGGACACCGCGAGGAACGGCTATCTGTCCTGGCCCAGCGGTCTGAGCCTGGAGAACTTCACCGACGCCTGGGCGCAGTCGGGTCTCGCGCACTTCTTCTGGAACTCGGTGCTCATCACCGTGCCCGCCGTCCTCGGCACGCTGTTCTTCTCCGCCGCGGTCGCCTTCTACGTCTCGCGCTTCGACTTCCGCTGGAACCTCGCGCTGCTGATGCTGTTCACCGCGGGGAACCTGCTCCCCGCCCAGGTGCTCATCACACCGCTGTACCGGCTGTACCTCCAGTGGAACCTGCCCGGCTGGATGAGCGACTCGTATCTGCTCTACAACTCCTACTGGGGCATCATCGTCATCCACGTCGCCTACCAGTGCGGCTTCTGCACCTTCGTGCTCAGCAACTACATGAAGACGATCCCCAAGGAGATCACCGAGGCCGCGCTCGTGGACGGCGCCCCCGTCTGGCGGCAGTTCCTCCAGATCGTGCTGCCGCTGTGCCGGCCGGCGTTCGCCGCGCTCGCGACGCTGGAGTCGATCTGGATCTACAACGACTTCTTCTGGCCGCTCGTGCTGATCGAGACCGGTGACAAGCGTCCCGTCACCTCCGCGCTCGCGAGCCTGGAAGGGCAGTACTTCACCAATCCCAACCTCATCGCGGCCGGCGCCCTGATGACCGCGATTCCCACGCTGATCGTGTACTTCGCGCTCCAGCGCCAGTTCATCAGCGGTCTGACGATCGGCGCGGGCAAGTAGCCGGACCCGCCCCCGTACCGTCCCTCGTCACCGGAGAGCAGGAGGCCCCTTCCCATGCGCCCACTCACCCGCACCGCCGCGAGAACCCTGCGCGCCGCCCTCGTCCTCGCCGTCACGGCAGGTCTCGCGGTCGCCGCGCCGACGACGGCCCAGGGCCAGGACCGGGCCGAGGCCACCGGCGCGGTGTCCACGGCCCCGGCCGCCGCCACCGGCGGGACGGCCGTCGCCGAGAAGCCGTACATGGGGTGGAGCAGTTGGAGCCTCCAGACCACCTCGTATCCGGGGGTCAACCCCCGCGGCAACTACAGCTTCCTCACCGAGGACAATGTGAACAGGCAGACGGACGCCCTGGCGTCGAAGCTGAAGAAGTTCGGCTACGAGTACGTCAACATCGACGCCGGCTGGTGGCGCGGCTGGGACTGGACGCCGGAGTTCGACGAGTACGGGCGCCAGAAGCCCGACACCGAGCGGTTCCCGAGCGGGATGAAGGCGGTCGCGGACCGCATTCACGGCAAGGGGCTCAAGGCCGGCATCTACCTCCCCGTGGGTCTGGAGAAGGAGGCGTACGGCGGGGGCGAGCCGCGGATCTGGAACACCGACGACTGCACCACCGGGGACATCGTCCACAGCGATCTGCGGACGACCAACGGCTGGGACAGCTCGTACAAGATCGACTTCTCGAAGCCGTGCGCGCAGAAGTACATCGACTCGCAGGCCCGGCTCATCGCCGACTGGGGGTACGACTTCCTCAAGCTCGACGGGGTGGGCCCCGGCTCCTTCAAGAGCGGTGACAACTACGACAACCGCGCGGATGTCGCCGCCTGGCAGCAGGCCATCAAGCGCACCGGACGCCCCGTCCACCTGGAGATCTCGTGGTCGCTCGACATCGACTACGCCAAGGACTGGCAGGCCACGTCCAACGGATGGCGGGTCGACACGGATGTCGAGTGCTACTGCGACACCCTGGTGTCGTGGGAGAACTCGGTCGAGGACCGGTGGCGTGACACCCCCGGCTGGACCCGCTACGCCGGGCCCGGCGGCTGGAACGACCTGGACGCGGTCAATGTCGGCAGCGCCGCCATGAGCGGTCTGACCAAGGCCGAACGGCAGAGCTACATGACGCTCTGGGCGATCGCCAAGTCCCCGCTGTACAGCGGGGACGACCTCACCCGGCTGGACGACTACGGTCTGTCGCTGTTGACCAACCGCGACGTGCTGAAGATCAACCAGCAGCCGGGGAGGCCCGCCAAGCCCGTCACCTCCGTCGGCGACGAGCAGGTCTGGGCGTCCGGGAACCCCGACGGCAGCTACACGGTCGCGCTGTTCAACCAGGGGGACTCGCCCTCGCCCGTGACCGCCGACTGGCAGACACTCGGCTTCACCGGCCAGGCCTCCGTACGGGACGTGTGGAACCACGAGAACCTCGGCCGGCACAAGGACGGCATCACCGAGGCCGTACCGGCCCACGGTTCGCGGCTGTTCACCGTCACCCCGCACGGAGCCGGCCTGAGGACGACCGGGTACGAAGCCGAGTCGCCGGACAACATCCTGACCGGCTCCGCCTCGGTCGCCGGCTGCGACGAGTGCTCGGGCACCAGGAAGGTAGGCAACCTGTACACCGGCGGCACGCTCCAGTTCACGGACGTGGTCGTCAGCAAGGCCGGCCGCTATCTGGTCAAGGTCGCCTACACCTCCCGCGATCCGCGGTCGGTCGGTGTCTCGGCCAACGGCAGGGCACCCGTCGCGACGGCCTTTCCTGCCACCGGCGGCTGGTCGGCGGTCGACTCGATCAGCGTGCCGGTCACCCTGAAGGCGGGCCGTAACACCGTGACCTTCGACAGCGGTGACGGGTACGCGCCGGACATCGACAAGATCGACGTACCGCGCCGCTGACCCCGCTCCGTACCTCCGCGTACCTCCCGTCCGCAGGAATGGAGTTCTTCCGTGCATGACCAGCAGGCGCACCGTCCCGCGCGGTCCGGCCCCGACGACGGCCCGGGTCCCGCCCGCCGTCGGGTGCTCTCCCTCGCCGCCGGCGCCGGAGCCCTCTCCGCACTCGGCGGCCTGCCCGCCTTCGCCGTCACCGCGCCGCCGAAGCGCCCGGCCGTCTCCCCCCTGCTCGCCGACGGCGAGGGCCCGACGACCCGCATGTGGTATCGCGCACCCGCCGGTGACACGACCATGCTCGAACGAGCCCTGCCCGTCGGCAACGGCCGGCTCGGAGCGCTCGTCGGCAACGACCCGGGGCATGAACTGCTCTTCGTCTCCGACGCCACGATGTGGACCGGCGGGATCAATGACGAACTGGATGCGGACGGTCAATTCCCGTATGGCCGGGCCGACTTCGGGAGTCTCACCCAACTGGCGCACGTGACGGTAGACATCCCGGACCACGATCTCGGCGCGGTCCACGACTTCCGCCGCGCACTCGACCTCGACCAGGGCCTGGTCACCTCCGGCTACGTCCGGGCGGGCGTCACCTACGAGCGTCGCGTCTTCGCCAGCCACCCCGACGACGCGATCGTCGTCCATTTCTCGCAGCGCGGCGGCGGCCACTACACCGGCACCCTCTCGCTCGACGGCACCCATGGCGAGACCACCTCGGCGGACGCGGGGACCGACACCCTGTTCCTCGGCGCGCAATTCGCGAACGGACTGCGCTACGGCGCCGCCGTCACCGCGCGCAGCCGAAGCGGTTCGGTCACCACGAGCGGCTCGCGGATCGTCTTCACCCGGTGTGCCGACCTGACCGTGGTCATCAGCGGCGGATCGGACTACGCCCCCGACTCCACCACGGGCTACCGCGCCCCGGGCCTCGATCCGACCGCGCTCGCCAGGACCAAGGTCCGGGACGCCGTACGCCACTCCCCCACCGCTCTGCTGCACACCCATGTCGCCGACTACCGCGACCAGTTCGCGGGGATGAGCATCTCGCTGGGCCCCTCGACGGCCGAACAGCGGTCCCTCGACACCTGGGCGCGGCTGAAGCACCGCGCGCAGCAGGACGTACCCGACCCCGAACTCGAAGCGCTCTACCTCCAGTTCGGCCGCTATCTGATGGTGAGCAGTTCGCGGGACGGTCTGCCCGTGGCTCTCCAGGGGCCGTGGCTGGACGGCAACGACCCGGACTGGATGGGCGATTACCACACCGACATCAACATCCAGATGAACTACTGGCTGGCCGACCGCACCGCCCTCTCGCGCACCTTCGACGCGTTCACCGACTACTGCCTCGCGCAGCTTCCGGTCTGGTCGGAGCTCACCCGGACCCACTTCAACGATCCGCGCAACCGGTTCCGCAACTCCTCCGGCCGGGTCGCCGGCTGGACCGTGGCGTACTCGACGAACATCTACGGCGGACTCGGCTGGTGGTGGCACCCGCCGGGAAACGCCTGGCTCTGCAACTCACTGTGGGAGCACTACCAGTACACGCGGGATCTCACGCACGTGAAGAAGATCTACCCGATGCTCAAGGGCGCCTGCGAGTTCTGGGAGACCCGGCTGGTGACCACGACGGTCGAGGACCCGGAGACCGGCGAGGAGCGCGAGGTCCTCGTCGCCGACAACGACTGGTCACCCGAGCACGGCCCCCAGGACACGAAGGGCATCACCTACGCGCAGGAGGTGGTCCGCGACCTGTTCGCCAACTACCGGGAGGCGTGCGGGCTCCTCGGCCGGGACGCGGCGTTCGCCAGGACGGTGGCCGGGCTCCAGGAACGGCTGTACCTGCCCGAGGTCAGTCCGAAGACCGGTTGGCTCCAGGAGTGGATGTCCCCCGACAACCTCGGCGAGACCACCCATCGTCATCTCTCCCCGCTGATGGGCCTGTTCCCCGGCGACCGTATCCGCCCCGACGCCTCGCCCGCGGCGCTGGTGAAGGGCGCCACCGAACTCCTCGCCGCCCGTGGCATGGAGAGCTTCGGCTGGGCGAACGCCTGGCGCGCCCTGTGCTGGGCGCGGCTGAAGCACGCGGACAACGCGTACGCGCTCGTCATCAACAACCTGCGGCCCTCCGTCGACGGCGGCAACGGGAGCGCGATGAACCTCTTCGACATCTACGAGGTCGAGAAGGGCAGGGGGATCTTCCAGATCGAGTCCAACTTCGGCACCCCGGCCGCCATGATCGAGATGCTGCTCCACTCGCGGCCCGGCCATATCGAGCTGCTTCCCGCACTGCCCGCCGCCTGGGCGCGGTCCGGCTCGGTGACCGGCATCGGCGCGCGCGGCGGGTTCGTCGTCGATCTGAGCTGGCGTGACGGGAAGGTCCGTGAGGCGAGGATCCGCAGTGTCGGCGGGCGCAGGACGAGGGTCACGGCCGGTGGCGTCTCGCACGAGGTGGACGTCCGGTCCGGGAGGACGGTCATCCTGCGGGACTTCGGATGAGCGGGCCCGGGGTGGGTCAGGAGGGCGCCCCCAGCACGGTCAGGGCCGCGTCGAGCGCGGCCGGTGTGGTGGTCGCGTGGATGCTGAAACGTATGCGGTCGTCCCCGTGCACGGTCGCGGTCACGCCCGCCGCGTCGAGCTGTTTGTGGACGGTCGGGGCCGCGCCGTGCGCGATGCCCACCACGACGAGGCCGGCGCGCTCGTGGGGTGCGACGGGTGAGAGCACCGGGAGGTCCGCGGTGAGGAGCCGGTCGATGAAGGCGGTCGCCGTCTCCTCGATACGACGCCGGACGGTGGCGACCCCGACCGACTCCAGCTGGGCGAGCGCCGCCGCGAGCGCCCCGGACGCGAACGGTGATCCGTTGGTCGTCGAGAAGCGCTGCGCGCCGGGGAGCGGTTCGTGGGGCACGCCGTCGTAGCGGGAGGGGCCTTCGACACCGGTCCAGCCGCCGAGGACCGGCCGGAGGCGGGCGAGGCCCCGTGGGGAGAGTGCCACGAAGCCCGTGCCCCACCCCGCTCTGAGCCACTTCTGGCCCCCGACGACGAGCGCGTCCGCCACGGTCCAGTCCTGGTCGACGACACCGAACCCCTGGATGCCGTCGACCACGAGAAGGCGGTCGCCGATCGCCGCGCGGATGCCCGCCAGGTCGGCGCGGAACCCGGTCCGGAAGTCCACCGCGCTGACCGCCACCGCGACGGTGTCCGGCGTGAGGGAGGCCGCCACACGTTCGGGCGTCACCGGCGCGAACCCATCACCGGACACGCCGGGCAGCGTACGCACGGTGATGAGCCCGGCGTCCCGGGCCCGCCACCACGCGTACAGGTTCGAGGGGAACTCCGCGCTGCTGACGAGCACCGCGCCCCGCGGCAGTCCGAAGGCGATCTGCAGAAGACCGAAGGACGTGCTGGGCGTCAGCGCCACCGCACCGCGGTCGAACCCGGTGAGGCGCGCGACCGCCGCGAGCGCGTGCTCGTCCCGCGCGTGCAGTCCCGACGAGGGAACACCGGCGCTCGCCTCCGCCGTGAGCCGGCCGATCGTCTCCACCACCGCGCGCGACGGTGGCCCGTAGCTGCCGAAGTTGAGATATCCGGTCGGCTCCGCGAAGGAGGCGAGGTAGTCGTCGAGCTCTGCCGTCACGCGGAAACTCCCTGGAGAACGATCGGTCGGGACATCCTTCATACCTCACGGCCCGCCGGCCGCCGGACGTCAGGGTTTCATCGGTGCCGCCGCCGCGGCCCCGGTGACGGCCGCGCCCTCCGCCCGGCTCAGCAGCCCGGCGGCCTCCCACTCACGGACGGTGGCGGTCACGGCCCGCAGGAACGCCCGGCGGTCGGCGAACGGCGCCCCCGCCCACAGCCGGTCGAGGAAGGTCGTGCCGCTCGCGTCGGCGCGGTTCGCGACGCCCGCGTCGGTGCCGGCGAACACGATCCGCGGCTCCTCCCGGCGGAAGTAGGCGTGGTAGGGGTCGGTATCGCCCAGGTAGAACGGCTCGAACGGCACCCCGCCCACCGTGAACGTCATCGGCCGCTCCCCCGCCCCGGCGACGGCCGCGAGGTCGCCTTCGAGCGTCAGGGACCCGTACCACGACATCGGCAGGGCCTGCGGGCTCGCCGACTTGGCGACGAGCGCGACGGGCCCATGGAGCAGGGCCTGCAGACCGGGGTCGTCGAGAGCCCGCTCGACCCGCAGCCGGAACGGGAAGCGGGCCTCGACCCGGTCGCCGTTCCGCCAGGTCCTGGCGAGGCTCGCGTACCCGTCGAGGCCCACCGGTACGGTCTGCGGCCGGTTGTTGACCGTGATCGTGAAGCCGGAGCGGGCCCACGACGGCACCCGCAGGCGCAGGTCCAGCCGGCCGCCGCCGGTGATCGTCAGGGTGGTGGTGTCCGACCTGGGGTAGTCGCCGCGCTGGGTCACGGTCAGTCCCCGCTCCGCCCATCGCAGGGTCGACGGGAGGTACAGGTTGACGTAGAGCACGTCGCCGCGCGGTGACCGGAGGTAGATGGAGTCCTGGTACTTGGTGTGGTTCTCCAGCCCGGTGCCGCCGCAGCACGTGCCGGTGTTGCCGTATCCCCGTCGCACGCCCGGGCCGACCGGCACCATGTACGTGACCAGCGGGTCGTCGGTGCTGTCGGTGTCCTGCCGGGAGGCGAGGATCTGGTTGACCAGTGTCTTCTCGTAGTAGTCGAAGAACCGGGCGTCCGGCGCGTGCAGGAACAGCCCCCGTGCCACCTTGAGCATGTTGTACGCCGCGCACGACTCGGCGTTGGTCGTCGTGACGATGCTGCCCGCGATGACGTCCCGCCCGCGGAAGACCTCGCCCTGGCCGGTGCCGCCGTGCACGTAGGTGCGGTGCGGCACGACCATGTCGAAGAAGTGGGCCGCGGCCTTCCGGTAGTCCTCGCCGCCGCCGTTCTCGAAGAGGCGGAGATAGCCGAGGAACTGCGGGATGTGCTGGTTCGCGTGCTTGCCGTCGAGGCTGTCGGTGCCGGCCACGCAGTCGGCGAGCAGCGCGGTGTTGTCGAAGCAGCGCGCCGTGGCCAGGAACGTCGCGTCACCGGTCAGCGCGTACAGGTCGGCCATCACCTCGTTCATGCCGCCGTACTCGCCGGCGATGTACAGCGACCACATCCGGTCGAGCTGCTCGCGGGGCAGCGCGCCGAGCCGGCTGTGCACCCACTCCCCCATCCCGGTCGCGACGGCGAGCGCCGTGGTGTTGCCGGCGAGGGTGTACGCGTCGAGCAGCCCCCGCATGATCTTGTGGCAGGTGTAGTACGGCGCCCAGATCGCCGGGTACGTGACGTACGACTCCAGCTGGATGAACTGCGTCTCGGGGTAGGCCGCGAGGAAACCGGCGTGGCTCGGGCCGGGGGCGCCGCCGGGACCGGTGACGACCGCCGCGTCCCAGCCGCGGCCCGAGGAGTCGGCGACCGCCGAGCCGGACGTCTCGTCGAACCGGTACCAGGCGAGGTTGCCGTGCGTGCCGCCCTCGGCGGCCGCGAGCGCGGCGATCTCCGCCGCGTCGAGGGCACGGTCGTACAGGTGGAACTCGTCGACGGTGCCGGCCAGGTGCGCGTCCCCGAACTGGGAGCGGCCGATCCAGTTGTTCTTCGGGGCGCCCAGGTCGGCCGGTGAGAGCGTCATCGCCGGGTTCGTACCGGCCACCGCGCCGTCGACGTAGAGGGTCCCCGTGCCGCCCGTGAGGGTGACCGCGAGATGGACCCACCGTCCGGCCGGCACGGGCGCGGCGCCCCGGATCCGCTGCTCGGCGGAGCTGCCGCCGGTGGTGATCGCGAAGCGGGGGCCCACTCCGTCGTCGGCGGTCAGGAACATGTAGGTGCCGGTGCCGGTGCCGAAGTCGAACACCCGCGACCAGGTCCGCTTCTCGGCGAGCCGCACCCACACGGCGATGGTGAACGTGCCGAGGCCGTCCACGGTGGCGTCGGGCAGCCCGACGTACTGTCCGTCGCCGCTGAGTTCGAGCCCGCCGCCGGCCCGGCCGGTCGACCACACGGCCGGTGGCGGCGGTGTGCCGGGCCGGCCGACCTGGGCGGTCCAGGCGTCCTGGCACTCCTTGAGCCCGGCGACGACGGCGTCGAGCTTGTCCTTGAACACGGCCTCCCCGGTGCCCGCCCACGCCTGGGCGAGCATCGACAGGAAGTGCCCGCTGTAGTGCCCGCGCAGGTTGCCCGTCGCGTCGTCCCAGCCGCCCGGCGGCTCGGCGCCCCCGGTGTCCAGCCCCGCCGCGGCACGGAAATTGCTGAGGACACGGTCGACGGGGTAGGCGCGGGCGTAGGCGAGGATACGGTCGCGTTTCTCGGTGAACAGGCTCGCCCCGAGGTCGACCTGGTCGAGGGAGAACGGGACGGCCCGCCACGACGCGGGAACCGGGAGGCGGTCGACCCGCGGCCGGCCACCGACACCGGCCGGCCCCACCGGGGCGGCCGGGCCGGCCGGGGCCGCGGCCACCGGTCCGGCTTCGGCCACGCCGGCCAGGGTCGCACCGGCGGCCCCCGCTCCGTACCGCAGCAGCCGGCGACGGGACATCGCGTTGTGCGTCATATCTGCATTCACTCCCGGTCCGAGTCGGTAAAGGGATTCTTCGGTCATGAACGGCGTCGCAATGCTTTTCCGAAACGCTTTCGGTGCGATATCGGCCGGCGACGCCGGAAAGGCCCGCCGGGGTACGGCGGACGGAACACGCTCCCGGCCCGGGGAGACGGTCCGGGCCGGGAGCGGGGGAATTCCGGAAGCCACCGGGTCAAGAACCTTTCCCCGGCGGGCACTTCACCGGTTCCCGCGGTCTGCCTTGGCGGCGGCGCTAGGAGATCGCCAGGTCGGCGCTGGGGAAGGCGGTGAACGACGGGTTGATGTCGGACTCGCCGCCGCGGCCGTCGCAGCCCCGGTCCGGGTTGAACATCAGGTAGGTACCGGCGCCACAGGCGATGGCGAGTTCGGCGTCCCCGCCGACGACGATGTTCCCGGACAGGTTGGCGCCGCCCTGGATCAGTGCGTTGTCCTTGACCACGGCGTTGCCGCCGACGGTACCGCCGTTGACCCAGCCGAGCCCCTCGATGCGGGCGTTGCCGGTGACCGTACCGGCGTAGACCGCGGCCTTCGGGCCGACATAGGCCGTGGCGGCGACATTGGCGCTGTTGGAGACCCAGCCGCCGCCGTTGGCATGCCAGTGTCCGCCGCCGGTCGCGGCGGGCTTGACGTGGCCGGGCTCGAAGCCGGACGGGGTGGCGCCGGAGAGGCGGAACTCGTACGGGAAGCGCCGGGCCTTGGTGTAGCCGTCCAGGAAGCCGTAGTGCGGCACCGCGGTCGGGGTGGCGGTGACGACCAGCCAGACCTCGCTCTCGCCGGACTGCAGCTGGAAGCTGATCTGCCCGTCGGTGCCGGTGGTCAGCGGCGAGTAGCGTGCCGTGCCGTTGCGCATCGCCACCAGGCCGAACGTCCAGCCGCTCGCGCCGGTCTCCGCGTGCCCCTTCAGCCGGATCTTCACGAGCCCCCCGGCCTGCGCGGGCACGAGTTTGATCTTGTTGAAGCCGTAGTCCGAGGGCGCCACCCGCGCGTTGATCCGGTAGTGGCCCAGGCCCTGGTCGACGGCCTCGACGTTGCCCCCGTTGTACGCGTTGAGGAAGCCCGCGCCGTACACGTTGTTGAGGAACGGCATCAGCGTCGAGCGGTTGCCGAAGTCGTAGTTGACGGTGCGGGTGGCGTACTCGCCGACCCTCCGGCCCAGTTCGGACTGGCTGATCCCGGCGATCCGGCGGTACGTCTCCAGCGGGTGCTCGGTGCTGCGCGCCTCGTTCCAGATCCGGTTGAACATCGCCAGACCGTCCCGGTCCTTGATGTACTGCGCCAGCATCCAGTTGCCGTAGTGGTGCCGGCTGGAACTGAAGTACAGGTTCTCCGAGCGCAGCCAGCGGGTGAGGTCCCCGGCCGCGGTGGTGGGCAGCGCCTGCATCGCCATGAACTCGGCGCTGGTCTCCCAGAACGTGCCCGCGCTCGGGTCGACGAAGCCGGCGCCGGACCGGCCCAGGAACGTGTAGTTCTGGAAGACGTGGGCGAGTTCGTGCGCCAGTCCCCACGAACCGGGCAGCGCGGCGCCCGGGGCGACATTGATGACGCCGACCCTGTTGTCCACCGATCCGCCGGTGGCCCAGGCGTCCAGCGCGGTGCGGTTCCAGGTCCGGGTGACGATCACGATGATCTTGTGCTGTGCCAGCAGCCCGGTCTCCGGGGTGAAGGCCATCGTGCTGACGTAGAACCGGTAGAGGTTCTCCAGCTGGGTGATCACGCTGTTCGGGTCGAAGTTGTACGGCGAGGGCGCCGACACCGGGTTGGTGCCCGACTTCTCGCCCCACAGCAGGATGAAGTTGTCGGACTCCCGGCTCCGGTCGGCCGACCAGGGCACCTCGCCCGTCTGGGTCCATCTCGCGGGGATGTAGACGGACTTCGCGGCGGGCGCCGACGCGCGGGCCGTCGCCGACGGCGCGACCGAGGCACCGGTCACCAGCGTGAGGGTCAGTACGACAGCGAGCCACAGTGGCCGTAATCGAGCATGCAGAAGCGTCACGACGGAAACACCATCCCGTTGGGGGCCGATGATGGGCGCCACGCCGACCTTTCGGGCCTTTCCCGGGCACCGGACAAGGACGGTGGACGCAGAGGACTCCGGTGTGCGCGTGAAGGCCGACACTGATGGACGGGGCATCTATTACTGTTGACACTGACGTACGAAAACCCTTTCGGCAACCTTCGGTTCGGGAAAATCACCCGGGATTCTCAGGGCCCCGGCGGCAGCGCCATCCGCTGGACCGGAGTGGTGTTCCCGGCGCGGTCGGTGGCGATGAACTCGAGGATCTGCGGCTCCTCGCGCAGCGCCCTGGTGAACGGCTCCTGGTAGACGCCCCAGAACGTCTCCGGGGTACGCCATTGGACGCGGTCCACGCCGGACACATCGTCGGCGGCGTGGAGGGTCACCTCGACATTGCTCGGTCCGAGCGGACGGACCTCGGCACGCACCGACGGGGGCCGCGTGTCCACCGCGATCTCGCGCGTGGCGTGGACGGTCCGCCCGGAGGGGTCGGTTGCCCGGCCCCGGAGCACGTGGTGGCCCTCGCGGTCCAGGGCGATCACCCCGGTCGCGGGCCGCCAGGCGCCCTCGCCCACCGCGGCCTCCAGGGTGGCGGGCGACACGGAGGTCACCGCGAAGCCCGGCTCCCGTGTGTACCAGCCGGACGGGGCACGGTCGCCGGTCACCTCCACCCGGACCACCGGCAGCGGATCCCCCGCGCCGATGTCGGCCGGGAGCGACCAGGCGACGACGTCCTCGGCGGGCCGCCCGTCCGCGGCGACCGTCCGGGTCACGCGCACCGCGTCCGCCCCGTCCGGGCCGACGACACCGCGGCGCGGCACGGCCGGGCCGTCGAGGGTGCTCGCGGCTGCCGCCAGGAGCACCAGGGTCGCCTCGTCCCGGCTCAGCAGCCCGGATCGGGCCGCCCGCACCACTCCCCGGTGGACCGCGGTGAAGAAGTCGGCGATGTCGGCGTATCCGCCGTCCGCCCACAGTCCGGTGAGGAACGACCAGCCGTCGGCGTCATGGCGGTCGGGTACCCCGGGCGCGCTGCCCAGGAAGGCGATCTCCGGGTCGGCCAGGCGCAGATACATGTGGTGCCGGTGGCCGCCGCCGGACCAGGCGGGTTCGAAGGTCCGGCCGAGCACCGAGACCAGGTCCCCGTCGGTGGTGTGCCCGGCGATGGTGCCGTCGAGACGCCGGTGGGCGGCCGCCGCGACGGGCAGGGTGGTGGTGGCGTCGTCGCGCGCGAGCAGCACGGTGGGGCCGAGTTCCACGCTGACCAGGGTGGGGTCGTCGGGGGTGGGCACCAGCCGCAGCGGCATCGGCAGGTCGAGTTCGACGATGTCGCCGGGGCGGAAGTCGCGGCGCAGTGTCACGAATCCGGTGGCCGGCACCGATGTCTCCACGCCGTCGATCCGGGGGACGGCGGCCCAGGGCGGGATGCGCAGGTGCAGTGCGCCGGAGAAGGCGAGGCCGAACTCGACCGACACCTTCCCTTCGCGGGGGTAGCGGGTCCGCAGGGTCACCTCCTGGTCGGCGTGGCGCAGCCGCGAGGGTACGTAACTCGTCACGTAAAGCTGCCCGGGTGCGTGGAACCACACCGATTCCTGGTGCTTGACGTGGCTCTCCAGGCCGGTGCCACCGCAGCAGGTGCCGACGTTGTCGTACTCGCGCAGGGCGCCCGGGTCCACCGGGTACATGTACAGGACCTCGGGACTGGTGTCCGAGGTGACGTCCGCGCGGGAGCCGACGATGTGGTTGAGCGAGGCGCGCTCGGCGTAGTCGGCGTACCGGCGGTCGAGGGTGTGCCCGAAGAGTGAACGGGCGATCTTCAGCAGGTTGTAGGTGGCGCAGGTCTCGGCGTTGCGCCGCTTGACGAACCCGGCCACGGTGTCCGCGGGGCCCCACAGTTCGCCCTCGCCGGTGCCGCCGTGCGCGAAGGTCCGGCCGGGCACGATCTGGTCCCAGAGGGCGACGACCGCGTCGAGGTAGCGGCGGTCGCCGGTGGCGTCGTACTGGTCGAGGTGTCCGACGAGCATGGGGAGGTGCTGGTTGGCGTGCATGCCGTCGAGCACGTCCCGGCCCGCCACCGCGGCGTCCAGCACGCGGTCGACCTCGAAGGCCCCGGCGGTGCGCAGGAACGACGGCTCCCCGGTGATCCGGTGCAGTCGCGTCATGGTCTCGTTCATGCCGCCGAACTCACCGGCGATGTAGAGGGACCACATGCGCTGCAGCCGCTCCCGGTCGAGCCGCAGGATCCGGCCGGCCACCCAGTGGCCCATGCCGGTGGCGATCTCCAGCGCCTGCCGGGAGCCGACCAGCTCGTACGCGTCGAGCAGCCCCGCCATGATCTTGTGGCAGGTGTAGTACGGCGCCCAGATCTCCCCGTACGGCGCCATGTCCTCCAGCCGCGAGAACTGCCATTCGCCGTACGCCGCCAGAAACCCCGGATGGCTGTAGCGCCCGGTCGCCGTCAGCGCGTCGCGCACCTCGGCCAGGCCCGCGACCATCTCGTCGGCCTTGTCCCGCAGGAGTTCCTCGCCGGTCGAGGCGTACGACAGCGACAGCATGGACAGAAAGTGCCCCGCGTAGTGCCCGCGCAGCAGGCTCGCCGTGGGTGCCACGCCGGGTCCCGGGTAGTCGGCCTCGGACCAGGCCTGCTCGTCGGGATGGCCGAAGTCCTCCCAGGTGCCGGGGGGCAGCGCCCCGTGGGTGTCGAGCCCCGCGTTGGCCCGGAAGACGGCGAGCACCCGGTCCACGGGGAACACCCGGGCGAGATGCAGCATCTGGTCCCTGGTCCGGGAGTGCACCCCGTCGAGAAGCTCGACGTCCCGCAGGGCGAAGGGTCGTGCGTGGGTCATCGGGCCGCCCATTTCTCGATCCCGGCGGCGTCGATCGGCAGCGCGCCCGACAGCACCTCGTGCCCGGTCCCGGTGACCAGGAGGTCGTCCTCCAGGCGTACGCCGATCCCGCGCAGTTCGGGGGGCAGGGTCTCGTCGTGGGCGTGGAAGTACAGGCCGGGTTCGACCGTCAGCACCATGCCGGGCCGCAGTGGCGCGCCCTGGTAGCGCTCGTACGTCGAGGACGCGCAGTCGTGCACGTCCAGGCCCAGGTGGTGGCCGATGCCGCAGACGAGGTAGCGGCGGTGCTGCTGGCCCTCGGGGGCGAGCGCCTCGTCGACCGAGACCGGCAGGAGCCCCCAGTCGTGGAGTCCGCGCGCCAGCACCTCCATGGCGGCGAAGTGGAAGTCGGTGTAGGTGACGCCGGGGCGTACCTGGTCCATGCCGGCCCGGTGCGCGGCCTCGACCAGGTCGTGCACCCGGCGCTGGACCGGTGTGAAGGTGCCGCCGACCGGGAGCGTCCGGGTCACGTCGGCGGTGTACAGCGAGTTCGCCTCGACGCCCATGTCGAGGAGCAGGGTCTCGCCGGGGCGGACCGGGCCGTCGCAGCGGACCCAGTGCAGGATCGGCGCGTGTTCGCCGGAGCCGACGATGGTGTTGTAGCCGGGCCCGTTGCCGACGGTGCGGGCGTGCCGGTCGAAGGTGCCCTGCAGCCAGCGCTCCCCCAGGGCGTCGGCGACGGCCCGCGGGATCTCGTCGGCGACGGCGGCGAATCCGGTGACCGTGTGGTCCACGGCCTCGCGCAGCTGGGCGATCTCCCAGTCGTCCTTGATCATGCGAAGGTCGGAGAGCACCGCGCGGACGTCGTCCGCCGGGCCGCCGGGCCGCTCGCCGAGGTCGCCGATCGGCCGCACCGGCAGGTCCAGCGCGGCCGACCAGGCCGCGAGCCCCGCCGAGGGGCCGACCCACAGTTCCCCGTGGGCCGCGCTGGCGTGGAAGTCGCGTTCGCCGGGCCGGGCCGGAGCGGGCATGTACAGCACGGCGTCGTGGCCGCCCGGGCGCGGCGTCATCACCAGGACCGCGCCCTCGGTCGTGCACGAGGTGGCCCAGACGAAGTCGCTGTCCGCCCGGAACGGGTAGTCGGCGTCGCCGTTACGGCGGGGCGCGCGGCCCGCGGCCAGGACGAGGGTCCGGTCCGGCAGGCAGGCGCTCAGCCGGGCCCGGTGCTCGGCCGCCGCGCGTGCCGCGGCCGGGCTCACCGGTGCCGGGATGTCGCGTGCGGCCCAGCCCTGCCCGATGCGGGCCAGGAAGCCGGGGCTCTCGTCGGCCAGCCGTGGCGGTTTCGTACCGGCGTACGGCGGGGTGGTCCCCCCGGCGTACGGCGGGTTGGCCGTCCCGCCGGCCGGCGGTGTGGTCGTCTCGGTCAACGCTTTTCGCCTCCTCGGTCGCGGACCATCTCCCGCAGCCGGCGCAGCACCCGGCCGTCGGCGATGCCGTCGTGTTCGTACTCGTTGGTCACCCAGGTCTGCGCGTTGCCGACCCGGCTCAGGGTGTCGCGCTGCAGCCCGGCGTCGACGAACACGTCGTCGGCGTAGACGGCGGCGGCCAGCGGGACGTCGTTGGCGGCGAGCCGGGCCGGGTCGTAGAGCGGGCTCCAGACCCGCTGCTCGGCGAGTTCGGCCATCGCGGGTGCGAACGGCCGCAGCGCCCGGATCTCCTCGAACATCCACGGAAATGTCATCTCCGAGGTGAACAGCAGCGGCCGGCGGTCCCCGGCGAACTCCGGCCGCCGGTCCCGTTCGCGCTGGGCCGACCAGCGGAAGGGGCCGTTCGGTCCGTCGCCGTAGATCGACTCCTGGAGGGTCCAGAACAGCGGGTTGCCCGCGTTCGACGTCTTCACCAGCACGGTCTCCAGGAACGCGTCGTCGAGGCGGCCGTCCCGGCGGACCGCCTCGGAGACCAGCCAGTGCAGGCGCTGGTGGCCGGCGCCGAAGCCGAGCTCCCCGCCCAGGGTCTGGAACCGGCGCACCGACAGGGGCGAGCCGTCGGGCAGCGTCACCTCACCGCCGGCGAGCCGGTCGGCGATCGCCGCGACCGCGGCGGCATCCCGCGGGTAGCGCCGGTAGAAGTCGGCGGTCTTGCCGGCCACCCGGTCGAACGTACGCCGGTAGACCTCGTCCGGATCGGGCGGTGTGCCGGGGATTCCGCCGCAGACGTAACAGGCGGTCAGTGCCTCGGGCGCGTGCGACAGATAGGTCAGGGTGATCCACCCGCCGAAGCTCTGTCCGAGGGTGGCCCAGCGCTTGCCGTCGTAAGCCCGGGTCCGGACGTGTTCGAGGTCGCGCACGATCGAGTCGGCGCGGAAGCGCAGCAGGTGGTCGGCGGCCGCACGGGCGTCGGGGAAGCCCGCGATGTCGGTTCCGTCGACCGGGGTGCTGCGCCCGGTGCCGCGCTGGTCGACCAGAACGACCCGGTAGTGCGTCAGGGCCTCGGGCAGCCAGCCGCCCAGCGGGGCGGGCCGGGGATTGGCGCCGCCGGGGCCGCCCTGCAGATAGGTCAGCAGCGGCAGGTCGTCGTGGCGGCGGTCGGGGTCGGTGAACTCCCGGACGAACAGCTCGATGCCCGCTCCGCCGGGATCGGACCAGTCCAGCGGCGCGGCGACGGTGAACTCGCGGACCCAGGCGCCGGGCACGGGGTACTCCACCGGGTTCACGCGGTGGCCCCGGTCGTGTTGGCGCGCCGGCGCGCGTCCCACTCGGGACGGATCCGGGGCACGGCGGCGAGCAGGGTACGGGTGTACTCGTGGCGCGGGTCGTCGAAGACCGCGTCCCGCTCGCCGGATTCCACGACGCGGCCGCCCGTCATCACCGCGACGCTGGTGGCGATCTGCCGGACCACGGCGAGGTCGTGGGCGATGAACAGGCAGCCGAACCCCTCCTCGCGCTGGAGTTCGCGCAGCAGGTTGATGATCTGTGCCTGCACCGAGACGTCGAGCGCCGAGACCGCCTCGTCGCAGACCAGTACGCGCGGGCTCACGGCGAGCGCGCGAGCGATGCCAATGCGCTGCGCCTGTCCGCCGGAGAACTGCGCGGGGTAGCGGTCGACGTGATCGGGGTCGAGCCCCACCCGTTCCATGAGGGCGCGGGCGACCGTCCGGGGGCCGCCGGGAATCGGCCGTTTCTGGTAGCGCAGGGGGGCGGTGACGATCCGTTCGACGGTGTGCCGGGGGTTGAGCGAGGAGAACGGGTCCTGGAACACGACCTGGACCTGGCGGCGCACCTCCAGCAGCTCCTGCCCGTGCAGGGCGGTGATGTCGCGGCCGTCGAGGTGGACGGTGCCCGACGTGACGTCGATCAGCCGGGCCGCGAGCCGCGCGGTGGTCGACTTGCCCGAGCCTGACTCCCCCACCAGAGCGAGGGTCCGGCCCGCGTGCAGGTCGAAGGAGACGGTGTCGACGGCGGTGAACGTGCGCGCGGGGCGCAGCAGTCCGGCCGTACCGGCGACGGGGAATTCCTTGACCAGGTCCCGGGCCCTCAGCAGTGGTTCGGAGCTCATGTGTCGCCTCCCAGGGTCTGGAGCTCGCCGATCTCGTCGTCGATCCGCGGGACCGCTTCGAGCAGCGCCCGGGTGTACGGGTGCCGCGGGTCGCAGAAGATCTGCTCGGCGGTGCCGGACTCGACCACCTTGCCGTGCCGCATGACGATCAGTGTGTCGGCGACCTCGCTGACCACGGCGAGGTCGTGGGTGATGAGGATGAGCGCCGCGCCGGTGTCGCGGCGTACCTCGGCGAGCAGGTCGAGGATCTGGGCCTGGACGGTGACGTCGAGCGCGGTGGTCGGCTCGTCGGCGATGATCAGGCTGGGCTCGGTGCTGAGCGCCATGGCGATCATCACGCGCTGGCGCATGCCACCGGAGAACTGGTGCGGGTATTCGTCGACGCGGCGGGCCGCGTCGCGGATGTGCACGCGTTCCATCGCCTCGATCGCCGCGGCGCGGGCGGCGCGGCGGCTGACGCCGGAGCGGTGCGAGCGGTAGGCCTCGGCGATCTGTGTGCCCACGGTGTAGTACGGGTTGAGCGAGGAGAGCGGGTCCTGGAACACCATCGCGATCCGGTCGCCGCGCACGGCGCGCATCCCGCGTTCGGTCAGTGTGGTGAGGTCGCCGCCGTCGAACTCGATCCGGCCGGTCCGGGTGGCGCCCTTCGGGAGCAGCCCCATGATCGCGAGGCTGGTCATCGACTTGCCCGAGCCGGACTCGCCGACGATGCCGAGGGCGCCGCCGGGCGGCACGGCGAAGTCGACGGCGTCGACCACCGGGGCGCCGTGGAAGGCGACGGTCAGGCCCCGCACGCGCAGCAGGTCGCTCATGACGCCGCTCCTCTTCCGACCCGCGGGTCGATCGCCGAGTACACCAGGTCGACGGCCATGTTGCCGACCACGACGAAGAAGGCCGCGAGCAGCGTCACCGCCATGATCACCGGCTGGTCGTTCTTGGTGATGGAGTCCGCCGCGAGTTTGCCGACGCCGTTGATCCCGAAGACCGTCTCGGTGATCAGCGCGCCGCCGAGCAGGCCGGCGAAGTCCATGCCGGCGATGGTGACGATCGGGGTGAGCGCCGGCCGCAGCGCGTGCCGCCGCCATACCAGGTCCGGTCGCAGGCCCTTGGCCCGCGCGGTGCGCACGAAGTTCTCGTCCAGGGTGTCGATGACGTTGGCCCGGGTGAGGCGGGTGTACGACGAGGCGTAGCCGATGGCCAGCACGGTCCACGGCATGATGAAGTTGAGGAACCACTGCCACGGGTCGTCGGCGAACTGGACGGCCTGCGGGAACGGCAGCCACTGGAGCCACACCACGAGCACGTACTGGAGGGCCAGGGCGAGGACGTAGTTCGGGACCGACATGCCGGCCAGGGTGAGCCCGGCGATGAACCGGTCGGTGAACCGTCCTTCGCGCACGGCGCTGAGCAGACCGCCGATCACGCCCATGACCAGCCAGAGCACGGCCGCGCCGAGGGCGACCACCGCGGTGACCGGCAGCCGCTGCACGATCATGTCGGTGACGAGCTGTGAGGTCTGGAAGGAGTAGCCGAGGCAGGGGGCCGGGCAGTGCACCGTGGACGGGCCGCTGCCGTAGTCGCGGCCCGCGAACAGCCCCTGCAGGAAGTGCAGGAACTGGCTGAGGAACGGGTCGGTCAGGCCGAGGTTGGCGCGGATCTGGTCGATGCGCTCCGGGGTGCAGTTCTTGCCGCAGATCTGTACGGCGGGGTCCGGCGACAGGGCGAAGAAGATGACGTAGGTGAACAGGCAGACCAGGAACAGCACCAGGAGCATGCCCAGCACGCGGTGCACGACGTAGCGGGTCATGAGCGGCCTCCCGGCTCGGCGACGGTCCGGATGCGGTCGCCGAGGACCATGAAGGACAGCACCAGCAGCGCCAGGAAGACGCCGGGGACCAGGAAGTACGTGGGGACCACCGCGTACCAGCTCACCGAACTGGAGATCATCTGCCCCCAGGACGGCGTGGGCGGCACCAGGCCGACACCGAGGAAGGACAGCCCGGCCTCGGTACCGATGTAACCGGGTATCGCCAGGGTCACCATGACCAGGATGGTCGAGCGCAGGTTGGGCAGGATCTCGGTGAAGACGATGGTGGTGCGGGAGGCGCCGGACGCGCGGGCCGCCTCGACGAACTCGCGTTCCTTGAGCGACATGGTCTGCCCGCGCACGATCCGGGCCAGGTACGGCCAGCCGAACAGCGAGATCACCACGACCAGCAGGTACTGCCGGTCGTCCGCGGGCAGCGCGGACAGTACGGCGATCATGAAGATGAGGGCGGGGAACGCCATCAGGAACTCCATGACCCGCGAGATCAGCATGTCGGTCCGGCCGCCGAAGTAACCGGCCAGCAGGCCGAACACCATGCCGAGCACCGTGGTGAGCAGGGTCGCGCCGAGGGCGATGAGCATCGAGGAGCGGGCGCCGTACACGATCCGGGCGAAGATGTCCCGGCCGCTGCCGGGCTCGACGCCGAGCCAGTGCGACCCGGAGATGCCGCCCCAGGAGCCGACCGGCATGCCGCCGAGGTCGGGGTCGATGGCGCTCTGGTCGAACTCGTACGGGTCCCAGCCGCTGACCCGGACGATGAGAGGTGCGAACACCGCCATGAGCACGATCAGTGCGATGTAGCCGAGGCAGGCCACGGCGACCGGGTCGCGCAGCAGGGCCCGGGCCACGCTCCGGCGGGGATCCGGGGCGGTGCCGGGGGTGACCGGTGCGGTCACCTCCGTCACCTGCGGGCCGGTTGACGAGATCGTCATGTCAGCCCTTCGCCGGGTCCTTGAGACCGATGATCCCGTAGTCGACGTCGCCGCTGGGAGCGACCACCCCCGCCAGGTTGCTGCCCGGCAGGTAGATGCGGTTCGCGACGTTCAGCGGAACGAAAGGAGCCAGCGCCATGATCTTCTTGTCCAGCTCGCCCCAGGCCTTGTTCGCCGCGGCCAGGTCGGTCATCGCGCCGATCCGGTCGATCTCGGCGTTGACGGCGTCGTCGTCGAGCTGGGCGAGGTTCTGGTTGCCCTTGTCGGTGATCTTCCGGCCGTCGAACAGGGGCGGCAGGAACGTCGACGCGCTCGACGCCCAGTCCGGGCACCAGCCGGTGATCGCCGCGTCGTGCTGCTGCGACGGTGTGCCGATCGTCTCGTAGTAGGTCGCCGCGTCGATCACGTTCAGCTTGACCTCGATACCGGCCCGCTTGAGCGCCTGCTGGATCGCCTCGCCCTGGCCCTGGTCGAGCTCCTTCGCGCGTACGTCCAGGGTCATCGTGAAGCCGTTCGGGTAACCCGCCTCGGTGAGCAGCTGCTTGGCCTTGGCCGGGTCACCGGCGTTGTCCGCGCTCGGATAGGGGTCGTAGTCGACGTGGCCGGAGACCGTCGCCGGCAGGAGGCTGTTGGCGAGCGTCGCGAGCTGCCGGCCGCCGCTGGCGTTGAGCACCGAGCCTTTGTCCACCGCGTAGTTGACGGCCTGGCGCACCTTCACGTCGTTCAGGGGTTTCTTCGTCGTGTTGAGACCCATGTACGTGAGACAGGTCGACGGCGCCTTGACCGTCTGCGCCTTGGCCTGCGGTGTCTGCAGGCGGGCAATGGTGGCTGTCTGCACGGTGCCGGAGATCGCGTTGATGTCGGTGCCCTGGCCGGCGATGAGACGCTCGTCGATGGTGGCGCCCTCGACGCCGATGGTGAAGCGCCACGCGTCGGGGTAGGCCTTGCGGGCCGTGTCGCTCTTCGCGTCCCAGTGCGGGTTGCGCTTGAGCTGGATCAGGCTGCCCGGGGTGAGTTTCTCCAGGTCGTACGGGCCGGAGGAGACGACGTCCTTGATGAACGAGCCGCCCGCGCCGGTGCCGACCGGGAACGGGGTGCCGCTCGGCTGGGACAGCGCCGCGTCGAACTCGGGGAACGGAGCCTTGAGATGGAAGACGATCGTCCGGTCGTCCGGCGTCTCGATCGTCGGCAGGTCGCCCGAGCGGTACGGCCCCCGGTAGCCCTTCGGGGCGTCGATCAGCTGTTTCAGGTACGGAGCGCCGATGCCGATCTCCGGGTCCCAGCCGCGGCTGATGCCGAACTTGACGTCCTTGGAGGTGATCGGCGCGCCGGTGTCGAACTTGATCCCGTCCTTGAGCTTGTAGGTCCAGGTCAGGCCGTCGGCGGAAACCTTGCCGAGGCTCTCCGCGAGGTCGGGGACCATCGCGTTGGGGTCCTTGGCGTCGTTGGGCGCCTTGGTGATGAGCTGGCGGTATATCAGGCGGTAGAAGGCGTTGACGCCGCCGTCCCATCCGCGGGTCGGGTCGAGATAGGAGAAGTCGGTCGACTGCAGGACCTGTACGGTCCCGCCCTTGACCGCGGGCCCGCCGCTCCCACCGCCGGTGGCTTTGGACGAGGTGCCGCCACCGGTGCATGCCGAAAGGGCGAGTGCGCCGGCCGCCAGCCCAGCGAGCGCCGCTGAAGACGAGGTTCTCTTCAAGGGGTCCTACCTTCCGGTCGGGTGCGGGCAGCCCGGCCGTCCGGCGGAGCAGGACGGGTGACGGGCCGGCGGACCAGCGACTATGTGCGGAAACGGTGGGCAGATACGCTGCGAATCCGGTGGGCCGCCGGGCAGAGCGGAGCGCCCACGACCGGTCCCACGGAGAGACCGGGATCACAGCGAGCCCGGCCACTTGAGGAGACAGTAGTATGTGACACCTCCCGGGAGAAGAGGTTCCGCGAGAATTTACCGGGGTGACATTCCGGTTCCGGGGCACGCCGACGAGCCCGCCCGGCTCGGCCGGGCGGGCTCGTCACACCGGTGTCTCACTCCTCCGAGCGGCCGTTCCACCAGCCGAGCACATGGCCGATGTGGGCGGTGAGCAGCGTTTCCGCACCCCGCCCGTCGCGCGCCTCCAACAGGTCCACCAGGCTGTGGTGTTCGGCCGCCGAACGGGCCAGCTCGGCGGTGCCGACCATGTCGGCCAGGCCCACCATGCGGGTCTGCTGCCGCAGGTCCTTCACCATCGCGACCAGCCGGCGGTTGCCGTGCAGTTCCAGGAGCCGCAGATGGAAGGCCATGTCGGCGGCGAGGTAGGCCGCCAGATCGGCCGCGGCGGCCGAGTCGACGATCACCTGGGCCCTGCGCCGCAGGTCGGCGGCGGCCTCCGGCTGCAGCGCCCGCGCGATCTCCCGCATCGGCGGCGCCTCCAGGAGCTGGCGCAGCCGCACAATCTCCCAGAGGTCCTGCTCGCTGACCTCGGTGATCCGGAAACCCTTGTTGCGCACCACGTCGACGAATCCGCGTCCCTGCAGGTTGAGCAGGGCCTCACGGACCGGGGTGGCGGAGATCCCGAACCGCGCGGCCAGCGTCGGCGCGGTGACCAGGGTCCCCGGGGCCAGTTCACCCGAGACGATGGCCGCGGCCACCGCGTCCTCCACCGTGCCGCGCAGGCTCGTCCCCACCGACACCGGGCCGATGATTGATGAGCTCATCCGCGCCGTCCTCCCACCACTAAAATGTCACATCCCGCCGACCGCCGTCGGCCGGCGCAGTGCCGAGTATCCCATTCACCGGTCGTCGCAGGTGCGGGGGTACATCGACACGGAGGTCCATCGGGACCGGCGCCGCCAGCACCGGCACCGGCGCCGGTGACCCCCGCTATGTCACCGACCGCCGGAGCGTGTGGTCGTGTACGGCCCGGCCGCACCCGGGGGCTCAGAACTCGAATCCGGCCGGGTAGGGATCGGTCGGGTCCAGCATGTACTGGCCGATCCCGGTCACCCAGGCCCGGCCGGTGATGACCGGCAGCACCGCGGGCAGGCCGCCGACCGTCGTCTCCCCCACCAGACGGCCGGTGAACCGGCTGCCGATGAAGGACTCGTTGACGAAATCCCGGTGCAGCGCCAGCTCGCCGCGTGCGTGCAGCTCGGCCATCCGGGCGGACGTACCGGTGCCGCAGGGCGACCGGTCGAACCATCCGGGGTGGATGGCCATGGCGTGCCGCGAGTGCCCGGCGTCCGAACCGGGGGCGATGAACTCCACGTGGTGGCAGTGGTCGACCCCGTCGATCAGCGGATGTGCGGGCGGCGCCGACGTGTTGATCGCGTCCATGATCGCCAGCCCGGCGCTCAGGATCTCGCCCTTGCGCGCGCGGTCGAACGGCAGCCGTACGTCGTCGAGGTCCACCATGGCGTAGAAGTTCCCGCCGAACGCCAGGCTGTACCGGACCTCGCCGAGGCCGGGCACCTCGACGGTCTCGTCGAGCCGGTCGCAGTACGCGGGCACGTTCTCCAGTGTGACGCTGTCGGCGTGCCCGTCCTTGACCGCGACGTTGGCCACCACGAGCCCGGCCGGGGTGTCGAGACGGATGGTGGTCACCGGCTCGACGACCTCGACCATCCCGGTCTCGACCAGCACCGTGGCCACCCCGATCGTGCCGTGGCCGCACATCGGCAGGCACCCGGAGACCTCGATGAACAGCACGCCGAATTCCGCGTCGGGACGGGTCGGCGGCTGCAGGACGGCCCCGCTCATCGCCGCGTGGCCGCGCGGCTCGTTCACCAGCAGCCGCCGTACGTGGTCGAGGTGTTCGGCGAAGTACAGCCGCCGTTCGTTCATGGTGGCGCCGGGAATCACCCCGACGCCGCCGGTCACGACCCGGGTCGGCATGCCCTCGGTGTGCGAGTCGACCGCGGAGAACAGCCGGGACGTACGCATCTCAGGCCGCCGTCACGCGGTGCGCCTCGACCGCGGCGATGGCCCGCCGCATGTCGGCCCGCACCCGGGCGTCGTGCTCGGCCGAGAGCGGGCCGCGCGGCGGGCGGCACGGGCCGCCGTACCGGCCGACCATCTCCATGCCGAGCTTGATGGCCTGGACGAACTCGGTGCGCGAATCCCACCGGAACACCGCGACGAGGTGCCGGTAGAGCTCCCGGGCCTGCTCGAAGCGCCCGGCCAGCATGTGGTCGTAGATCGCCACCGACTCGGCGGGGAAGGTGTTGGGGAAGCCGGCGAACCAGCCGACCGCCCCGTCGGCCATCAGCTCGAACAGCACGTCGTCCGCGCCGGCCACCACGTCGATGTCGCAGAGCTCGGTGATCTCGAAGAGCCGGCGTACGTCCCCGCTGAACTCCTTGATCGCGGTCACGTGGGGCAGCTCGGCGATCTCGGCCACCAGGTCCGGGACCAGGTCGACCTTGGTGTCGACCGGGTTGTTGTAGACCATGATCGGCAGCCCGACCTCGTCGATCTTCGTGTAGTGCTCGACGACCTGCTCACGGCTGGCCCGGTACATCGTCGGCGGCAGCGCCAGCACTCCGTCGGCGCCGTCCTCGGCGGCCAGTTCGGCCCAGTGCTTGGCCTGGTGCCAGCCGGGCCCGTGCACTCCGGCCACCACGACACCGCGCCCGCCGACCGTTTCGACGGCCACCTGGACGACCTTGCGGCGCTCCGCGTCGGTCAGCGCCGAGTACTCGCCGAGCGATCCGTTCGGACCGACGCCGTGGCAGCCGTTGCTGATGAGCCAGTCGCAGTGCTCCGCGTAGCGGTCGTAGTCGACCTCCAGCCCGGAGGGGGCGGAGGGGTTCTCCTTGAAGGGCAGCGCGGTGGCGACGATCACCCCGCGCAGGTCGGTCGGTGCGGAACTCATGGGAGGTCCTCTCGGTTGCTGGTCCTGGGGGAAGCGGCGAGTTCGCCCAGGCGTACGGGGGTCGCGATCGGCCGGTGTGCGGTACGGCCCGGGTCGAGCAGGCCGGGCCCGTGCGCGCCGGTGAGCAGGTCCTCGACCGCGCGGCCGCAGGTGCGGCCCTGGCACAGGCCGAGGCCGGCCCGGGTGGTCAGTTTGAGCGAGCGCAGCCCGCGGGATCCGGTCAGCTCCGCGGTCCGGCGCAGGGCGCCCGCGGTGACGTCCTCGCAGCGGCACACCACGGTGTCGTCGTCCACCCAGGAGCGCCAGCCGGGGCGGATACCGTGCGCGGCGGCGAGCCGCGCGGCGACCTCCCGGAAGGCCGCCCGCTCGCGGACCGCGCCCGGTGCGGGCACGCCCCCGGCGGCGACGCTCCCGGCGATCGCGCCCTCGGCCAGCGCCAGGTCGACGCCGCCGATACCGGTCAGCTCACCGGCCGTCAGCACCCCGGGCACCGAGGTGCGCTGCCGCTCGTCGACGGTGACCGCGCCGTCCGCGCCGACCGCGCAGCCCGCCGCGGTGGCGAGTTCGGTGCGCGGGACGAAGCCGTGGCTGACGCAGACGGCGTCGACCTCGATCCGGCGTTCGGTGCCGGGGACCGGCGTCCAGTCCCGGGTCAGGCGCGCCACGGTGACCGCCGCCACGCGCTTGGTGCCGTGCGCCGCGATGACCGCCGCGCCGGTCCGGTACGGAATGCGGTGGGCGGCCAACTGGCGGGCGTAACCGGCCAGTTCACCGGCCTTGCGCCGGGCCGGGAACAGCCGCCACGGCCGGGCCGCCCAGCCCCCGGCGAGCTGCGCCGGGCCCGCCGCCTCGACCACGCCCGCGACCTCGGCGCCGATCCGCAGCAGGCCGGCGACCACGGGCAGCAGGAAGGGCCCGGCGCCGGCCACCAGGACGCGGCGGCCGACGGCCACCCGCTCGCCCTTGGCCAGAGCCTGCGCCGCCCCGGCGGTGAAGACCCCGGGCAGGTCCCAGCCGGGGAACGGCAGGGTGCGCTCGTACGCCCCGGTGGCGAGCACCAGGGCCGCGGGATCGTAGGTACGGGGTTCACGCCCCTGCCCGTCGGGCTCGCCGACGAGCACGTGCACCAGCGGCGTGGCGTCGTCACGCCGGTCGACGGACCAGACGTGCGCGCCGGTCACGACCTCGCACCCCTCGTCGCCGAGCAGTGCGGCGCGCATCGCGACGAAGCGGTCCCAGCCGTGCTGCCACCGCCGCTCGTCCGGGTCCGCCCGTCCGTCCGGCAGATGCCGCCAGTACTGCCCGCCGATGTCGTCGCCGGCTTCGAGCAGCACGACGCGGGCGCCGTGGCGGCGGGCGGCCAGCGCCGCGGCCAATCCGGCCGGGCCGCCGCCCACGACGAGTACCTCAGTCACGATCGTCCTCCTGCAGGTCGATCCTGTCGCCGTCCACGGCCCGCCGCTGGCAGGCCCGTACGTCGCGCAGGCCGTTGACGGTCACCAGGCAGTCGAAGCAGGCACCGATCCCGCAGAAGACCCCGCGGGGGCGGCCGGTGCGGGTACGCCGCCAGGCCACCCGCCCGTCGGCCAGCAGCAGTCCGGCGATGGTCTGGCCGGCGAGGCCGGCGATCCGGTCCCCGTCGACCTCGATGTGAATCCCCGTCATCGGGCGGCCCCTTCGAGGTGCGGCAGCAGGGTGGGACGGTCCAGGCGGAACTCGGCGGCCAGCGGATCGGTGGCCCCGTCGGCGCCGCCGAGGAGCTGGTCGCGCAGCAGGTCGGCGGTGGCCAGGCTCAGGCCGATGCCCGCGCCCTCGTGCCCGGTCGCGTGCCACAGACCGGGCAGTCGGTGGTCGGCGCCGATCACCGGCAGGTGGTCGGGGACGAAGGGCCGGAACCCTCCGTACGCGCGCATCGCCTGCGCGTCGGCGAGGAAGGGGAAGAGCAGCAGCGCCTTGGCGGCCAGCGCGGCGAGCACCCGGGCCTCGATCCGTTCGTCGAAGCCGCGGCGTTCGCGGGAGGAGCCGATCAGGACGGTCCCGGCGGCGGTCGACTCGACCACGCTGGAGACCTGCAGGTCGGCCGAGCCCGAACCGACCGCGCCCACGTAGTCGGCGTCGTACACCTTGTGCCGTACGCGGGCCGGCATCCGCGAGGTGACCAGCACCGTGCCGCGCCGTGGACGCACGGGGAGGGGGACGCCGAGCCGCTCGGCGACCAGGCCTGACCAGGGCCCGGCGGCGAGAACCACCGCGTCGGCGGGCAGAGTTCCGGAGGCCAGCCGTACGCCGGCCAGCCGGCCCGACGACAGCACCGGCCCCGTCACCTCGACGCCCTGCCGCACCCGGGCGCCGTGCCGACGGGCGGCGGCCAGCAACGCCTCGGTCGCCACCACCGGCTGCACCTGGAGATCCTCGGGGTAGAACACCGCGGCGGTGCTGTGCGGTGTCAGATCGGGCTCCAGCTCATGGGCCCCGGCGTCGTCCACCGTCTCGGCCGTCACCCCGGCGCCCCGCTGGGTGTCCGCGAACGCCAGCAGGGCCGCCGCGCCGGCCTCGGTCGTGGCGACCACCAGGCCGCCCTTGCGTTCCAGTTCGAGACCGGGGAATCCGGCGGGCAGTTCGTCGCGCAGCTCGTCCTCGATCCGCGCCCAGGCGGCGAGCGAACGCTGCGCCAGCCGCAGCTCGGGGCCGGGTTCCTTGTCGGAGACGAGCAGATTGCCCTCGCCGCCGGCGGAGGTGCCTCCGGCTGTGGCGCCGCGGTCGACGACGGTCACGTCGCAGCCGGCGCGGGCCAGGGCGCGGGCGGTCGCCGCGCCGACGATGCCGGCGCCCACGACGACGATCCGGAGAGGCCGAAGCGGCCGAAGAGGAGCGGGCACCTCAGTACTATGTCACATGTCCCGTGGTGATGGGAGGCCCCCTATGCCCCGATCGTGCTCGGGACCATGTCCGAGTCGGCGGCACCGGGCCGTCGGCCGCGCGGGGGACGTACGGACCACTCGTGGGTACGACAATGCCACCGGAGCGTGGGTCATTCCGCGGCGGGCCGTCGTGGACCGGTTCGGGACGGTGGATACCACGGGGGCGGCAGCCGAGGGCGCCGGAGCGGCCGAGCAGATCGGCGAGGAGCCAGATGATCGCGAGCCACATCTCGGTGCCCTGGAGCCCAGGTTCGGGTCCCGGCCCGGATGTTCCCGGGCCGTAGCCGAAGCCCCCGGCCGTCCTGCTGCCGCGGCAGGAGGCCAACTGCACCACGGACAGTGGTCGAGGTGCCGTACCGGGCAACTCCTGCCGCGGTTCCATGTGCCACACGTCAGGGCCTCCCGTGGGAAGACCGGACCGGGGTTCTCAGGCGGGGCGGGCCGGGCGCAGGATGTCGAGCAGTCGTGTGACCTCGGTGGCGACGACCGCCCGGCCCGCCCCGAGGTAGCCGCGGGGGTCCACGGCGGCGGGGTGGGCGGCGAGGTGGTCGCGCACGGCGGTGGTGAAGGCGTTGTTGAGGTGGGTCGAGATGTTGATCTTCGTCATGCCGCGGCGGACCGCCGCGACGAGTCCGGAGTCGGACACCCCCGAGGAGCCGTGCAGGACCAGGGGGACGGGAACGGCCCGGCGCAGCGCGCCGATCAGCCCGTAGTCCAGTTCGGCGTCGCGGGTGAGCATGGCGTGCGACGTGCCGACGGCCACGGCGAGCGCGTCGACACCGGTGGCGGCGACGTAGGCGGCGGCCTCCTCCGGGTCGGTGCGTACACCGGGGGCGTGCACGCCGTCCTTGCCGCCCACCTCGCCGAGTTCGGCCTCGACCCACACGCGCGCCGCGTGGCACCGGGCGACGACGTCGGCGGTGGCCTTGACGTTGTCGGCGTAGTCGAGGGTGGAGGCGTCGAACATCACCGAGTGCAGGCCGAGTTCGAGGGCTTCCTCGACCAGCGGCAGGGCCGTCACATGGTCGAGGTGGACGGAGACGGGGACCCCGGCCCGCTCCCCGGCGGCCAGGGCGGCGCGGGCCAGCGGGGCGAGGGCGCCGTGGTAGCGCACGGCGTTCTCGCTGATCTGGAGGATGACCGGCGCGTTCGCCGCCTCGGCGCCGGTGATGACGGCCTCGGCGTGCTCGATCTGGATGATGTTGAACGCGGCGGCCGCGTGGCCGGCCGCCGCGGCGGCGGCCACGGTGTCTCCGGTGCCGGTGAGAGGCATGATGTCCTTCGGTTCGGGCGGGGCCGGCCGTGCGGCACGCGGACGCCGGGGCCGGTCGGGGCTTTCCTGGACGATGAGTTGGGGGCTGACCTCGTCGGTACGGGCCCGTAGGGTACCCGGCCGCCGAAAGGCGGTGGCGGCCCGCCGCGGGGCGGACCGGCCGCTCGCTCCTCCCGCGTGACCGACAACGTTGTCCCGTGAGCTCTGGACAAGCGACCGGGTCGGTGCTGTGGTGTTCGGGGAGTTGGGGAGTTGGCGAGTGCCGGGCCGCCCCTTCCCTTCCGCGTACGGCTTTCACGGAAAGGCGGTACGTCATGTCAGCGTGGACCCGTCCCCTCCTCGGCGGCCTCCTGGCCCTGATCCTGGCCCTGACCGGCCTCGTCGCCCTCCCCTCCGTATCCCGCGCCGCGACGCCGGTCTGCGCCCTGGCGTGTGACACCCTGGACCCCTCGAAGGCACGGCAGGACACCTTCCCGGTGCCGGAGCGGAACATCAACGGCCGGACCTTGCGGCTGCACGTCTCCGACCCGGACAGCATGGCCTGGGCGAGCATCGACAACGGCGCGGGCGGCGACTCGGTCTGGCTGGACCGGTCCTGGGACCGGGGCGCCACCTGGGACCCGCTGCTCGGCAGGGCGAGCATCCCCGGTACCTGGACCGGCACCCGCACCCTGATGTACAACCTCACCGATCCGGTGGGCCACCGGCGCGGCTGGATCCGCGCCTGCGGCGACGCCGCCGCGGTCGCCTGTACCGACTGGGTGTATCCGACGGTGTGCGACGGCTCGTCGTGCGACGGCGCCGATCCGGCAACCGCGTCGGGCGACGACACCCCCGTGCCGCCGGCCACCCTCTTCGGGCGCGCCATCAGTCTCCATGTCGACCAGCGAACGGGCATGGCCTGGGGCGTCGTCGAGAACGGCGGCGCCGGCGACGAGATCTGGCTCGACCGTTCCTGGGACGGCGGCGGGAGCTGGCCCGAGGGCTCCTCCCTCGGCCGGACGAGCGTGACGGCCGGGGCGGCCTCGGCCCGGACCGTCCTGTTCGCCACCCGGGACCCCCGTGGTCTCCTGTACGGCGGCGCGGTCCGTGCCTGCGGCCGGGAGGCGGCCCACCAGGAGGGCGGCTGCACGGCCTGGGTCAGGCCCGCGCCGACCCGGGAGCGCGCGGCGGCGGACGCGCTGATGGCTTCGTACCACACCGACGAGGGCTGGTGGCGGAGCAGTTGGTGGAACTCGGCGGTCGCGCTCACCTCGGTCGTCGATTTCGCCGACCGCACCGGGCGGCACGACTACGACTGGGTGATCGCCCGTACCTTCGAGCAGAACCGCGGTGTCTTCCCGGCGGGCGGGCGCGGTTCCGACCCGGTCGAGGGCCACTTCATCAGCCGCGCCGTCGACGACGCGGCCTGGTGGGCGGTGGCCTGGCTGACGGCGTACGACTACACGGGCGAGCGGCGCTACCTCGACGAGGCGGTCACGATCACCGAGTACGTCCGGCAGCACTGGGACACCGGAACGTGCGGCGGCGGGATGTGGTGGGACCGGGAACACACCTACAAGAACGCCGTGACCAACGGGCTGTACCTGTGGCTGACCACCTCGCTGCACGACCGGATCGACGGCGACACCGCGTGGGGCGCCCGCGCGGCCACGGCGGCGGACTGGTACCTCGCCGGCGGGATGATCAACTCGTCGGGTCTGGTCAACGACGGGCTGACCGGCGGCTGCGGCAACAACGGCCAGACCGTGTGGAGTTACAACCAGGGCCTCGCGATCGGAGCCTTCACCCAACTGTGGCGCTCGACCGGAAACGCCCGGTACCTGGACACGGCCCGACGGCTGGCCGACGCCGCGACGACCTCTCCGGTGCTGACCAGCGGCGGGGTGCTGACCGAGTCCTGCGACACCGGCACGCGGTCCTGCGACGACAACCAGAAGCAGTTCAAGGGCATCTTCATGCGCCACCTCGCCGATCTGGCGGACGCCACCGGCTCGGCCTCGTACCGGGCGTACATCAGGAAACAGGCCGATTCGATCTGGACCACCGACCGGGACTCCCTCAACCGGCTCGGCCAGCGCTGGTCCGGCACCGGCCCCAACCAGGCCGACTGGCGCACCCAGGCGAGCGCGCTGGAAGCGTTGACGGCCGCGGCGGGTCTCCAACGCTCCCGCTGACCTCCAACTCCCCCCGGCCCGGGGACCGTCGGGTTCCGCCGGCTCCGCCCCGCCCGGGGGCCGTCAGGCTCCGTCGCCCCGGGGGCGGAGCGCCGGCGGTGCGGTACTGCCCCGTACGATCAGCCGGGGCGTGGGGGCCTGGGTGGCGCGGGGCTCCGGGTCGTCGGCCATCACCCGGAGCAGTTCGGTGGCCGTGAGCGTGCCGAGCGCGAAGGTGTCGCGGGTCAGCGCGGTGACCGGGGGGTGCGCCATGGTGGTGAGGACGGAGTCGTCGAAGGACACCAGGGAGAGGTCGCCCGGGACGGCGAGGCCCATCTCGGTGGCCACACCGAGCCCCGCGACGGCCATGACGTCACTGTCGTAGACGATCGCGGTGCATCGGGGGTCCGCCCGCAGCAGACGACGGGTCGCCGCCGCGCCCTGGGCGTCGGAGAAGTCGGTCGGGATGGAGTCCACTTCCGTCCCGAGGACGGTGCGCACATCGCGGATGGCCTCGAACCGGCGCCTGGTGTGCTGGAAGGACGTGATGCCGCTGACATGTCCGATGTGCCGGTGGCCGAGGGAGGACAGATACCGCAGGATGTCGGCCATCGCGGCATGGTCGTCGACCCATACGCTGGTCAGCGGCATGCGGTTGCCGCAACTCCCCAGCGTCACCGCGGGGATGCCCAGGTCGGCGACGAGCTGCGGCCGGGGGTCGTCGACCTCCAGGTCGAGCAGGACCAGCCCGTCGACGCGGTGCTCCGCCGCCCAGCGCCGGTACACCGCCGTCTGTGCCGCGGTGTCCTCGACGATGAGGAGTTGGGTGGCGATGCCCTGGCCGGAGAGGCGGGACTGCAGGCCGGAGAGGAAGTGCGCGAAGAACGGCTCCACTCCGAGCGTACGGGCGGGGCGGGCGATGACGATGCCGGCCACGTCACTGCTCGCGCCCTTGAGCGCGCTGGCGGCCCGGTGCGGGCGCCAGTTGAGTTCGTCGGCGACGTCGAGGATGCGCCTGCGGGTCTCCTCGCTCAGGCCGGGGCGCCCGTTGACGGCCAGTGAGACCGCGGAGACCGAGACACCGGCCAGCCGCGCGATATCGGTGCTCCGCAGGCGCGGCGTCGGCGCTCCCGCTCCCGGTCGGGCTTGCCTCTTCGGTGCCATCGGCCCTCCGTCGCCGCCCCGCCGTGACGGCGTGACCCAACTGTGATGATTCGGCGCGGTGACTGCGCTACTGAAACGTACTAGTCTGCCGCCACTCGCACCAGGACTAGAACGTATTAGCTCATCGGTACTGCAACGTATGAGAACGTCTTCGCCACTCCTGTTCCCGGAGAGGATCCACGGTGCACGATCACTTGGCCTTCACGCTCGACCGGCTGGACCGGGTACGGCGGGACCGCATCCTGCCCCGCGTCCGCACCCGCCTCGCCGGCGTCCGGGTCGAGGCCTGGGGCGTCGAGGACGGCGGCGAGCCGGTGAGCCCGGGCCACGCCCTCGGGCTGACCACCGACGCGGGCCGCGCCCGCCCCGACTACCGGCCCTTCGCACTGGGCGGCACGTGGGGCCCCGCCTGGTCCACGACCTGGTTCCGGGTCCAGGGCACGGTCGACCCCGAGCAGCCGGGACCGGTCGATCTCGTGCTGGACCTCGGGTGGTTCGACCACTCGGTCGGCGGCCACTGCGAGGGTCTGGTCTTCACGCGGGACGGCACCGTGATCAAGGGCCTCCATCCCCGGCAGAGCAGCATCCGGCTCAAGGAGGCGCCCGGCGCGGGTCCGTCCGCCCTGCTCGACGCCGAGGGGCGCTTCGTCCTCCATGTCGAGGCCGCCGCCAACCCCCTGCTGCTCGGCCTGCCGCCCTTCGTCGTCACCGAACACGGCGAGAAGGGCGCGCGGGAGCCGTTCGAGGAGTTCCGGCTGCGCCGGGCGGAGACCGCGGTGTTCTCGCCCGAGGTGCACGGCCTCCTCTGCGACCTGGACGTCCTCGGCGGGCTCGCCGCCGAACTCGGCGACGAGGAACCGCGCCGCTGGCGGCTGCTGCGCGGCATCGAAGAGGCCCTGGACGTCTACACCGATACCGACGCGGTGACCACCGCCCGGCGGGCACGCGCGGTGCTGGCGCCGCTCCTGGCCGCGCCCGCCCACCACAGCGCCCACCGGATGACCGCCGTGGGGCACGCGCACATGGACTCGGCATGGCTGTGGCCGCTGCGCGAGACGGTGCGCAAAGTGGGCCGTACCGTCTCCAACGTCCTCGCACTGCTGGACACCCACCCGGACCTGATCTACACCATGTCCGCCGCGCAGCACTTCGCCTGGCTGGAGGAACACCACCCCGCGCTCTTCGAACGGGTGCGCCGGTACGTCGAGCAGGGCCGCTTCGTCCCGGTCGGCGGGATGTGGGTGGAGCCGGACGGCGTCATACCCACCGGCGAGTCGATGGTGCGTCAACTGACCTACGGGAAGCGGTACTTACTTGACCGATTCGGTATCGAGACGCGCGAGGTGTGGCTGCCCGACTCCTTCGGCTACTCGGGCGCGCTGCCGCAACTGGCCCGCCGGGCCGGCGCACGCTGGTTCCTGACGCAGAAGATCTCGTGGAACGACACCACCGTCTTCCCGCACCACTCGTTCTGGTGGGAGGGCATCGACGGCACCCGGGTCTTCACCCACTTCCCGCCCGTGGAAACGTACGCCGCCGAGGTCACCGCCCGCGAACTGCGCCACGCGGTGGGCAACTTCAAGGACAAGGCCATCGCCTCCCACTCGCTGCTGCCCTACGGCTACGGGGACGGCGGCGGCGGTCCGACCACCGAGATGGCGGAACGGCTGCGCCGCTTCGCCGATCTGGAGGGCGCTCCCCGGGTCGCCTCCCGCACCCCCGCGGAGTTCTTCCAGGACGCCGAGGGCGAACTGGCGGAGATCACCGCGGCGTCGCCCTCCCTCGCCCCCGTCCACCGGGGGGAGCTGTATCTGGAGCTGCACCGGGGCACGCTGACCTCCCAGGTGGCCATGAAGCGGTACAACCGGCGCTGCGAGTCGCTGCTCCGGGCCGCCGAGTACCTCGGCGCGGCGGCCACACTGCTGGGCACCGCGCCCTATCCGCGGGACGAACTCGACGAGATCTGGCGCGGTGTGCTCCTGCACCAGTTCCACGACATCCTGCCCGGCACCTCCATCAGCTGGGTGCACCGGGAGGCCCGCGACTTCTACCGGAGCACGGTGGCGCGGCTGCACGACCTCGTCGCGCGAGCCACGAAGGCACTGGACGGGGCGGCGGCGGACGGACCCGGCAAGGAAGCGGCGGGAAAGGAAGCGGCTGGGAGGGAAATGGCGGGGAAGGACCGGGCCGCCGGGGTACTGCCGCCGTTCCTCAGTGCGTCCGCGTCCGCCGCGGCGGACGGTCCGGCCGCCGTCCGGGTCACGGACGGGGAGGCCGGCGCCACCGTGCTGGACGACGGAGTGCTCCGGGCCGTCGTCGACGTCGAAGGGCACCTCACCTCCCTGGTCGATCTGCGCACCGGCCGCGAGACCGTGGCCCCCGGCGAACGCGCCAACGAGCTGCAGATCTTCCGTGACGAGCCGGTGCGCTGGGACGCCTGGGACGTGGACCGCCACACCCTGCGCCATCCCCGGACGGCCGGCGAGGTCACCGGCCGCAGAGTGGTCCACGACGGACCCGACGCGGGCGTCGAGGTCGTCCGCCGGTTCGGCGCCTCGGAGTTCACCGTCACGGCGTGGCTGCGCGCGGGCACCGGACGGCTGGAGACGGAGTGCGCCGTCGACTGGCACGAGCGGGAGCACCTGCTCAAGGCGGCGCTGCCGGTCCATGTCATGGCGCGGACCGCGCGGTTCGAGACGCAGTACGGGTACGTGGAGCGTCCCCTGCTGGTCAACACCGCCGCCGAGGACGCGATGTTCGAAGCCGGCATGCACCGTTATATCCATGTGGCCGACGGGGCGTACGGACTCGCGATCCTCAACGACACCATGTACGGCGCCGACGCCCGCGCCCGGGGCGGCGCCACGGTCGTCCGGCTGTCGCTGCTGCGGGGCAGCCGGTTCCCCGACCCCGACGCCGACGTGGGCCGTCATCTCTTCCGCTGGGCCCTGCTGCCGGGTGTGGACGTGCCCGCCGCGGTGGAGGCCGCCTACCGGTTCAACGCCCCCGCGGTCGACGTCCCCGCCGGGCTGCGCCCGCTCGTGGAGCTCCAAGCGCTGAGCGGCCACGCGGTCGTCGACTGGGTCAAACTCGCGGACGACGGCTCGCGCGACCTCGTCGTACGGATCTACGAGACACAGGGCGGTCGGGCCCGGGCCCTGCTGCGCCCGTCCGCGGCCCTCGGCGCGGACTCCGTCGTGTACGAGACCGATCTGCTCGAACGCCCCTTCCGGCCGGAGGACGGCCTGCCACCGGCCCTCTCCCCCTCCCCGCCCGGGGACTCCGTGCCCGCCGACGGCGCCCGTCTGGACCTCGGCCCCTTCCAGGTGGCGACCCTGCGGATCACCACCTGACCCACCGGTCGCCGTCCGGTCGGCCGGTCACCGCCCGACGGGACCGGCCACCACCTGGCGTACGGATCACCGCCTGACTCGGGACACATCCCGACACTGTCGCGCACCACATGTGAGGAGATTCCCCATGACATCAACGGGCAGCCGGCGCAGCGTCGTCGCGGGCACCGTACTCGGATCGCTGCTGCTGTCCTCCTGCGTCATCGGCGGCGGTGGCGAATCGGCGCCCAAGGCATCGGACGGGAAGGTCTCCGGCTCGATCACCTTCCAGACCTGGAACCTCAAGAACGAGAAGTTCACCTCGTACTTCAACACCCTCATCGCCTCCTTCGAGAAGGCCCATCCGGGCACGGACATCACGTGGGTGGACCAGCCGGCCGAGGGCTACCAGGACAAGCTCTCCGCGGACGCCGCGGCCGGTTCGCTGCCCGACGTCGTCGACATGGGGCCCGAGGCCGCCTACACGCTCGCGCGAGCGGGCGTCCTGCTGGACCTCGGCAAGGCCGATCCGGGGGCCGAGGAGAAGTATCTGGACAAGGCGTGGCAGGCGATGACGTTCGACGGCCTGGGCGGGGGCACGTACGGCTACCCGTGGTATCTGAACACCGGTCCCTCGTTCTTCAACAAGGAACTGCTGAAGAAGTGCGCGCTGGATCCCGCCAAGCTGCCCACCACCTACGACGAACTCTTCGACCAGGCCGAGACCATGGCCGACAACTGCCCCGACGTCGCCATGATCGCCAGGATGCCCGCCATCGAGACCTTCGGCGAGTACGGCGTGCCGCTCATGGACAAGGACGGCGAGAAGTTCACGTACAACGACGCCAAGGGCGTGGAGCTCGTCGAGCGGTTCCGGGCGCTGTACGCGAAGAAGGGGCTCACCGAGGAGGCGCTGAACAACCTCCAGACCAAGGAGGTCGAGGAGTTCAAGGCGGGCCGGCTGGCCTATCTGCCGGGCAGCTCCTACACCCTCACCGACCTGAAGGACACCGCGCCCGATGTCTACAAGAACCTGGCCATCGGGGCGCGGATCAGCAACGGTTCCCCCAACATGTACATCGAGTCGCTCGTCGTGAACGCACGCTCCGAACACCCGGCGCTGGCCCGGGCGTTCGCGAAGTACGTGACCAACTCGGCCAATCAGCTGGCGTTCGCCCGGAAGGCCTCCGTCTTCCCCTCGTCGGCCGGGACGCTGGACGACCCGTACTTCACCGAGGACGACGGTGATCCGGCCACCAAGGTACGGATCGAGAGCACCGCCCAGGTGAAAAAGGCCGTCGTGTGGTGGCCGCCCGCGTTCTCGGGCTCCGCGGACAGCGAGACGCTGCGCGAACAGATCGCCCAGGCCCTGCTCGGCAAGAAGTCCGTGAAGGCGGCGCTGGACGCCTCCGTCAAGTACTCCGACGAGCGGCTGGAAACCAACGGATGACGATCACCGCGCCCCGCTCGCTCCCCGGCCGCCGGAGCGGCAGACGGAGCGGCGGACGGAGCGGCGGACGGAGCGGCCCCCGGGGCGGCCGATCGCTCCGGCGCCGGGGCCCGCTGGCCACCCACCGCTGGTATGCGACTCCCTGGCTGTTCCTGCTGCCCGCGCTGACCGTCATCGTGCTCATGGTCCTCGTGCCGTTCGTCAACACCCTGCAACTGGCCTTCACCGACTCGACGTTGCTGAGAACCGGTGGCTTCGTCGGGGCGGAGAACTTCCGCAGGATGTTCGCCGACGAGCGGTTCACCACCGCCCTGCTGAACTCCACCCTCTACACGGTGTGTGTCGTGCCCGTCATGGTGGTGCTGCCGCTGATGCTCGCCGTGCTGGTCAGCTCGGTGGAGCGGCTGGCCGGTTTCTTCCGCACGACGATGTATCTGCCGGTCGTCATGTCGCCGGTGGTCGTCGGGCTGATCTGGACGAACATGCTCGACAAGAAGGGTCTGGTGAACGAGGTCGCCGCCACCCTCCGGATCGCCTCCGCACCCTTCCCGTTCCTCAGCGACCGCTGGCTGCTCCTGTTCAGCGCGATGTTCGTCACGGTGTGGATGGGCCTCGGCTACTACATGGTGATCTACCTGGCGGCCCTGGTGAACATCGACCGCAGCCTCTACGACGCGGCGGCCGTGGACGGCGCGGGGACGGTGCGTACCTTCCTCGACGTCACCGTGCCCGGCGTGCGCTCGACCATGGCGCTCGTCGCCGTGCTGTCCTCGGTGGCAGCCTTCCGGGTCTTCGGGGAGATCTACGTCCTCACCAACGGCACGGGAGGGGTGGGCGGCGGCGACCTCACGATGACCATGCTCATCCAGCGCGAGGGCACCGGACTCCAGGCCCGTACCGGATACGCCGGCGCGATCAGTCTCGTCATGTTCGTCATCCTCGGCGGGCTGCTCCTGGCGCAGCTCGCCATGCAGCGCAAGCAGAGGAACGTCTGATGCCCCGCACTGTCCCTTCCTGCGTCCCGGTCCGGGTGGAGCGCGGCCGGCGCCGGGCGGGGCCCGGCGCGGTGGCCCGCTACGCCGTCCTCGTCCTGATGGCCCTGCTGCTGGCGGGCCCGCTGCTGTGGCAGCTCTCACTCTCCCTCAAGGGCGCGGGCGAGCCGCTGTACGAGCGGCCGCCCTCCGTGATCCCCGAGCACCCCACGTTCGAGCACTTCGGCACCGTGCTCGACCGGATCCCCGTACCGCACTACCTGCTCAACTCCCTGCTGGTGGCGGCCATGGCGGTGACCGGCAACGTCATCGGCGCGACCTGCGCCGGCTACGCCCTCGGCAAGCTGCGCTTCCGCGGCCGGTCGGCGGTGACCGTGCTGGTCGTCATGGCGCTGCTCGTGCCGTCGGAGACCGTGCTGATCTCGCAGTTCCTCACGGTCAGGGCGGCCGGGCTGGCGGACACCCTCGTCGGTGTCGCCCTGCCCACCCTCGTGGCGGCGCTGAACGTCCTGCTGATGCGCAACGCCTTCCTCGCTCTCCCGCGCGAGTTCGAGGAGGCCGCCGTCGTGGACGGGGCGAACGCCTGGCAGCGGTTCATCCGGGTGTCCGTCCCCCAGGTCAAGGGGGTGATCACCGTGGTGGCCGTGTTCGCCTTCGTCGGCTCGTGGAACGACTTCCTGTGGCCGCTGATCGTCCTGTCGGACGAGCAGAACTACACCCTCACCGTCGGCCTGAACCGGCTGCGCGGCACCTTCTACGACGATCCGCGTCTCATCGCCGCCGGCACGGTCATCGCCCTGGTACCGATCATCGCGTTCTTCGCCGTGCTGCAACGCTACTTCTTCCGCGGGCTGGAATCCGGCGGGCTGAAAGGCTGACATGCTGCGGACTGAAAGGTCGACATGCTGAGGTTCGGAGTCAACTACACGCCCTCCCGGGACTGGTTCTACTCCTGGCTGGATCCGGACTGGGCGGCCGTCCGGCGCGATCTGGAGGCGGTGGCCGCCCTGGGGCTCGATCACATCCGGGTCCTCCCGCTGTGGCCGGTGGTGCAGCCGAACCGGACCCTGATCCGGCGGCGTGCCCTGCGGGACGTCCGCCGGGTCGTGGAGATCGCCGCCGGGGCCGGTCTCGACGCGAGCGTCGATGTCCTGCAGGGGCACCTGTCCGGATTCGACTTCGTGCCGAGCTGGCTGACGGACTGGCACCGGCGCAGCATGTTCGCCGATCCCGACGCCGTCGCCGCCCAGGCCCGGCTGGTCGAGGCGTTCGAGGAGGAGTTGCACGACCTGCCCACCTTCCTGGGGCTGACCCTGGGCAACGAGGTCAACCAGTTCACCTCCGCGGCGCACCCCACCCCGATGCCCGCCACGACGGAGCAGGTGACGTCCTGGCTCAGCGCGCTGCACGGGGCCGGGCCGCGCGACGCCCGTCACTTCCGGCTCAACGCCGAGTACGACGCGGTCTGGTACGCCGACGGGCACGCCTTCGTACCGTCGCACTCCAGCCGGTTCGGCGGGATGAGCGTGGTGCATTCCTGGATCTTCAACGGCACCGCGCAGGGGTACGGTCCGATGTCGCACGAGAGCCTCCACCACGCCGCCTACCTGGTGGAGCTGTCGCGGGCCTTCGCCGTCGACCCGGGGCGCCCGGTGTGGCTGCAGGAGGTCGGGGCGCCGCTCAACCACCTGTCGGAGGAGCAGGCACCCGACTTCTGCGAGGGGACGGTCCGGGCGGCGGCCGACTGCGAGGCGCTGTGGGGGATCACCTGGTGGTGCTCGCACGATGTGGACCGCCGGCTGGGCGACTTCCCCGACCTGGAGCACAGCCTCGGCCTGATCGGGGCCGACGGCGCGGTGAAGCCGATCGGGCGGCGCTTCGCCGAACTCGCCGCGGAGCTGCGCGACCGACCGCGTCCCGCTTCCCGGCGTGAGGCCGTCGTGATTCCGGTCGACGGCGCGGACGTGCCGCTCTCCCGGGCGGAACTCTCGCCGGGCGGCGGTGTCTTCGAGGCGTGGATGGAGCGCGCTCGTGCCGGGGCGCGCCCCGCCCTGGTCACGTCGGGCATCGCCGCCGACCCCGCCGCGCTGGGCGCCCGCTCCGTCGAGCGTGCCGCTCCCGCCGCGCCGACCGGCCGTACCTTCTACACGTCCGTCAGCGACGCCGCGGTCCTGGAACGGCCCGGCCTGTACGCGGAGGACGCGGAGGACGCGCCCACCTTCTCCCCTCTGTAGGGCACTTCGCGGACCGGCCCGTCGTGAGGGCCGGCCGTCACCCCCGATGAGAAAGCGAGGCACTGTCTTGTTACGGCATCGCAGAACTGGAGGACGGTCCGCACGACGGGCCTGCGCCGGCGTCCTGGCCGTGGCGCTCGCCCTCACCCTCGGCGCGGGCAGCGCCGTCGCGAGCGACACCCTGCCCTGGACCGGTGAGAGCGCGGTGGGGGCCAACCAGCCGTACCAGCACGGCTACTCCCCCACCGACCTGCTGCGCTGGAACCCGGCGGACGACACCGACGCGCCGTACCTGCGCGCGAAGGTGCCGCTGCAGACGCGTACGGCCCCCAACTCCGCCACCCAGCGGAACCGGAACCTGCCCGCCGGGACCCAGCAGCTCACCCTCGCGGGCGACTACGGCAACGCCTTCTTCGAAAGCCACCCGTACACCAACGAGTTCAGTCAGTACCTCTTCAACTACTGGCAGTACACGGACGCGTACGCGTCCTGGCACGGGATGCCCACCGAGGGTGTTCCGGTGGACTACTACGACCCGGACCTGGACTGGCGGGAGAAGTGGTTCGAGTTCGGGATGCTGAACCTGCCCAACCCCGGCTACACCAACGCCGCGCACGCCAACGGGGTGCGGTCGCTGGGCTGCATCTTCTTCTCGCCGAACGACCGCGGTGACCAGGACTACTCCGAGCTGCTGGTCCGCGACGCCTCGGGGGCCTTCCCCGCGGCCGCGAAGCTCATCGAGATCGCCGAGTACTACGGTTTCGACGGCTACTTCGTCAATCAGGAGAGCTCCGTCGCGCCGGCCGACATCACGGCGTACAAGCAGTTCCTCAAGCAGTTGCGCGACGGCGGGATGTACGTGCAGTGGTACGACTCCGTCAGCAACTCCAGCGGCGGGATCTCCTACCAGAACGAGTTCAACGCGGTCAACGGGCCCTTCGTGCGTGACGCCCGGCTCGGTGACGTGTCCGACTCCATCTTCCTGAACTACTGGTGGAACAAGTCCAAGCTCACCAGCTCGAAGGCGTACGCGGCCGGTCTCGGCCTGGACTCCCGCAGGAGCGTGTTCGCCGGTGTCGAGGCGGGGATGTACCAGTTCAACCAGCCTTACCAGCTCGACGACAACCTCGGTGCCGACGGCGCGCCCATGAACGCCATCGCCACGCTCGGCGCCGACTTCGTCTCCTCCGACTACGCCGCCAAGACCGACGACGCCGCGCAGGCGCAGGTCTTCGACCGGGAACGCCGGTGGTGGACCGGCTCGTCCCAGGGGTCCACCACCCCGGAGGGCTCCTGGAAGGGCATCTCGAAGTACGTCGCGGAACGCTCCGTCATCAAGGGCAGCACCTTCGCCACGTCGTTCAACACCGGCCACGGCCTGTCGACCTGGAGCGAGGGCAGGCTGTCCAACGACGCGGAGTGGGGCAACATCAACCTCCAGGACATCCCCGTCTCCTGGCAGTGGTGGATCGACGCGGACCGCTCGCCGCTGACCGCCGACTTCGACTACGGCCCGGAGTACACCCCGGCGAGCAGGTTCTCCTACCGGAAGATCGGCGCCTACGACGGCGGCAGCTCCCTCGTCCTGAGCGGGGCGCTCGCCAGTGACAACACGGTGCGCCTCTACAAGACCGACCTGTCGGTCACCTCCCGTTCGAGTCTCGACCTCACCTACGCCAAGTCCTCGGCCGACGACGACTCCGAACTGCGGCTCGCGCTGGTGCTCGCCTCTGACCCGGACAAGGTCGTGCAGGTGCCGCTGGCCGGTTCCGGGAAGCGCACGGACGGGTGGCGGACCGTCACGGCCGATCTGTCCGCGTACGCGGGGCAGCGCATCGCCTCGCTCGGCCTCGTCGTCGCCGCGGGTGCCGCGCCCGTCGAGAACTACCAGGTCAACCTGGGCGCGCTGGCCCTGCGGGACGGCGTCGACCGCACCCCGGCGGTCCCGGAGGGGCTGGCCGTGAAGCAGTTCCTGCCCGACTCCGACGAACTCTTCCTCTCCTGGCAGCGCAGCGACTACGACACCGTCCGCCGCTACGACGTCTTCCTCGACGACACCTACCTCGGTGGCATCTACGACGACGTCTTCTACGCCAAGCGGTTCACCGCCACCTCGGGAACCATCCGGCTGGTGGCGGTCGGCCCGGACGGGAGCCGGAGCGAGCCGGCGACCGTACGGTTCGACCTGGGGACGGCGCCGGGGAAGGTGACCGCCGCGGCCGGCCGGGACGGGGCGCTCGCGGTGACCTGGAAGCCGCCCGCGTCGGGCCGGCCGGTCACGGTGAGGGTGAGCGGTGTCGACACGTCCGCCCCGTACACCAAGGAGGTCACCGTCCCGGGCACCAGCACCGGCACGACACTGACCGGTGTGCCCGTCGACGGGAGCCGGTACGTCCTGACCGCGACGTCCGGAGGCGGGGCGCCGACCGCCGTGCGCGGCACCTTCGCCGACGCCGAGATCGCCCCGTACCCGGCCTCCGCCGTGCGCGTCAGCGGGAACACCTTCACCTTCTCGCGGCCCGCGTCGGCCGACTGGCACACCCTCACCGTCCTGGAGAACGGTGCCCCGAAGTCGTTCGCGACGACATACGGATCGGGGAACAAGCCGTACATCGTGCGCGGCCGCACCACCCGCGGGGCGATGACGGTGACCATGTCCTCGGCCACCAGCAGGGTCGTCGCCGTGCTGGAGGACTACGCGGGCAATACGGTCCAGACCGTGCTCCGGGGCGGCTGAGCCCCAGGCCTTACGGTGGAGAGGAGCCCGGGGCGGAGCCGCCCCGGGCTCCTCTCCGTCCGGCCGCACGCAAAGATTCGGTCACGGCCATGGACCTGGAGGGGAGAGCGCGCGTACCTTCTGGACATGCCTGGACAGGTACAGAAGCATCATCGAATCGCCCGCGTTCTCGCCGACGAGATCCGCTCCGGGGTGCACTCGGACGGCAGTCGGCTGCCCGGGGAGCACGCGCTCACCCAGCGGTTCGGCGTCAGCCGGACCACGCTGCGGCAGGCCCTGCAGGTCCTCGGCGAGCAGGGGCTGATCTCCACGCACGCCGGGATCGGCTCGTTCATCACCTTCGACGGAACACCGCTGGACAACCGGCTCGGCTGGGCGCAGGCGCTGGCCGAGCAGGGCATCGAACTGCCCGTGGAGGTCCTGCGCTTCGAAGAGGTGACCGATCAGGAACTGGCCCGGGAGCTGGCCCTGGAGACGAGTGCGTTCATCGCGCTCGACCGGGTCCGGCGCCTCGCCGACGGGCAGGGGGTCTCACTCGAACGCAGCCGGGTCCCCGCTGTCGGGGAACTGGCCGGGCTGGCGCGGCGCGGCCTCGGCGGCGGTTCGCTGAGCACGGCGCTGGTCGCCGCGGGCCGGGTCACCGACTCCGGCGAGGGACTGGTCTCGGTCCGCGGGCTCGACGCGGCGGAGGCCGCCCTGCTGAACCGCTCCCCCGGGGAGTCGTTCCTCCACCTGGCCCAGGTGTACCGGGCCGCCGACGGCTCCGTCGTCGAGCAGGTCACCAGCCTGCTGGACCCGGTCCGGTTCCAACTGCACGTCCGCTCGGGCCGAGGAGGCCAACCGTGAACGATCAGCTCGACCGCGCCCTGGGCGCCTACTACGGGCTCGCCCTCGGCGACGCCATGGGCATGCCCACCCAGGTCATGTCCCGGGAGGAGGTCGTACGGGTCTACGGAACCGTCACCGGCTTCGAACCCGCCCGGCCCGACAACCCGGTCAGCGCGGGCATGCCGGCCGGGTCGGTCACCGACGACACCGACCAGGCGGTCATCGTCGGACGGCTGATCGACGAGGGGCGGGGCACCATCGATCCGCTCCGGCTCGCGCACGAACTCCTCGCCTGGGAGAAGGAGATGAAGGCCAAGGGTTCCTTCGATCTCCTCGGCCCGTCCACCAAGGCCGCGCTGGACGCCGTCGCCCGGGGCGTCCCGGCCGCGGAGGCGGGCCGGTACGGCTCCACCAACGGCGCCGCGATGCGCGTCACCCCGGTCGGTATCGCCTTCCCCACGGAGCCGTCGGCCGGCTTCCTCGACCGGGTCGTGGAGTCCTGCCAGGTCACCCATGACACGACCGTGGGGATCGCGGGAGCGGCGGCCGTGGCCGCGGCCGTGAGCACCGGGGTCGGCGGTGGCACGCTGGACGAGGCCGTCGCCGCGGCCGTCGCCGCCGCGCGGGCCGGGGCCCGGCGCGGACACTGGATCGCCGGGGCGGACATCGCCACCCGGATCGAGTGGGCGTGGCAGCTGGTGCGGGACCTGCCGGAGGCCGAGGCCCTGGACCGGATCTGCGCACTCGTCGGCACCAGTGTCGCCAGCCAGGAATCGGTGCCCGCGGCCTTCGCGGTGCTCGCGGTGACCGGCGGGGACCCGTGGCGCAGTGCGCTGCTGGCCGCCAGTCTCGGCGGCGACAGCGACACCATCGGCGCCATCGCCGGCGCGGTCGCGGGCTCGGTCGCCGGGCTCTCGGCGCTGCCCGCCGAGGCCGTAGGGACCCTTCGTACCGTCAACGCACTCGCACTGGAGCCGTTGACCGAGCGCCTGCTCGCCCTGCGCGAGCAGACCGTCCGCACCGGCTCCGATCACCCGTCGGCCGCCTGACCGGCGGCCCCCGCCACCACACTCCGGCCCGCACCCGCGGGCCGGTCCCCGGGCACCGCTGCCCGCACCCGCCCCGTACGTCCCTTCGCACCACGCAAGGAAGTCCGTCATGACCGCTTCGAGAACCAACGACGTTGTCGGTTCCGTGGAGACCCGAGGGATCGAGCCGGTCCCCGATGCCGAACGACACGGCCACGCCGGTCAGATGTTCTGGACCTGGTTCGCCGCCAACATCAGCATCCTCGGGCTGCCGCTCGGTGCCACGCTCGTCGCCTTCCGTGGGCTGAACATCTGGCAGGCCGCGCTGGTCGCCCTGCTCGGGTCGTTCGGTTCCTTCGCCCTGGTCGGCGCGTTGAGCCTGGCGGGCAAGAAGGGCGGAGCGCCCGCGCTCACCCTGTCCCGCGCGGTCTTCGGGCAGCGGGGCAACGCCGGCCCGACCCTGATCAGCTGGCTCAGCCGGATCGGCTGGGAGACGATCACGACGACCACCGCGGCCTACGCCCTGCTGGCGCTGCTGGCCATCGCGTTCGGTGTCGGCCAGAACACCGTGCTCACCCTGGTGTGTCTGCTGGTCTTCATCGTCTGCACGCTGCTGATCAGCGGTCTCGGGCACGCCACCATCATGTGGATCAACAAGTGGGCGACCGTCGTCTTCGGTGTGCTCAACCTGATCGTGATGGGCTTCCTGGTCGCGACCGTCGAGTGGACGAAGGTGCTCGACGCGCCGGCCGGACCGACCAGCGGAGTGGTGGCGGGCATCGGTTTCATCGCCGCTGGCACCGGTATCGGCTGGGCGAACGCGGGCGCCGACTACGCCCGCTATCTGCCCCGCGAGATCCCGGGGCGGCGGCTCGTCGTGGCCTCCGCGTTCGGCGCGGGCATCCCGCTCGTGCTGCTGATCTCGCTCGGATCGCTGCTCTCCGCCGGTGACCCGACGCTCGCCACCGCCGCCGACCCGGTCGCCGCCATCAACGCGATGCTGCCGTCCTGGATGGCGATCCCGTATCTCGTCGCGGCCTTCGGCGGACTGCTGATGTCGAACCACCTCTCCACGTACTCGGCCGGCCTGACCATGATCACGCTGGGGCTGCGGGTGCCGCGCCCGATGGCCGTGGCCATCGACGTGGTGCTGATGTTCGCCGGCGGTGTGTACTTCATGCTGATCGCAAAGGACTTCTACGGTCCCTTCTCGACCTTCCTGACGCTGCTGGCCGTGCCCATCTCGGCGTGGATCGGGGTGATCGCGGTGGATTCCCTGCGCGGCCGCGAGTACGACCCCGCGGCGCTGATGGACACCTCGCGCGGCAGCCGGTACTGGTACACGGGCGGCTTCCATGTGGGGGCGGTCACCGGCTGGGCCGTGGCCATCGTGGCCGGTCTGCTGTTCACCGAGGCGGGGACGAGCGCGAAGGACGTCTGGTTCTCCGGTCCGCTCGCCGGCACCTGGCTCGGGGTGAACGGCCTGGGCTGGGCGATCTCGATGGCCGTCGGCGCGGGGGTGTACGCCCTCTCCGGCCGCCTCGGCGGACGTCCGCGCGAGGTCACCGCGGCGCCCGTGCTCAACGAGGCCGGCCGGTGAGCGGCCGTCTGGTCCTCGCCGGGAACGTCATCGCGGATCTGGTGATCGAGGTCCCCGCGCTGCCCGAGCGGGGCGGGGACGTCATCGGCTCGCGTGCCGAGCTGACGGCGGGCGGCGGCTTCAACACCCTCGCGGCGGCCCGGCGCCTCGGGACGGAGGCGGTCTTCGCCGGGCTGCACGGCACCGGGCCCTACGGAGATCTCGTCCGCGCGGCGTTGGCGGCCGAGGGGATCGACACCCTGCTGCCGGTCCGCACGGACGGGGACACCGGCTTCACCGTCGCCCTGGTCGACGCGGGCGGCGAGCGTACGTTCGTCACCAGTTTCGGGGTCGACGCGCGGCTGACGGAGGCGGAGACGGCGGCCGTCGCCGCGCGGCTGCGGCCGGCGGACCTGGTGCAGCTCTCCGGGTACGGCCTGGTGATGCCGGTCAACGGCCCCCTGCTGTCCCGCTTCACGGCCGCGCTGGGACCGGACGTCACGGTCTGTCTGGACCCGGCGCCGCTGGTCGCCGACATTCCCGAGGCGGTCCTGGCGCCGGTGCTGGCCCGTACGGACTGGCTCAGCGCCAACGCCCGCGAGGCCCGGCTGATGTCCGGACACGAGGACCCGGCGGCGGCCGCGACGGCGCTGCGGGAGCGGCTGGCGCCGGGCGCGGGGGTGATCGTACGGGCCGACAAGGACGGCTGCTGGCTGGCGGCCCCCGGGGAGCCCACCCGGCACGTACCGGGCTTCCCGGTCACGCCGGTCGACAGCAACGGAGCGGGCGACGCCCATGTGGGCTCGTTCCTCGCGCTGCTCGCCCAGGGCAGGGATCCCCTGACGGCCGCCCGTGGCGCCAACGCGGCGGCGGCCTACGCGGTGGGCCGCCGCGGTCCCGCGACCGCACCCGACCGGGACCGGCTGGCCGCCTTCCTGGGCGAGTCCGGACTGCGTGTAGTCCCGGTGGGCGACGAGGAGGCGCGGGCAGCCTCGAAGTTGTTGATGGATGCCGGTTTGCACGGGCAGAAGTACGCGAT
>NZ_JBFBJB010000017.1:0-162825 GCF_040685895.1 Streptomyces sp. NPDC088124 | reverse complement strand
CTCCCGCAACCGCCCGTCGAACACCTTCCGGTCGAGATGCCACCCGGGGCCCTGCGGATCGTTGACGAAGTCCACCGCGCGCAGCTCGTACGAACAGATCGGCGCCGATCCGCTCCGCCAGCTGGGCCGTCAGCGCATCGATGATCCGGAAGGCGAAGGTTGGCCGGGCCAGGTTGTGCGGCAGGCCGGTGTCCCGGGCGCGCTGCCTGGCCTCGTACGCCGTGTCCCGGTCGAGCAGCAGCGTGCCGTGCTCCTCGTGCCGGATCTCCAGGACGGGGTCCGGCAGGGTCTGCCGGTCGCGCAGCTCCTCGGCCAGGACCCGCGCCATCCCGGCCCGGCCCTTGACCTCGGCCGCCTCCGGGGTGTCCGTACCGGTGGCGCGTACGCCGGGGAACAGCTCCCCGGTCGTCGCCAGCAGCACACCGGTCTCGCCGAGCGAGGGCAGCACCTCGCCGATGTACCCGAGGAAGGCCGGGTTCGGGCCGACGATCAGCACGGCGCGCCGGGCGAGCTGCTCGCGGTGCGCGTAGAGGAGGTACGCGGCGCGGTGCAGAGCGACGGCGGTCTTGCCGGTGCCGGGACCGCCCTCCACCACGAGGACGCCGCGGTGCGGGGCGCGGATGACGCGGTCCTGCTCGGCCTGGATGGTCTGGACGATGTCGCTCATCCGGCCCGTACGCGCGGAGTTCAGCGCGGAGAGGAGGACGGCGTCGCCGTCCGGGTCCTCGTACCCGGTGCGGGTGGTGTCGTTGAGATCCATGATCTCGTCGTGGAGCGCGGTGACCGTGCGCCCCTGGGTGGTGATGTGGCGTCGGCGGCGCAGCCCCATCGGGGTGTGTCCGGTGGCGAGATAGAAGGGGCGCGCCACGGGAGCCCGCCAGTCGATCAGCAGCGGCGTCCGCTCGTCGTCGTCACGGCGCATTCCGATGCGTCCGATGTGGTGGGTCACGGTGGACGCGTCGGGGGAATTCCCGGTCGCGGTGGACCCGGCGGGCATGGCGGACGTCTCGTCGTGGAGATCGTTCCGGTCGTGGAGATCGATCCGGCCGAAGCACAGACCGGACTCGACCGCATTCAGGGTGGACAGCCGGCCGGAGTGCTCCGCGACGCGTACGTCCCGCTCGACCCTGGCCTGCCGTACGGTGCTGACCTGGCCGATCGACGCGTCCATGGCCGACTCGGCCTGCTCCCTCAGGGTGTCGAGCCGGTCGTAGAGGAGGGAGACGAATTGCTGCTCGTTCCGCAATTCCTCGGATGATTCGTCGGTTGACAATTCAGCCCCCGTTCGATACGGTGATTCTTGTGAATGTGAATTGATTCCCGCCTCCCGTTCACACGCAAGACACGGAAACAATCAATATACCCAGACTCGCACCCCGGCCGTCAATTCGGTTCCGGGGTATTTTTGTGCCCGCACTCCGGGCCGGTTGGAGCGCCTGACGGACGACCGGCGCCGCATGCGGTTACATCTCTCGAAGCGGATGATCCACCCCCTTCCCCGGCTTTCCCCGGGCTTCCCGGTTCTTCCCGGTTTTTCCCCGGTCCCGCGATCCCTTCGAGAGGCGGCCCCGTGTCCACCAGAGCCCCCGGACCGCTCCCGCCCCGGCGCCGCGGGGAGCCGCTGCAGCGGCTGCTGTTCGGCGGTGTGTACGGGACCGTGCTCGCCAGCGTGCTGGTGGCGGCCCTGGGCCACGACACCGGGCCGACGAGTCCCGGGTACGACGCGGTATGGGTGCTGCTGGCGGCGCTCGCCTCGGCGGCGGCGCACGGTTACGCACACGCCATCGCGCACCGGGCGCCCGGCGAGACCACGGTCACCGTCGGCACCGCGCGCTCGGTGCTGACCGAGTGGCCGCTGGTGGCCGCCGTGGTCCCGACGGTGGCCGTACTGCTCGGCGCGTACGCCGCGTGGTGGAGCGAGGCCACCGCGATCGATGTGGCGCTGTTCCTCAACACGGCCGCCCTGTTCGGGTGGGGGCTGTGGGGAGCGCGGGCGGCGGGGAGCGGGTGGGCGTCGTCCTGCCGGGCCGGCGGGGTGGACATGCTGCTCGGCTTCCTCATCGTGGGCGCGAACGTACTGATCAAGTAGCGCGCCGCGGCTCCCCGTTCCCGTGCCCTCCCGCCGAGTTCCCGTGCCCCCCTCCGGGCGCGTCGCGTCCGCTCCCCCTCAGAGTCCGATCCGTACGGGACCGTTCCGGGGGTCGATGCCGCGCAGCAGGCTCCACGGCACCCGGAACACCCGCCCCGGTGACGCGGGCCAGGGCACCAGCCGCTGGTTGAGGACGCGGGAGCCCTGCCGGACCGTCACCCGGGGCGCCCGGACCAGCCGGTCCGTCCAGAGCAGCAGACGGCCGCGCGGCGGCGCCGGGTCACCGACCCGCAGCAGTCCGGGCGCCACCCAGCGGAACGGCTCGTCGGCGACGATCGGCACGGTGACCGCGGCCGGCACGAGCCCGTCCAGCCAGAGCCGTACCTGCCGGGCGACATGGCTCCCGTCGAGCGCGGCGATGTCGGCGGTGTCGACCGCGTGCAGCAGGTTCCCGGCGGCGAACACCCCCGGGCGGCTGGTCCGCAGCGCGGTGTCCACCAGCGGCCCCTTCGTCCCCGGGTCGAGGTCGAGCCCGGCGGAGCGGGCGAGTTCGTGGTCGGGGATCCAGTCACCGGTGAGGATCAGGGTGTCGCAGGCGACGGTACGGCGCCGGCCGGTGGCGATCTCCTCGATCTCGACCGCCCGCAGCCTGCCGTGCCCGATGATCCGGGTGACCCGGGTGCCGGTCGCCACCGGCACCCCCAGCAGCGCCCGTCCCGGCAGGTGGAACGCCGCGTACGAGTCGGGGGTCGGGTACGTGGTGGTCATCAGCGCCGTACGGCAGCCCGCCTCGCGCAGCGTGAGCACGGCGGACCAGCTCACCGGCTCCGCGCCGACGACGACGGCCCGCCGGCCGACCTCGCGGTGGTGCAGGTGCACGAGGTTCTGGAGCTGCCCCGTGGTGTACACACCGGCGGGCCGGTCCCCGGGGATGAGCCGCGCGGAGCGGGGCCGCTCCCGGGCGCCGGTGGCGAGGACGACCGCGCGCGCGTCGACCCGTACCCGCCCCTGAGGCGTGGTCACGTCGAGCGAGCGGTCCCCCGCCCAGCCCGTGACGGTGGCCTCGGTACGGATCGCCGCGCCGGCCAGCTGGGCACGGCCGACGAGTGTACGGGCGTACGCGGGGCCGGTGAGGCACCGCTTGAGGTCACGGATGCCGTAACCGGTGTGGTCGCTGTGGCGGGGGATGCCGCCGGCGGACGGTTCGCGGTCCAGGACGAGTACGCCGCCGGGGAGGTGCGGAGCGAGACCGGCGGCGGCGGTGAGTCCGGCCGGGCCCGCGCCGACGATGACGACGTCGGGGGTGAGCACCTCGGGCGCCACCGGCGCGGCCGTGAGCGCGTCGGACCCGTGGGGTGTGCGGGACGCGTGGGGCGTACCGGATGTACCTGGCGTACCGGAGGAACCGGCGCCGGCGCCGGGAAGGGGCGTGGTCATGCGGATGTCTCCTGGTCCTGCGTCGGCCGTGGGGTGCCGCGCTCGGCGAGCAGGGCTTCCGTGCGCGCCCCGCAGTAGAAGCCCTGACAGCGCCCGTTCATCACGCGGGTGCGGCGCCGCAGCCCGTCGAGTCCGGCGGGCGGCAGCGGGGAGAGGAAGGCGTCCCTGATCTCGCCCTCGGTCACCCGCTCGCAGAAGCACACGACGCGTCCGTACGCGCTGTCCTTGGCGATGAGCGCGGCGTCCTGGTACGGCCGGGTGAACGCCTCGCCCAGGTTGGGCATCGCGGGCGGCCCCGGCAGGTCGGCGCGCGGCTCCAGGGCGAGACCGGCCTCGGCGAGGACCCCCCGTACGTACTCCGCGATGGCGAGCGACGCCGTGAGGCCGGTGGAGCGGATCCCGCCGACCAGCAGATAGCGCTGCCCGGGGTCCGGCTCGATCAGGTAGTCGCCGTGGTCGGCGGCGGCGCGCAGCCCCGCGTACGAGGCGGTCACCTCCTCCTCCAGGAGCGTGGGCATCAGCCGGGCGCCCTTGTCGAGGAGGAAGGCGAAGCCGGACTCGGAGGTGCCGGTGTCGGTACGGTCGGTCAGGTCCTCGGCGGTCGGGCCGAGCATGACGTTGCCGTAGATGGTGGGGCTGATCAGCACGCCCTTGCCGACCTTGCTGGGCACCGGCAGCACGATGCGGTCGGCGAGCGGGCGGGCCTGCTTGTCGTAGACGAGGAGTTCGCCGCGGCGCGGGGTGACGGTGAACCGGCGGTGGCCGAAGAGCCCGTCCAGGACATCGGCGCCGAGCCCCGCCGCGTTGACCACCCAGCGGGCGGTGACGGGGCCGCGGGAGGTGAGCAGCGTGGTCGTCGGGCCCGTACCGCCGTGCGCGTCGTCAGCGGCGTTCCGCCGTACGGGCCGGTCCCGCCGTACGGACGGCTCCCGCCGTACGGACTCCACCCGGTGGCCGAGGAGCACCCGGGCGCCGCGTGCCTGCGCGTCGGTGGCGAGCGCGAGGGTGGTCGTCCACGTGCAGATGATGGACTCGTCGGGGACGGTGAGGCCGCCCAGCGCGCCGGGGCCGAGCGCCGGGACCTGGCGGTAGACCTCCTCGGCGGTGACGGGTTCGCAGTGCTCGTAACCGTTGGCGACGGCCTTCTCGCGCAGCCCCGGGAGTGCGTCCAGTTCCTCCGGCGTCCAGGCGACGAGGAGCGCGCCGGTGCGTTCGACGGGGATGCCGGTGGCCCCGGCGTACGCGGAGAGCAGGGTGTAGCCGCGCCGGACCAGACGGGATTCGAGGGTGCCGGGCTTGGCGTCGAACCCCGTGTGCAGGATGGCGGTGTTGGCCTTGCTGGTGCCGTCGCCGACGTCGTCGCGGGCGTCGAGCAGCGCGACGGAGAGGGCGTGGCCCGCCAGTTCGCGGGCGATGGCGGAGCCCACGACCCCGGCGCCGATGACGGCGACGTCATACGGGCCCTCGGGGGGCGGCCCGTGCTCCTCGCCGGTACGGGTCGGGGACGTCGTGCGGGTCGGGTCGGTGGTGCGCGCCGGATCGGTCGTGTGAGCCGGGTCGGTCGTGCGGGTCGTGCGTGTCATGCGGTTCCTCCTGCGGGCCGCGGCGGCGCTGTCGCGTCCACCGCCGCCAGCCAGCGGGCACGGAAGTCCTGCGCCCGGTCCTCGGACCAGCGGGGTTCGTAGGTGGTGCCGGGCGTCCACTCCGGTACCGCCTGTTCGAGGGTGAGTTCGGGCTCGATCGCCAGCCGCGCCATGGCCGCCGCGCCGAGCGCCGTGGCGTGCGGCGACGAGTAGACGTCGACCGGCATCCGGGCGAGGTCCGCCTGCGCCTGCATCAGTGTGGCGCACCGGGTGAGTCCGCCGTCCGCGCGCAGCCGGGTCAGCGGGGCGCCCAGGTCGGCGGCGACCAGCCCGGCCACCTCCGCGACCTGGGCGGCGATGCCCTGGAGGACGGCGGTGACGAGGTGTTCCCGCCGGGTCGAGAGTGTCATACCGGTGAGCGACGCCGTGGCGTCGGGTCGCCACCAGGGCGCGGCGAGCCCGGCGAGGGCCGGTACGCACAGGACGCCCGCCGCGTCGCTCGCCGCCACCTGGTCGAGTTCGGCCGCGTCGGCGACGAAGCCCAGGTCCTGGAGCCAGCGCACCGCGGAGGCGGCGGTGTAGACCTGCCCGTCCACGCAGTACGGGGTCCCGCCGCGCGCCCGCCACGCCACGGACGAGGTGAGACCCGAGGTGGACCGGAGCGCGGTACCGCCGGTGTGGGCGAGGAGGAAGGCGCCGGTGCCGTACGTGCACTTGGCCGTGGCCGGGGTGAGGCAGCCCTCCGCGAAGAGCGCGGCCTGCTGGTCGACGATCAGCCCGGCCAGCGGCAGCCGCTGCCCGCCGAACGCGTCCGTCGTACCGACGGTCTCGTCGCACGCGACGATACGGGGCAGTTCCTCCCCGTCGAGCCCGAACAGCGCGGTCAGCTCGGGGTCCCAGTCGACGGCGTCGATACCGAGGAGCAGCGAGCGGCTCGCGGTCGACGCGTCGGTGACGAAGGCCCCGGTGAGCTGGTGCACCAGCCAGGTGTCGGTGGTGGTGACCACCCCGTCGCGGGTGATGTTCTCGCGCAGCCAGGTCATCTTGGGCGCGGAGAAGTACGGGTCGAGTACCAGCCCCGTACGCCGCGCCACCCACTCCTTGGCGTCGGCGCGCTCCGCGCAGAGCGCCTCCGACCTGCGGTCCTGCCAGACGACGGCCGGGGAGAGGGGCCGGCCGGTGCGCCGGTCCCAGGCGAGGACCGTCTCGCCCTGGTTGGCGAGGGCGACGGCCCGCACGGGGCGGCCCCCGGCCTGGTCGACGGCGCGCCGGCCGGCTTCCAGGACGGAGGCCAGCAACTGCTCGGGGTCCTGCTCCACGCCGCCACCGGGCAGGTGGACGGGGGTGACGGGCACCTCGGCGACGGCGACGACACCGTCCGCCGGGTCGACGACGAGGGCCTTGGTCCCCGACGTTCCCTGATCGATGGCGAGCACGGTCACAGCGCGTCGGCCTCCGTGGCGGGCTTCGCGCCGCCCTCGGCGGGCAGTTCGTCGCCGATCAGCCCCTCACCGTCCAGGCTGGGCTGCTGCACCAGCTTCTCGCGGCGGGTGAACCAGACCGACGCGAAGAGCAGACCGCCGACCACCAGGGTGGCCAGGGCGTACTGCTGGGCGCCCCGGAAGTCGGACGGGATCATGAAGATGCAGAGTTCCAGGACGAGCCAGATCACCGCGCCCGCGACGACGGGCTTCTCCCACTTGCCGAGCTGGAAGTCGTCCGGGGCGGGCGTGTACTTCCGGCGCGTGAAGATGAAGAGCGTGACCGTTCCCGCGTACAGGATGGCGGGCATCAGCGTGCCCGCGCCGAGGAGTTGCGGCAGCGCGTCGGCGTTGCCGGAGAAGACCGCGACGATGGCGACGGACGCGAGGGCGACGGTCAGGGTGGCCCAGGTCGGGCCGCCGGTGGGACGCGGCACCTGGCTCAGCGTCTCGGAGAACGGCAGCCGTCCGTCACGGGCCATGGAGTGCACGAGGCGGCTGTTGCTCACCATGATGACCAGGCCGCAGGCGAAGATGGCGATGCAGACGACGACCAGCATGGCGGTGGCCACGGCGCTGCCGACGGTCGACTCGATGATGGAGGCGACGGGCGCCGAGTCGGCGGTGAGCGCGGCGACATTGTCGCCGACGCCCGCGGTGATCACGATGAGGAAGAGCATGCCGATGCCGCCGCTGAGCAGGATGGCGCGGACCATGGCCTGCGGGACGACCTTCTTCGGGTTGTGCGTCTCCTCCGCGAGGTTGGCCGCGGACTCCCAGCCGACGAGGGTGAAGGCGCCGAGCAGCGCGGAGAGCATGAACGGGCCGAGGAAGCCGTAGTAGCCGTCCGCCGGGATCGTGCCGTACGAGCCGAGGTTGCTCCAGTCGCCCTTGCCGAAGAAGAGGACGGCGCCCGCGATCAGCACGGTCAGGCCGACCATGGCGATCACCTCGGCGCCGACCGCCATGTTGTTGACCTTGGTGGTGATGGGCGTGGACCAGATGATCAGCGACATCTGGAGGAGCAGCACGATCACGGTGCCGATGGCGCCGCCGGTCGCGGTGTACGTGATGTCGAGCAGCGGGAAGAGCGCGACCTGGGTGAGCCCGTAGTCGACGGCGACGACGACGATCGCGAGGAACGCGAACGACACCCAGCCGAACCACCAGCCCAGCACGGGCGAGGCGAGCCGGCTGGCCCACTGGTAGCTGTAGCCGGAGATCGGGATACGGCTGGCGAGCATGCCGTACACGAGGGCCACGAGGACCGTGCCGAGGGTGACCAGCGGCCAGGTCCAGATGCCGGCGGGGCCGGCCGAGCCCAACACGGTGCCGTAGGTGGTGAAGAGGCCGGTGGTGATGGAGATGAAGGAGAAGGCGACGGCGAACGACTCGAAGCGGCTGAGCGTACGGGCGAACTGCGGCTTGTAGCCGGTGGCGTGGCCCGTATCCGGTCCCGGGGCGGTCTCTTTTCCGTCATTTCTTGTGGATGTGCCAGGGGCGGACGGGGAAACCGCCGCGTTTTCCGCCGGTGTGGAAGACTGGGGCACGATCGACTCCTTTGCGTTGATAGGTAGGGATTTCGGTCATGGTCGGGTGACGTAGCCGCGTCACCCGACCACCTTTTCCGTTGTCGCCGCCACGCGTTCGACCTGTCGCGCGTCGCGAGGCGTTCCGTGTCCCGCCCTACGCGACGACGACCACACCACCCGAGCGTTCCATCCCCGACTCCAGCGTCGAGGAGGGGCGGGCGTCGGTGATCAGTCCGTCGACGTCCTCCAGACCGCAGACACGGTGCGGCGCGACCCGGCCGAACTTGCTGGAGTCCGCGAGGATGTACGAGCGGACGGTGTTGGCGAGCATCAGCCGCCGGGTGGCCACCTCGTCGAGATGGAAGTCCGTCAGCCCGGCCGACGCGTCCACCCCGCCGGAGCCCAGGAACGCCACATCGGCGCGGAGATCCGCGAAGAACGCCAGCGCCTGCGCGTTCGAGCAGGCGAGATCGCCCCCACGCAGACGGCCGCCGCTGACCAGCACCTCGACATGAGGGCGGCCGGCCAGTTCGGCGGCGACCAGCAGCGAACAGGTGGCGACGGTGCCGCGGTGGTCGGCGGGGAGGGCGCGGGCGACCTCCACCGCCGTCGTGCCGATGTCGATCACCACGGTCTGGCCCGGGCGTACCAGCGCCGCCGCGGCGGCCCCGATGGCCACCTTGGCCTGCCGCTCCATCCCGGACCGCTCGTCGAACGGCGCTTCCTCGCCGAACCCGCCCGCGGTATTGGTCGCCCCGCCGTGCACCCGCACCAGCAGGCCACGGCGTTCGAGGGTGACCAGGTCCCGGCGGACCGTCTCCTGGGAGACGTCCAGCATGCGGGAGAAGTCCTCCGTGGAGACGATCCGCTGTGCGCGCAACGCCTCACAGATACGGCGATGTCGCTCAGCGGGCAGCACGGCGGATGCCCGTTTCCGTGGATTGCTGACCGTTCATGAGGAGGAGTGTGGAGGCTCTTATCGGGGCACGTCAAGGGAGGTTCGGCCGCAACTGAAGCCTCGTAACCATCACTTAATCAGGCGGCCGCCCAACACGCCCGCGCACACCGGTGGAACGCGTCCGGTGGAACGCATAAGACGCACAAGGGGCCGACGGCACCATACCGTCGGCCCCGCCCGAAGTCGGGCCCGAATCCCGCCCGGATCGCGCCGGAGGGCCTGCCCGAAGTCGTCCCCCGCGCGCCCGCGTTCAGCGCAGCGCGTCCGCGAGCTCTTCCAGCAGCCTGCGCTTCGGGCGCGCGCCGACCGTCGACCGTACGGGCTCGCCCGCGCGGAACAGGATGAGCGTCGGCATGGCGAGCACGCCGTACCGCGCCGTGACCACCGGGTTGGTGTCCACATCGATCTGTACGACCCTGAGCCGGCCCCGCTCCTCCTCGGCCACGGCGCTCAGCACGGGCGCGAGCTGCCGGCACGGCGGGCACCAGTCGGCCGTGAACTCCACCAGGACGGGCAGCTCGGCGCCGAGCACCTCCGCGTCGAACTCCGCGTCCGTCACTTCATCGACACCCGTGGCCCTGGCACCTACCGCTTTGGTCATTTCCCTGCCCCTTCGTGAGATGTACGTCCGTGGTTCAGCGCGTCCGTCAGCTCGCACCCCGGCCCGGGGCCGTCCGGCCGTTCCGCCTCGGCGGCGAGACCGGCGCGGGCCGCCTCGGCCCGGTCGAGCTGCTCCCCGACCCGGGCCCGTACGGAGACGAGCTGGTCGATCAGTCCGTCCAGTTCGGTGAGCTTGCGCCGGTAGACCGCGAGCGAGGCGGGGCAGGAGTCCCCGGCCGGATGCCCGGCGCGCAGGCACTCGACGAACGGCCGGGTCTCCTCCAGGTCGAACCCGACGTCCTGGAGCGTCCTGATCTGCCGCAGGAGCCGCAGGTCGGCCTCGTCGTACGCGCGGTACCCGTTCACCGCGCGCCGGGCGGGCAGCAGCCCGCGCGACTCGTAGTACCGCAGGGCCCGGGTGGTCGTCCCGGCCCGCTTCGCCAGCTCACCGATGCGCATGCCGTCGACGGTAATCCTTGACGCCGACGTCAAGGCAAAGCCCGCAGGGAAGCGTGGGGAGCGAAGGGCCCCCCGCCCCATTGACGATCTGCCGGTGCCCCGTTACAAGTCGTACTGAGACCGTGCTGAGAGCGCTCTCAGCACGCTCTGGATCCACGGTCCCTCTCTCGATCGTCTCTCCGTCCTTCCCCGGCACCATCCGCACCGGAGGTGTTTCCTTGAGAACGAGCCGTACGAACCCCGTCAGACGCAGACACCGCACCCCCGTCCTCGCCACCCTCGTCGCCCTCACCCTCGCCCTCGCGGGCTTCGTCGGCGTCACCGGCACCGGCACCGCCCAGGGCGCCATCCCGCCCGCTCCCGACTGGACCCTCCAGTGGGGCGACGACTTCGACGGCGCGGCCGGCACCCCGCCCTCCGCCGCCAACTGGCAGACCGACACCGGTCACAGTTACCCGGGGGGCCCGGCGAACTGGGGCACCGGCGAGATCCAGAACTACACCGCGAACACCGACAACCTCAGCCTCGACGGCAGCGGCAACCTCCGCATCACGCCCCTGCGGGACGGCGCGGGCAACTGGACCTCGGGCCGGATCGAGACCCGGCGCGCCGACTTCAAGGCCCCGGCGGGCGGTCTGCTGCGCATGGAGGGTCGCATCCAGATGCCGAACGTGACCGGCGCGGCGGCCAGCGGCTACTGGCCCGCGTTCTGGGCGCTCGGCGCCCCGTACCGGGGCAACTACTGGAACTGGCCGGGCATCGGCGAGTTCGACATCATGGAGAACGTCAACGGCCTCAACTCGGTCTGGGGCGTGCTGCACTGCGGAGTGAACCCCGGTGGCCCGTGCGGCGAGACGACCGGCATCGGCGCCAGCAGGGCCTGCCCGGGGGCGAGTTGCCAGTCCGCCTTCCACACCTACCGCTTCGAGTGGGACCGCTCGGTCACCCCGAACCAACTGCGCTGGTACGTCGACGACCAGCTCTACCACACCGTGAGCCAGAACCAGATGGACGCCACCAGCTGGTCCAACATGACCGACCACGCCGGGTACTTCATCCTCCTCAACGTCGCGATCGGCGGCGCGTTCCCCGACGCGCTCGGCGGCCCGACCCCGACCGCCGCGACCGTCCCCGGCCGCCCGATGCTCGTCGACTACGTGGCCGTCTGGACCCGGGGCGGCAGCTCCGACCCCGACCCGCCGACCGGCTCCTCGACGCTGTACGCGCGTACGGGCGGCGCCCTCGGCGACTCCACCGGCTCCGCCGCGTCGGTCGCACTCGCCTCGGCGGGCGGCGCCAACCACGACGGCACGGTGACCAATCCGCAGGTCTTCACCTCCGGCGCCATCACCCGTACGTACAACGGCGGCGCCACCCAGTTCGACCTCTTCGTGGACGCGGGCACGTCAGTCGCCAACGGGCAGCAGGTGCGGGTGAGTTACGACCGTACGGGCGACGGCACATGGGACCGTACCGAGACGTACCAGTACTTCGCGACCGATCCGGTCGCCGGCTACGAGCACTACACGCAGGCGCGCGGCCTCAAGTCGTCCACCGGGAGCCACGGCAACCTCGTCAACGGCAAGGTCCGCGTCGAGGTCTGGAACGCCATCGGCAACGGGGCGAGCACCCTCGGCATCGGCAACCAGTCGGTGGTCCGGATCCCGTTCGGCTGATCCCCGTCACCGCACCGGCGGATCCCGACGGACCCGACGGCGCCGGGCGCCGAGGCGGCGAACTGCCCCCCGTGCAGTTCGCTCCCTCGGCGTCAGCGGCCCCCGTACCGTCCCCCGCACCTCAAGCATGCCCGGATACGGTCCGGCCGTGTCCGCACTCCGTCCACAGATTCTTAGCGTTGGGTCTACACCGGAACGGACCGTGCCCGGAGCCGGTATTCCCGGGGCGAGACTCCGTAGGCGGCCCGGAAGGCGCGGCTGAGGCCGGAGGCGCGCGGGATGCCCCAGCGTGCGGCGACGGCATGGATCGGGGCGGTGCGCAGCAGGGGGTTCTCCAGTGCCGCGACCGGCAAGGTTTGCCCGTCAAGGAGCGGCGTCCGGTGCACTGCGCTCGCTTCGCTCGCTCCGTCTCGGCGCACTGAATTTTCCTTCGGATACCGAGCGCAGCCGCAAGGCGGAGGAGGGAGGCGACGCGGGAGCGGATGGGGTCTCCCCTGGTCGAGCGAAACCGAGACCTTGGGGATGAGTGACGACAACGCCGCGGATGTGCGCACCTGACACCTCCCCGCAGACGGGACTTCGGAATGACTCGTCCAGGGCCTGTCCGGCGGATCAGTGCATATCTGCGTGGCAGAGCCGGCGTCTCCGGAATGCTCCACCGGGCAGCCCATTCAGGGTGTCGTCGCCCTCCGGGGCAAGGGTGCGGAACCCCTCTTCTTCCACCAGCAGCCGCACGATGCGATGCGCCACGTCCGACAATTCGCGTGCCTGTCGGGCAGCTGCTCCAAGCGCCACGATCTTGGCGTCGATCCGTCACTGAACCAGTCACATGATCCGCCGGACAGGACCTGGTACTTCAGCAGGACTTCCACGTTTCCGCAGGTCAGGGCCACCGTCGGAACGACGCTCAACTGGCTGCACGTCAGGGACATCGGACAACTGAGTTGCTCTGACCATTCCGCTCCCGAGCGGAGGATCGCACAGCCCGTCGCGAGTCGGGCGCGCGAAATCCTGCTGGAGCACTATGCCTCCGGTGCGCCGATGGCTCGCAGATGTTCCACTGTGGCCTGCTCGGCACGGAGGATGTGCAGGCGCATCGCGGTCGACGCCAACGCGTCGTTGCGGTCGACCAGCGCCGTCGTTACGGCCTCGTGGTCGACGCAGGATTGCTGGCGGCGGTGGATGAACCAGATGGCCTGGTACGGCATGCCGGTCCAGAGCCGGTCGATGAAGTCCTCCAGGAAGGCGGAGCGGGCGGTCGCGTAGATGGCCCGGTGCCAGCGGGCGTTGAGTTCGACCACGGCCGAATTGCTGCCTCCCCGCGCCTTCGCGGCTTCCGCGAACTGGTCGTGCAGGTCCTGTATCTCGCGGAGTTCCTCCTCGGTTGCCCGCTGCGCGGCCAGTTCGACTGCCAGAGGCTCCAAGTGGGCGCGCAGCCGGTACACCTCGCTCGCGCGGAACAAGGTGTACCGGGTCACGATATGACCATGGTGCGGCTTGTACTCGACCAGTCCGTGCGCCTGGAGCACCCTGAGCGCTTCCCTGATCGGGGTGAGACTCATCCCCAGTTCGTCGGAGAGTGCTTGAAGTGTGAGCTTGGCACCGCCGGGGAGGTCACCCGTCTCGATCCGGCGCCGGATGGCGTTGAAGGCCGCCTCCGCTTTCGTCGGCGAAGTCGTCTCCTCCCGCTGCGCCACCAGGCCCCCTCTCGTACCGGCTACACACCTCGCGTGTCTACGCGGACGCTATCAGCACTGGGGTGAGGACCTCCCGCCCGGCGAGCAGCTCGACGACGTTGCGGACGGCGAGGTCGGCCATGGCTCCGCGGGTCTCGGTGGTCGCCGAACCGAGATGAGGAGCGAGGACCACGTTGTCCAGACCCAGCAGTCCCGGGTGTACAAGGGGTTCGTCCTCGTAGACGTCCAGCGCGGCCCCGGCGATGGTGCCGTCGCGCAGGGCGTCGACGAGAGCGCCTTCGTCCACGACGGGACCGCGCGCGGTGTTGACAAGGAACGCTGTCGGCTTCATGCGCCTCAGCCGTTCCGCGTCGATCAGATGGCGGGTCTGGGAGGTCAGTGGGCAGTGCAGGGAGACGACGTCGCTGGTGGTCAGCAGCTCGTCGAGAGCGACACGCCGACTGGCACCCTCGATGTCGGGCTGGGAGCGGGCATGGTGGACCACGTCCATCCCGAAAGCCCTCGCACGGTCGGCCACGGCCCTGCCGATGGCACCCATGCCCACGACTCCGAGCCGTTTGCCCTGCAACGCGCTGCCCAGCATGAAGCCGATGTCCCAGGCCCACGGGGTGCCGGAGCGGATCAGCCGGTCACCCTCGCTCACCCGCCGGGTGACGTCCAGGACGAGGGCCATGGTCAGATCGGCGGTGGCGGCCACCAGGACGCCCGGGGTGTTCGTCACCGCCACCTCGTGCCCGGCGGCGGCCCCCAGGTCGATGTTGTCGTATCCGGTCGCGGTGTTGGCCACGAGCCTGAGGGAGGGGCCGGCCGCAGCCAGCGCCGCGTCGTCCATCCGGTCGTTGAGCGTGCTCACGACCGCTGTGGCGCCGACCACGGCCTCCTGGAGTTCGGCGGCGGTGAGCGGCCGGTCGTGCGGGGAGACCCAGACGTCAGCGAGATCCGCGAGAAGCGCGAGGGCGGGTCCGGGCAGCGCCCGGGTCACCACGACGCGGGGGAGGTCACTCATGACCGGCTCCAGCAGCGGCGAGGAGCGCGCGCGCACGCGAGGCGACCGGATAGTCGACGAAGGTCCCGTCCGCGAGACGGATCGAGGCGACGCCCCGCTCCTCGGCCGCGGTGAACGCCTCGTCCACCCGCCGCGCCCAGTCGATTTCCTCCGCAGTCGGGACGAACGCGGCTGCCACTGGATTGAGTTGCCGGGGGTGGATGATCTGCTTGCCGCCGAAGCCGATGGCACGGGCGCGTTCGGCCGATACCCGGAGCCCCTCGTCGTCCTCCAGGTCCAGGAACGGCCCATCGATCGGGTGGGGCAGACCGGCCGCCGCGGCGGCAAGGACGACCGTCGAACGGGCGGCGAGGAGTTCCGTGCCAGTGGCGGTTGGGGTCACGCCCAGTTCCCGGGACAAGTCCGCCGGACCGAACGTCAGTGTGATCACCCGGGCATCGCCAGCCGCTATGAAGGCCGCTTCGAGTACGCCGCGTGCCGACTCGATCAGCGGAACGATGCCCACGCAGCCGGGCTCAAGACCGGCCTCCGCCTCGGCCGCGTCCAGCAGCGCGGCCACCCGCCGTACATCCGCCGCGCTGTCGCACATCGGTAGAATCAACGCCGAGAGGCGGCCGAGCACCGGGGTCAGGGCCCGTACGTCCTGCTCAGCGAGCCCACTGGCAACGGAGTTGATCCGCACCGTGAGCAGCGCCCCGTCCGGCGGGAGCGCGGCGACGGTCCGCGCCGTGTCCTGGCGGACGTGATCCTTGCGGGACAGCGCGACGGAGTCCTCCAGGTCCACGGCGACGGCCGTGGCGCCGCCTGCCGCCGCCTTGGCGATGCGGTCCGGGCGGTCCCCGGGGACGAACAACAGCACACGCATCCTGCGCGCGCGTTCTGTCCGGGTCTTGGCACTGGTCATGTGGTGGTGCCTCCGTTGTCGTTCAGGGAGAGCCATGTGCTGCGGTGGTTGACGGGACGGGGTGGTTTCAGGGCTGACTCTTGGTGTCTCGGGAATCCGGGGCACGGGCTGTGCGCGGGGCTGCGGCTCCGACAATCCCGTCGGCCTGCAGTCGTTCGAGGTCCGGCGCGCTGTAGCCGAGCTGCTCGACGAGGATCTCGTGGTTGTGCTCCCCGACCTGCGGGCCGACGCGGCGGATGCTGCCCGGCGTACCCATTAGGTTGGCGATGAGCCCCTGCATCCGCAGCGGGCCGAGGACCGGATGGTCGACTGAGGTGATGGTGCCCCGTTCATTGAAGTGTGGGTCCGCGATGACGTCGGCGAACGTGTACACCGGGCCGACCGTGGCGCCCACCGCCTCGAACCGCTGCAGCACGTCCCGCTGGTCGCGCCCGCGCACCCACACCGCGATGGCCTCATCTATCTCGTCGCGGTGGGCGAGCCGCCCCTTGATGTCGCCAAACCAGGGGGCGTCCGCCAGATCGTCACGGCCGACGGCCCTCATGATGCGCTGCCCGGTTCCGGCGGTGGCGCCGGAGAGCGCCACCCACTTGCCGTCACGCGTGCCGTAGCACTCCCGCGGCACGTTGAAACCGGTCCGGCTGCCCTGCCGTTCGGGGACGACGCCCAGTTGGTCGTGGGCGGACACCTGCGCGCCGAGGATCCAGAAGAGCGGCTCGTAGATGGACAGGTCGACGACCTGGCCCTCACCCGTGCGTTCCGCGTGCCGCAACGCGGTCATCGTGGCAAAGGCACCGGCCAGCGCCGCGACACCGTCGGCGAGCGGCCACTGAGGCAGGACGGGCGGTCCGTCGGCGGGCCCATTGGTGTCGGCGAAACCCGACATGGCTTCCGCGAGGGTGCCGAAGCCCGGACGAGTCCGGTACGGCCCGGTCTGCCCGAAACCGGAGACCCGGGTGATGACGAGCCGGGGATTGACCTCGTGGAGTCGCTCAGGACCGAGCCCCCACTTCTCCAGCGTGCCGGGGCGAAAGTTCTCCACGAACACGTCGGCGTCCGCGAGGAGCCGCAGCAGGATTTCGGCGCCGCGTGGATCGGACAGGGAGAACGAGACCCCGCGTTTGTTCCGGCCGGCCACGGCCCACCACAGCGACTCGCCGTCCTTGCGCCACTCCCAGGTGCGCAGTCCGTCCCCCTTCGGGTGTTCCACCTTGACGACGTCGGCGCCGAAGTCGCCCAGCAGTGTGGCGAGCATGGGACCCGCGTAGATGGTCGCCGCGTCGACGACCCTCACGCCGTGCAGCGGCCCGTCGGCCGGTGACGTTGCGGCCTCCCGGTCCTGCAGGGGTTCCGCGCTCTCCGGTGTCCGTGAACGCTCCGGTGCCTTCGGGGGCGTCGAGGCCTCGTACGACATTTGATGAATCCTTTCTGTGACATATCCCGCTGGGGCGGAGGGGAGCCCGGCCGGGTCAGAGCAGGACGGCCTGCGCGAGCAGGACGAAGCCGAGGGCGACGACCGAGATGATGCAGTCCATGGCGGACCAGGACTTGAAGGTGTCCTTGACGCTGATGCCGAGGTACTCCTTCACCAGCCAGAACCCGGCGTCGTTGACGTGGGAGAGGAAGCGGGACCCGGCGCCGATGGCGAGCATCAGCAGCGTGGCCTCAAGGCTTCCCATCTCGCCCGCGATCGGGGCCAGCAGACCTACCGAGGTGACGATGGCGACGGTGCCCGAACCAACCGCGATCCGCACCACCGCGGTGATCAACCAGGCCAACAGGACTATGGGAATGCCCAGTTGCTCGGCGAGCGAACCGATCGCTCCACCGATCCCGGATTCCACGAGGACGCCCTTGAGGCCGCCGCCGGCGCCCAGCACCACGAGCACCCCGGCGATGCCGGGCAGTCCGGAACCGGTGACGGACCCGATAGCCGTGCGGGACATGCCGGTGCCGCGCCCGAGAGTGAGCATGCCCAAGAGCAGACCGGCGAGCAGGGCCACCACCGGGGCTCCGAGAATGGCGGACACCTGCCGCACCGGATGTTCCTCCGGCAGGACGAACTCCATTACGGCGTGGAACAGCATGAGCAGCACCGGCATGAGGAGTGTCGCCAGTGTGGCCCAGAGCCTCGGCTTGCGGATGTCTTCCCGGCCCGGCTTCTCCAGGTCAGGTACGAGGGACACGGGCGGGTTCGCCGAGATGGACGGCGCGACCAGCCGGGCGAACAGAGGGCCGCCGATCGCGATGGTCGGGATGGCGATCACGATGCCGATGGCCAGGGCCAGCCCGAGGTCGGCGCCCAGTCCCGAGACCGCGACGAGCGGTCCCGGGTGCGGCACCAGAAACCCGTTGAGCAAAGAAAGCGCCGTGAGCGCCGGTAGCGCCACGAGCACGGGGGAGGAACCGGTCCGCTTGGCCGCCAGCAGGGCTATGGGGATGATCAAGACGACGCCGACCTCGAAGAACAGCGGCAAGCCGAGAAGGAAGGAGAGACCGGCCATCGCCCACGGCAGCATCGGTTTGGACACCCGGGCAAGCACCGAGTCCACGATCAGGTCCGCGCCGCCGCTGCCGGCCAGGAGCTTTCCGAGCATAGCGCCGAGGGCCACGAGGATGCCGACGTCGGCCATGGTCGAGCCGAAGGACTCGGTAAAGGCCTCCAGGGTTCCGGTCGCACCCAGACCAGAGGTCAAACCGATGTACGAAGCGCCGAGCAGCAGCGCTATGAAGGGGTGCATCTTCACGACGGTGATCAGCAGGATCACGGCGGCCACGCCGGTGCCGGCTGCGATGAACAGCGTGCCGTGGCCGACCTGAGCGATGGGTCCGTCAGCGGCGAGGACAAGGCTGTGCACAGTCGTCCATCCTTTCCGCGAAGTTGCGGCCACTGGGTTCGCCGCTGGACGGGAAGGGCTGCACGGGGCCGGATGGAACGCATGGAGAGAACACGAAGGGCACCTCACGTCTTTGGGGGATGGGCCTTCTCCGCCTCACGCACGGCCGTGAGCGGGGACCACGAGGCGGCTTCCGATCGCGGATCCGCTGGGGCCGCCCGTTTCAGGTAGGCGTAATGGCATGGCAACGTGACAGACGTTTTATCAAACGTGTTCACATCGAGCAAGGCTCTTGCGATCACCGGAAGAGGTCAACGGGATCGAACTCCCTCAGTTACGTGCCCTTATTTACCCATCTGTAACGATTATTGGGTGGTCGATCGGTCCAGGAATTGAGGTGCGGAGCGGGGTCCCGGAGAAGGTGGCAGGCCCCGATTGAGTGAGATTTGATATAACTGCTGGTATCGGTCCGACATCAAGTCGCGCCAAGGGCCGGTCGGGTGTCTGTCCTTGAAGGCGCCCTGCGCTCGGGCCTCCTCGTTCGCACCAGGCGACGGGGCGGGCCCGGGCGTCGCCTCACCCCCGGGGGCTGGCCACCGGTGCCATCTGAGTAGCTGACGCTGAAGCTTCTGTAGCTCGTCAAGCTGTGGGAGACAGCCGAGGTGCACCGCTGAATGCGCTGGTGAGGTGGTGGTAAACCTCGCGCGCGACGAAACGCTTGAGACATCTGAAGATGTCCTTCGTCTCGAGTCCTTCTTGGATGCGTTGTGCTACGTAGTCGCGGGTGCGCGGATCGTGGCGCATGCGAACCAGCACGATTGTGTGCAGCGCGCGGTTGGCCTGGCGGTCTCCGCCACGGCGGGTGGCTCTGCTCGCTTCAAGCGACAGCGTTTGTCGATGGCTTGTGACCGAAGTTGTTGATCGCCAGCTGGGGAGATGTCGCCGCTGCCCCCTCCGAGCAACGAGTCGGCCCCCGGCGCCGGAGCGCTGGAGCCAAGACGGAGCAAGTCCAGTGACCTCTCACAGCGAAGGTTGAGCATTGTCATCGAAGGTTGAGTGATGCGGGTCCCGTCTTGCCTGTGCGGTGCGGCGCGTCCTGCGGCTAGTACTCCAGCCGCCTGTCGCGGATCCAGGACGCGACCGTCACGCCCGGCGACCGCTGTCGAAGATCCGGTGCAGATAGCTGAGCGAGATGTGGTGCGCGGCGGCGATCACCGGCGGCTTCAACTCCGGGTCGTGCAGGTTCCGCTCGATGAACGCCCGGATCCGCTCGGCCAGCGCCTGCTGCCGGGATTCCTGCGGCAGCACCGGTCTCGGCGTCCAGCACCTGCGCCAGCCACGCCGCCGTCAGGTCGAGTACGACCGTGCCCAGGCGCGGCCCGTCGGACGGGCTGAGGGTGTCGGCCTGCCACTCCAGCCCGATGAGGAACTCCGCGAGCAGGGCGCCCATCCCGTCCCGCCCCGACAGTCCCCGTCCCGGCAGCTCCCCCACCCGGTCCGGCGGCAGGGGCAGCAGCGCCCTGGGGAAGTCGACGCCCACTCCTCTGACGGCGCGGCACTCCCGTTCGTTCGCCGACCGGACGTCGTACGGCTGCGAACTGTCGATCACGTGCAGGTCCCGGGGGCCGTACGCGTCGGTCCGCCCGGCGCGGTCGAGCGCCGGTTCGCCGTCGAGGCGCAGCGTCAGGTGGTACAGCTCGGGGTCCGACCGGCGCACCATCTTCGGGCTCCGCCGGTAACGCGTCGGCAGGAACGACGCCGGCCAGACGGTCACCGGCCCCAGCTCCATCAGCCGTATCTCCGCCCGGAAGTCGGAGACATGGGGACTGACCGCGTCACTGGTGCGCGTTCGGCCGATCAGTTCCCGCCAGCAGTCGAACCTGTCACCGGCGGCACGTCCTCACTCCGGAACACGGTCCCGATCACTGCGTCCACCCTCCGTTCTCCCGCCGGGGCGCTCCCGCCGGCGTCCTCACCTCAGTCCGCCGCCGGGTACACCCGCGTGACCTTGCCCTTGCTGTCCGCCTCCAGACGCCCGCCGCCGTACGCGTCCGACAGATAGAGCATCAGGCCGGCGGAGGATCCGAGGAGCGAGTTCGGCGGCTTGACCAGGAGATAGCGCGAGGTCGGCTGCTCCACGTTCAGGTCCTTCTCCGCCCTCTTCAGCAGCGCGGGGATCGCGTCCCAGTCGAACGCGTCGATGCTGAACGGCAGTTGACCGCCCATGAGTGCCCCACTGGCCGGGCCCTTGGTCACGCCCTCGCCCACGCGGTAGGTGTACATGTCGTACCGCGTGTCGCTGCCCTTGACCATGCCCTGCACGGTGATGAAGTCCGGGTACGCGGAGAAGTTGGCCACCTGGTCGGTGCCCATCTCCGCCTTGAGCGCCTTGACCGCCGTACGGACGCCGGCCGTGGTCAGCAGGTCCTTCGCCTCCTCCGGCCGCTCCCCCCGCGCGGAACCCGCCGAGGCGGACGCGTCCGCCGACCGCGAGGCTCCGGGCTCCCCGGACGAGCCGGGCTCGTCCCACCACGTGGTCACGTCGCCGATGCCGGGCAGCGACGTCCACAGCAGCACGCCCGCCAGCGCCGTACCGAGGAGCGAGGCGCCGACCGCGACCCGCCGCCCCGCCCGCGACCGCCCACCACCCGGGGCCGTGCCTGGCTCGGGAGCTGTCCCGGGCTCCGGCTCCGGCGGTACGGCGTCCTGGGGCGTGGTCCGTGGCGGGCTCAGGTGGTACGACGTGGTGGCGGATGCCCCGGAGCCAACTCCCTCCGGGGCCGCCGACGCCTCGGCGGGGGCGGGGCCGGAGGCGGGGGTCGCCGTCCCGCCCGCCACGGCGGCGAGCATGCCGTCCATGGTCTCCGCGTCCGGCCGCTCGGCCGGATCCCGTACGAGCACGGCGTTCAGCACGCCGGTCAGCGGCCCGGCCTTGGCGGGCGGGGGCAGGGGCTCGCTGAGTACGGCGGCGAGCGTGGCCAGCGTCGAGCCCTTCCGCAGTGGATGCCGGCCCTCCACGGCCACGTACAGCATCATCGCCAGCGACCACAGGTCGGAGCCGGGCCCGCCGTCCTCCCCGCTGATCCGCTCGGGGGCCATGTAGTCGGGGGTGCCGATGATGGACCCGGTCGGGGTCAGCGCGGTCGCCTCACGGATGGCGGCGATACCGAAGTCGGTGAGAACGGGGCGCCCGTCCGGCCGCAGCAGCACGTTCGGGGGCTTCACATCCCGGTGCTGGATACCCGCTCCGTGCGCCGCCCGCAGCGCGGCCAGCACCTCCCGCCCCAGCCCGGCCACCTCGACGGGGTCCATCGGCCCCCGGGCCAGCCGGTCGTGCAGCGTCCCGCCGGTCACCAGCTCCATCACGAGCCACGGGTAGGGGTGTTCGGCGCCGTCCACGACATGGTGGATGGTCACGACGTTGGGATGGTCGACCCGCGCCAGGGCACGGGCCTCCCGCAACACCCGGGCCCGCAGCAGCCGCGCGGCCTCCGGGTCGTACTCGGCGAGATCCGGATCGAGCGGCCGCACCTCCTTCAGCGCGACGGCCCGGTCCAGCACCAGATCCCGCGCCCGCCACACCGTCCCCATCCCGCCACCGCCGAGCCGCGCCTCCAGCTCGAACCGCCCGTCGATGACCCGTCTGCCGCTCGCCCCGTCGCTCATGGCGGGGAGCATACGAGACGTGGATGTCCGGCCGGGCAGGGGTTCCCGAGGTCAGCCGCCGATGGCCGCGACGAAGGCGGTCCAGGCGGGGCCGGTGAAAACGAAGGCGGGGCCGTGGGGGTCCTTGGAGTCGCGCACGGCCATGGCACCACCGGGGAGGCGGGCGCCTTCGACGCAGTCGCCATTGTTGTCATTGCTGTAACTGGACTTGAACCACACTTCAGCCACGGTCGCCGTCGGCATCAAAGCTCCTCCATCACGTTCTTGATCAGCTTCAAGGAGTCCTCCGGCCCAGGAGCCATGGCTTGCAGCTCATTGAACGCGTTCTCGTAGAGCTCCACATCAGCCTCGCGCCTCAGTACCCAGTGGTCAGCAAGGTGTTCCAGGTGCACGATCGGCTTGAGAGCAAAGTCGTCTCGGAACCGAAAGGTTGAGAAGGCACCGTTCATGCCTCGATGAACGCCGATCTCAAAGGGGATGACCTGAACCGTGACGTTGGGCGCGGACGCCGCTTCGATGATGTGGGCGAGTTGTGCCTTCATGACGGGCCGGCCTCCCACCTGACGCCGGATAACGCTCTCACCGAGGATCGCGGCGTACCTCAACGGCGGCTTTCGATGGAAGACTCCCTGCCGAGTGATCCTCAGCTCGACCATGTTGTCGATCTCTTCGTCGGAGCGGTCGTAGTTGGCATGCCGGTGGATCACCCTGACGTAGTCCGGCGTCTGGAGCAGGCCGGGAACATACTCCGACTGATAAGTATGCACAGCGGAGGCCGAGGACTCCATGCCGAAGAGCGCCCTGTTGCCGGGGTTGAGGAGTGGCCGAAAGGCTGTCGCCTGCCACCACTCCCGTTTCAGCTTGGTGACGGCGGCGTACTCCTTGAGCTGCGCAGCGATCTCCTCGCCAACCCCGTAGATCTGGCACAGCGCCATGACATCCGCAGGTTCGACTGTTGCGTTCTCTCCCGTCTCCAGCCGGGTCAGCTTGGACGGACTCCAAAGGAGCTTCTGGACGACCTGAGTTGACGTGAGCCCCCTCTTGAGCCGGATTTGACGCAGTTCACTTCCCAGTTGCAGCCTGCACAGAGTGGGGGTTGCCGCCTGTGTGTCCGTCATCATCTGCTGTCCTCTCCTGGCGCCGCCCGGCAGAACGTTCTGCGTTTCAGCGGGAGCTACCGAACTCCGGCGAACAGCTCGCGCAGGAGCAGAAATTCACGACAAAACCTGCTCGCGCATTTTCGCCAGACCACTTCCGGGGCTACCACCACGGTGCGAGGCTATACCCGCCACTCACGCAGCGCGGTCACTCCACTCCATTACGTGAGCAAGCTCGCCCTGCAACGGCGCCCCCAAGGTTCGACCGTAAGGACTCTCGATGCCTCCCTCCACGCAGAGCGCAACGCCCCCTCCTCTCACCTCCGTCGAGATACGGGACACCCTGCGGCTGAGCCTCACCTTCCGCGCTCACCCCCACCGCGTCGCACACATGAGGCACATCACCGGCGCGGTGCTGCGCCAGGACGACATCGGCGGCGAGGCGGCGGCGACCGTACAACTGCTGGTCAGCGAGATCGTCACCAACGCCGTGGTGCACGGCAGGGCCGAGCGGATCCGGTTCTCCCTTGCGTACGACGGGCTCGGCACCGTGCTCATCGAGGTCGACGACCACTCCCCCGCCCCCGTGGCCGCGCGGCTGCCCGACCCGACGAGGAGAGCGGGCGGGGGATGTTCCTGGTGTCCGAACTGGCGGGGGCGTGGGGCAGGCGGGGTTCGTGTACGTGGTGCACCGTCCCCACGCGGGAGGTGGCGGCCGGATGACGCCGGACGTGGTGACCATCTCCCGCACCGTGGACGAAGCCCTTGCCCAGCGGGTCGCGCTGCCCGAGCGGGAGTGGGTGAACACCACCGTGTTTCTTCTGCGCGGCCACCTCGAACTGCTCGTACGGGAGTTCCGGGGCGCCATCGACGCCCCGGCGGTGCGACAACTGCACCGCGATGCCTACAAGTTGCTCGAACTAGGCAGAGGATTTGATGCCGACACACCCTCCCTCCACCTCTTCGAGCTGATGCTCGCCCTGGCCACCACCACCCGTGCGTTCCTCGCCCTGCACCAACAGAGCCCGGCCTGACCACAACGCCGCCGGAGCCGTGGAGAGCACCGTTCGCACGGTCGGGTCGCCCGGTGGTGTGTTGTTCACCGGGCCCGCCCCCTCCCGGGTGTGATGTTCGCGGGTCCGGTGGCGTGAGGCGTAAGGGGTGGGGTGTGCGTGAACTGGTGTGACGGGGGAGGCGACCCGGGGGCGGGCAGACCGGCGGCGTCCTGCGGATCCTTCACCGTGTCGGGCAGCTCGAAGACGGGGAGGCCGTGGAATCCTCCATGGGGGCCAAGATGCTCATGCGCGCCGCTCCGTCGATGCGTGCCGGTGGACACGTCCGCTCGTCGAACGCCCGGCACGGCCCGGCGACCGTGGCCGGGCGGGTCAGTTCCACCAAGCCCTTCCGACAGCACCCGCGTACGGGCGCGGCCCCGGTGCGGGCCCCGGCCAGAAGGCCGCGCTCCGCACGCGGGGGCCGTCGGTAAACTGGCTGCTCGTGTCCCCCGCCAAAGCTGACGCGACCCGCCGCCGCCTCCTCGACGCCGCCACGGCCGACTTCGCCGCCCACGGCATCGCGGGTGCCCGCGTCGACCGCATCTCGGCCGCAGCAGGCATCAACAAGGCGCAGCTCTACGCGTACTTCGGCGACAAGCTCGCCCTCTTCGGCGCCGTCTTCCGCGCACACGCCGACGCCATGGTCGACGCGGTGCCGTTCACGGCCGAGGACCTCCCCGGGTACGCGGTGGGCCTGTACGACGCCTCCGTGCGGCGGCCCGAGCTGGTCAGGCTGGCCATGTGGGCGAGGCTCGAAGGCGTGAGCGCCGACGACCGGGTGACCGACGCGTCGGCGAGCGCCGCCAAGCTCCGGGCGATCGGGGAGGCGCAGCGCGGCGGCTTCGTCACCGCCTCGATCGCCCCGCAGGATGTACTCGGGCTGGTCATCTCCATGGCGCTGACCTGGTCGTCCGTCGGGCTGTCCGGCGCCGCCACGGAGGACGCGCCCCCCGCCGAGCACGAACGCCGCAGGGAGGCGCTGGCCTCGGTGGTGTCGCGGGCCTTTCTCGTGTGACGGGCGCGGAAGGAAGACAGCGCGGCGGTACGCGGCACACCTCACGCAGCACGCGGAAGGCGGTCAGCCGGCCTCGCCGTGCGGGGTGATGACCGTCATGCCCGTGGTCGAGGCGTCGCTCAGGGCCGCGAGGGCGGCCGGGGCCGCGTCCAGCGGGATGGTGGTGGACACCAGCAGGTCGGGGCGGAGCGTGCCCGCGGCGATCTGGCGCATCATCTCGGGGTAGGCGTGGGCGGCCATGCCGTGGCTGCCGAGGAGTTCGAGTTCGCGGGCGACGACGCGGGCCATCGGTACGGGCGTACGGTCCCCCGGGAGCAGGCCGACCTGGACGTGCCGGCCCCGGGTCCGCAGGCTCTCGACGGACGCCGCGCAGGTCACCGGCGAGCCGAGCGTGTCGAGGGAGAGGTGGGCGCCGCCGCCCGTGGCCGCTCGTACCGCCGCCGCGGTGTCGGGCTCCGTACCGGCGTCCACGCACACGGCCGCGCCGAGGCTCCTGGCCAGTTCCAGCGCGCCCGGGGCGACATCGACCGCGACGACGCGGGCGCCCGCGGCCACCGCGATCATGACGGCGGAGAGGCCGACGCCGCCGCAGCCGTGGACCGCGACCCACTCGCCGGGGCGGGTGCGGCCCTGCGGGACGACGGCGCGGTAGGCGGTGGCGAAGCGGCAGCCGAGGGCGGCGGCCGTGGTGAACGGCATGGTGTCGGGAACGGCGACGAGGTTGGTGTCCGCGCGGGGCACGGCGACGTACTCCGCGAACGAGCCCCAGTAGGTGAACCCCGGCTGCTCCTGGCGTTCGCAGACCTGCTGGTCACCGGCGGCGCACGCGGCGCACGTACCGCAGGCGCAGACGAAGGGGACGGTGACCCGGTCCCCCACCCGCCAGTTGGTCACGTCCTGGCCCGCGGCCGCCACGTACCCGGCCAGCTCATGGCCGGGTACGTGGGGCAGGGTGATCCCGTCGTCGTGGCCCATCCAGCCGTGCCAGTCGCTGCGGCACAGGCCGGTCGCCCCGACCCGTACGACCACCCCGGCCGGGGCGGGCTCCGGGTCGGGTACGTCCCGTACCTCCGGCAGCCGCCCGAACTCCTCGAACACCACGGCCCGCACGCACACCACTCACCTTTCCTGTCTCAATCTCACGTCGGTCGCCCATTGGACCACTCAGGGCCTGTGCGACATCGGTGCGGCCGGTCGTCGGCGAGCGCGTAACGGGATGGACAGCACGCACCCGCGCTGTCTAGGGTGCCCGTATGTCCAGCCCAGAGGCGTCAAGACTCTAGCCACCGGCCGTCCGGTGGCGAGTTCGCGGGTGACCGGCCGTGGTGCCGGCACTTTGCCGTGTACCCACGCGTACAGGCGCTTTCGCGACTCCCGCACCTTCACACATCACCGGATCCGCCGGGCCGTGCACACCTGCCATGAATCGGCCGGTGCGCGATGACGTGCGGGTATTTCCGCGCGTTTCTCGCATTCCTCTCATTCCATGCCTTCCAGGCATTCCATGATGTGGCGACGGAGTCTCACGGTGCCTTTTGCTCTCCATCTGCTCGGACTGGCGGTCTTCGCCCAGGGCACGTCCGAGTTCATGCTCGCCGGCCTCGGGCCGGACATCGCGCGCGACCTACAGGTGTCCATTCCGGCCGCCGGCGCCCTGACCTCGGCGTTCGCCGTGGGCATGGTGGTCGGCGCGCCGTTGATGGCGCTGGCGGGCCGGCGCTGGTCGCAGCGTCGCGCACTGCTGCTCTTCCTGGTGACGTTCCTCGTGGTCCATGTCGTCGGGGCGGTCACCACGAGCTACCCGGTGCTGCTCGGCACGCGGTTCGTCGGGGCGCTGGCCAATGCCGGGTTTCTGGCGGTGGCGCTGGTGACGGCGGTCGGGATGGTCGACCGTACGGCGAAGGGCCGGGCCACCTCCACGCTGCTCGGGGGTGTGACCATGGCGTGTGTCGTGGGCGTGCCCGCGGGTGCGGTGCTGGGGCAGGTCTGGGGGTGGCGTTCGGCGTTCTGGGCGGTGGCCCTGGTGTCGGTGCCCGCCGTCTTCGCGATCCTGCGGGCCGTACCGGCCGGTGCGGGTACGGGCGTTGGCCCCGGTACGGGGGTCGGTGCGGCAGCGGAGCTGCGGTCGCTGCGCGCACCGCGGCTGCTGGTGACCCTCGTACTGGGCGCCCTGGTGAACGGGGCGACGTTCTGCACGTTCACCTATCTGTCGCCCCTGGTCACCACCGTGACCGGGCTGGGCGCGGGGTGGGTGCCCGTGGTGCTGGCGCTGTTCGGGGTGGGCTCGTTCGCCGGGGTCACCGCCGGGGGCCGGATCGCCGACGTACGCCCCGTGCCGCTGCTGGCGTACGGGGGCCTCGCGCTGGCGCTCGGCTGGGTGCTCCTCGCGGTGACGGCGGGGAGCCCGGTGGCGGCGACGGTGCTCGTCCTCGTCCAGGGTGCCCTGTCGTTCGCGGTCGGCTCCACCCTGATCTCGCAGGTGATGTACGCCGCGACGGGTGCGCCGACCCTGGCGGGCGGGTTCGCGACCGCGGCCCTCAACGTGGGGGCCGCCGCGGGTCCTTGGTGCGGCGGGCTCGCCATCGCGGCGGGGCACGGGTTCCGCGCGCCGGTGTGGGTGAGCGCGGCGCTGGTGGTCCTGGCGCTCGCCACCGCGGGAGTGGCGGCGGCCTCGGCGACGGTCATGGCGCGCCGGGAGTACGTCTGACGTCCCTCGGGTGCCGGATGCCGGATGCCGGGTGCCGTGCCGTACCGCCGAGCGTGGTGGTACGGCACGGCACCCCGCCTCGCCGGACCGTCAGACGGGCAGGCGGCGGACCTTGAGGGCGTTGTCCGTGCGGGTGATCCGCCGGCCGTCACGGTCGGTCTGGTGGCGTTCGTGTTCCTCGCTCAGCAGCACCTCCCACTCGCCCTCCGGGAGTTCGAGGGAGGCCAGGACCTCCTCGGTGGTGGGGAGTCGCAGGTCCGTCGGCTCGTGGTGGCCCGCGTGGCCGACGATCAGGAGGGTGCCGCCCGGGACCACGGCCGCCGCGGCGGTCCGCAGGATCCGCTCGCGCGGGAAGCTCTCGGTGGGCGCGTGCAGGAAGTGGGCCGAGACGAGGTCGAAGCCGCCCGTCGGGAACGTCACCGTGAGGTCGTGCCACTGGCAGTCGACCCGGTCGGCCACCCCCGCCTCCCGCGCGTGCCGGGCCGCGCGGCCCAGGGCGACGCGGGAGATGTCGGTGGCCGTGACCCGCCAGCCGCGTTCGGCGAGCCAGACCGCGTCGGCCCCCTCGCCGCAGCCCAGGTCGAGAGCGCGGCCGGGCGTCAGACCGGTGGTTTCGCGGACCAGGACGGTGTTGGGTTCACCGCTCCAGATCCGCTCGCTCATCTCGTAACGCCCGTCCCAGAACTCCTCGTGCGACGCGCCCGGGGCGATGGTCCGGTGATCAGTCATGTGACAACTCCGTTGCTTTCAGGGCAAGTTGAGAGGAACCAGGTGGGGTGGGCGGACCGGGCGGTTACGGGACGAGGACCTGGCGCGCGGCCACCGCGCGGGCCGTCTCCTCGTCGATCAGGTCGGCGTTGATCATCGTCGCGGCGCGTACGCCCGCCGCCGCGGCCCCGATGACGGTCTCCGCCAGGTTGGTGACGTTGCCCGCCACCCACGCCCCGGGGACCGCGGTCGCGCCGGACGGGTCGGCCGGTACGGCGCTGCCGATGACGTGTCCGGCCATCTCCTGGTCGACGGCTTCCAGGCCGAGCCCTGTGAGGAAGTCCGCACGGGCGGTGAAGCGCGGGCCGACGACGAGGGCGCGGCGGGGGATCACCCGGCCGCCGACCAGGGTCACGCCGGTGAGCCGGTCGTCGGTCACCTCCACGCCCGTCACCTCGCCCTCCACCACGGCGACGCCCCGGGCCGCGAGCTTCTCGTACTCCTCGTCGGAGGGCTCGGGACCCGTGTGGGTGAACAGGGTCACGTCGTCGCTCCACTGACGCCACATCAGCGCCTGGTGCACGGCGAGCGGGCCGGTCGCCAGGATGCCGATCGGCTCGTGGCGGACCTCCCAGCCGTGGCAGTACGGGCAGTGCAGGACCTCGCGCCCCCAGCGCTCGGCGAGCCCCGGTACCGGCGGCAGTTCGTCCACCAGGCCGGTGGTCACCAGCAGCCGGCCCGCCTCGACCGCGGTGCCGTCGGTGAGGACGACGCGGAAGCCTCCGGTGGAGGACGGGGCGGTCGGGGACGGCGGAGCCGGCAGGCGTTCCGCCGTGGCCACCTCGCCGGTCAGGATCTCGGCGCCGTACCCCGTCGCCTCCTCGCGGCCCAGTTCCAGCAGCCGCGCCGGGTTCGTCCCCTCCCGGCCCAGGTAGTTGTGGATGTGGGCCGCGGGGGCGTTGCGCGGGTGCCCCGAGTCGATCACCAGCACCGAGCGGCGAGCCCGGGCCAGGGTCAGCGCGCCGCTGAGGCCCGCGGCGCCGCCGCCGATGACCACGACCTCGTACCGTCGCGCCCCGCCGGGCCGTTCGGTCTGCCCTTGTGGCTCTGTCACTTCTGGCTCAGTCATGTGCAGTACCTCCGTTCACCGGAGATGGTCCGCCCGTGCTGGAGCGTTCGGCAAACACTCTTGCCGATAACGCAAAAACCGCACGAGGACCGCCGTGGCTATTTCCCCCATAGCAGGCATATACGCGAAACAGGGAGGTACGTATCCCTCGTTGATCTTCCGCCGAGCATCCTCCGTCCCGTCGGGCATGCCGCCGACAGACCCCGCGCTGGAGTACGTGATGACCGAGACCGGTACGACCCCCACCTGCCCGTTCGACTTCAGCGAGGGCCTGGAGTTCGATCCCTCGCTCGCGGAGCTGATGAGCCGGGGACCCGTCACCCGGATCCGGCTGCCGTACGGTGACGACGACGCCTGGCTCGTCACCGACTTCGACGGGGTACGGCGGGTGACGACCGACCAGCGGTTCAGCCGCGCGGGCATCATGGAGCACGACTACCCGCGGATGACGCCGGAGCCGATCGTCTCCGCCGAGTCGATCAATGTGCTGGACCCGCCGCGCTCCACCCGGTTGCGCCGACTGGCCTCGCAGGCGTTCACCAAGGGGCATGTGGACCGGATGCGGCCCGCCGTCGAGGGCGTCGTGGCCGAACTGCTCGATGCCATGGCCGAGCAGGGTCCGCCCGCCGATCTGGTGGGCCATCTGTCGGACCGGCTTCCGCAGGAGACCATCTGCGCGCTGCTCGGCATCGCGCCGCCCGACCGGCCGGCCATGCAGCGTTACGCCCATCAGCTGCTGTCGACGGCCCCGGAGGCGCGGCAGGCCGCCGCCACCGCCAAGAAGGAGCTGCGCGCCTACTTCGGCGGCCTGGTCGCCGAGCGGCGGCGCGCCCCGGGGGACGACCTGATCAGCGCGCTGGCCGCCGCGAAGGAGGGCGAGGACGTCTTCGACGACCAGGATCTGGCGGTCATGTCGCTCACCCTGATGCTGAGCGGCCACGACACGGCGACCTGTCAGATCAGCGACATCGCCTTCCTGCTGCTCACCCGCCCCGAGCTGATGGAGCGGGCGCGCGGCGGCGCGGAGAGCCTGTCCCGGCTCCTGGACGAGCTGCTGCGCTACATCCCGTTCCGCAAGGGCGTCGGCATTCCGCGGGTCGCGCTGGAGGACGTGGAGCTGGGCGGGGTGACGATCCGGGCGGGCGACTTCGTCCATGTCTCGTACCTGACGGCGAACCGCGATCCGGAGCGGTTCGCGCAGCCGGACGTCATCGACCCGGACCGCCCGGCGACCCCGCACATGACGTTCGGCTGGGGCGGCCACCGGTGTATCGCCGCTCCCCTGGCGACGGCGGAGCTGGAGGCGGCGTTCGGCGGGCTGCTGGCGCGCTTCCCGGAGCTGCGGCTGGCCGTGCCGGCCGAGGACCTGACCTGGGACACGGACACCATCCGGCGCTTCCCGCACGCGCTCCCGGTGGCCTGGTAGCGGACGCCCGGGGCAGCGGGCCCCTCGGGGCAGCGGACGCCCGGGGCAGCGGACCCAGGGGGCCGGGCTACCCGCGCTCCCTGAGTGAACGCAGGATCAACCCCAGCCCGTAGTCGAAGCGTTCGTCGAACGTCGCGGCGGCCAGGTGGACCGCCGACCGGCTCAGCTCCGGGTACGCACCGGTGGCGAGCGCCCGCGCGAGACCGGCGGCGGACGCGTCCGCCGCCGCCTGCTCCTCCTGCGTCAGCCCGAGCACGTAGTAGACGAGGGTGAAGCAGGCCCACACCGCGTCGCGCTCCGTGAGCCCGCCCGCGCGCAGAGCCTCGACCAGGGCCTCCGCGCGGCACAGCGTCGCGGGCTCGGCGGCGTACGTGCCCGCCACGATCGCGGCGCCGTCACGGTGCGCGAGCAGCGCGCGCCGGTAGCGGACGACCAGCTCGCGGACCTGGTCGTCCCAGGCTCCCGGCAGCCCGTCCAGGGACATCCCGCCGACGATCGCGTCGGCCATCAGCTCCAGCAGCCCGGCCTTGGTCTTGACGTGCCAGAGCACGGTGTTCATCCGGACGCCCAGCCGGTCGGCGACGGCGCGTACCGACACGGCGTCCGCGCCCCTCTCCGCCAGCAGATCCAGCGCCGCGCGCACGACGGCAGCGCGGTCGAGCCGGGTCCCGCAGGGGCGGTCCGCTTGCTTTTTGGTCACTGACCAAGTCTACTCACCCAAGAGGCATTGGTCAGTGACCAAGAAAGGAAAAACCATGGAACAGGTCATCGTCGTCGGCGGCGGCCCGGTCGGGCTCTGGCTGGCGGCGGAGCTGCGGCTGGGCGGCGTGTCCGTCACCGTCCTGGAGGCGCGGGCGGCCAGGGGGCCGCACTCCAGGGCGCTCACCGTCCATCCGCGCACCATCGAGAACCTGGCCTTCCGCGGGGCGGCGGAGCCGTTTCTCGCGGAGGGCTTACGGATTCCCCGCGGACACTTCGCCGGGCTGCGGGAGCTGATGGACTTCGCGGTACTGGACACGCCGTTCCCCTTCACCCTCGCCCTCCCGCAGACCCGTACGGAGGAACTGCTGGAGGCGCACGCACGGGCGGCCGGTGTACGGATCCTGCGCGGGCACCGGGTGACCGGGCTCTCCCAGGACGCAGACGCGGAAGACGGCTCCGGGTCCGGGTCGGTGACCGTACGGGTCGAGGGGCCCGACGGGCCCTACGTCCTGGAGGCGGCGTACGTCGTCGGCTGCGACGGAACCCGCAGCGCGGTGCGTGCCGCCGCGGGCATCGACTTCCCCGGCACCGACGCGACCGTCCGGGCGTGGCTCGGCGACGTCGTGGTCGACGACCCGCCCGCCGAGCCCGCGCTGAGCGCGTCGGGCCCCCGGGGCGCCCTGCTCGCCGTTCGGCTCCCCGGCGGCGTCTACCGCTTCGTCGGCACCACCCCGGAGGACGTCGGGCCCGGGCCGGCCGGGGCGCCGACCCTGGCGGAGCTGCGCGCCAAGGTCACGCGGATCACCGGGCGGGACTTCGGCATGCGCGACCCGGTCTGGCTCTCGCGGTTCGACAACGCGACCCGGCAGGCCGCGCGCTACCGCTCAGGCCGGGTGCTGCTCGCGGGCGACGCCGCGCACATGCACTTCCCGGCCGGCGGCGTCGGGCTCAACGTGGGCATCCAGGACGCCACCAACCTGGGGTGGAAGCTGGCCGCGGTCGTCCGGGGCATGGCGCCCGCGGCCCTCCTGGACAGCTACCACGGCGAGCGCCATCCGGTCGGGGCGGAGCTGCTGGAGAGCACACGGGCGCAGACCGCCCTCATGACGGCCTTCTCGGCGGAGGGACAGGCGCTGCGCGCGTTCCTGGGCGGGCGGATCGCGTCCGTGCCGGCCTTCTCCAAGGATCTCGCCGAGCGGCTGTCCGGGCTGGCCGTGGCCTATCCGCCCGCGCCGGGCGAGGCCGTACACCCGCTGACCGGGCGGCGTGCCCCCGACCTCGAACTGGACCTGGACCGTACAGACGCCGACGGATCGTCCGGGCCGTCCAGTCTGTTCCATCTGCTGCGCGACGGCCGGCACGTCCTGCTCGACCTCGCGAGCACGGGCCCCGACACCACCCCCGGCACCGGCACCGGCACCGGCACCGGCTCAGCCGCCGCGTACGGCGCGGTCGTGCCGCCCGGAACCGCCGTGTACCGCGCCCGCCTCACCTCCGGCCGCTCCGGCTGGTCCGGGCTGCGCGCTGTGCTCGTCCGCCCCGACGGCCATGTGGCCTGGGCGGCCGACGCCCACGCCGGCCCGGTCACGACCGGGTGAACAGCCGACCGGCCCGTACGGAAGGCGTCTCCGTACGGGCCGGTCATTCGCTCGGCCGGGGTCGGTGGGGCGTGGGGGGGGGTGCCCCCGGCCGTGGTTCCTCGCGGCTCTTCGTGGTGCTACCGGGCGGGGGTCAGACGCCCGCCTTCTCGCCGTCGCGCGGCGCCGCCGGAGCGGACTTCTCCGGCGTGGCGTCGGCCGGCGCGTCGTCCCCGTGTCCGCCGCCGTGGCCGTCGTCCACCAGGGTCTTCTCGTCGAAGGGCCGGTTGCCCGCCAGTACCTGGGCGACCTGCTCCCGGTCGATCTCCTTCGTCCACGTACCGATCAGTACGGTGGCGACCGCGTTGCCCGCGAAGTTCGTCATCGCGCGCGCCTCGCTCATGAAGCGGTCGATGCCGACGATCAGGCCGACCCCGTCGACCAGCTCGGGGCGGTGCGACTGGAGCCCGCCGGCCAGCGTCGCCAGACCCGCTCCGGTGACGCCCGCCGCGCCCTTCGACGCGATGATCATGAAGAGCAGGAGCGAGATCTGCTCCCCGATCGACAGCGGGTTGCCCATGGCCTCGGCGATGAAGAGCGAGGACATCGTCAGGTAGATGGCCGTGCCGTCGAGGTTGAAGGAGTAGCCGGTCGGCACGGTGATACCGACGACGGGCTTGCTGACACCCAGGTGCTCCATCTTCGCGATGAGGCGCGGCAGCGCCGACTCGGAGGAGGAGGTGGAGAGGATCAGCAGGAACTCGCGGCCCAGGTACTTCAGCAGCGAGAAGATGTTCATGCCCGCGACCAGGCGGAGCAGCGCGCCGAGCACCAGGAAGACGAAGAGCGCGCAGGTGACGTAGAAGCCGATCATGATCATCGCGAGCGACTTCAGGGCGTCCAGGCCCGTCTCGCCGACCACCGCGGCGATGGCGCCGAAGGCACCGACCGGCGCGGCCCACATGATCATGGCGAGGATCCGGAAGACCAGGCGCTGGATGTGCCCGATGCCCCGCAGGATCGGCTCGCCCGACTTGCCCATCGCCTGGATCGCGAAGCCCGCGAGCAGGGCGATCAGCAGGGTCTGGAGGACGGAGCCCTCCGTGAAGGACGAGACCATCGTCTTCGGGATGATCCCGAGGAGGAAGTCCACCGTGGACTCGCTGGCACCCTCGGCCTGGGCGGCGCCCGCGCCCTTGTTGGCCTCCGTGATGTGCAGGCCCGCACCGGGCTGCAGGATGTTGCCGACGATCAGGCCGATGCCGAGCGCGGCGGTCGACATCAGCATGAAGTAGCCGAGGGCGAGCCCGCCGACCGCGCCGACCTTGGCGGCCTTCCGGACCGATCCGACCCCCAGCACGATGGTGCAGAAGATGACCGGCGAGATCATCATCTTGATGAGGTTGACGAAACCGGTTCCGAGCGGCTTCAGCTCCACGGCCACCCCGGGAGCCGCGAAGCCCACCGTGATACCGAGCAGTACGGCTGCGATCACCGCTATGTACAGATAGTGGGTACGGTCCCGCTTTGCTGCGGCCACGGGTCCTCCTTGACTCGTCCCTGCGCCCCCGTCCCTGTCCCGGGGGTCCCGGTGACTATCCACCACCGTGTGACACCGGTCACCCTTACGTTCATTTCGTTCATATGAATCAGGCCAGGCATTCTTGTTTCATGCATCTGCCCCGCCCCCGCAGTCTCGCCGCGCAGCTCTTCGCGATGCAGGTCGTCCTGGTCGCGGCCGTCGTCGTGGGGTGCTCCTTCTTCGCGTACGTGACCAGCCGTACCCACGCGGACGAGACCGCACGCAAGCAGGTTCTGGCCACCGCGCACGCGCTGGCCGACTCGCCGTCCGTGCGGGAGGCCATCCGTACGCCGGATCCGAGCACCGCGCTCCAGCCGTACGCGGAGCGGGTCCGGCGCGACACCGGCATCGACTTCATCACGATCATGAACCCGCGGGGCATCCGCTGGACGCACCCCGACCCGGGTCAGATCGGTCAGCGCTTCCTGGGCCGTACGGCGCCCGCGCTGCGCGGCCGGGCGTTCACGGAGACCTACACGGGCACGCTGGGCCCCTCCATGCGGGCGGTGGTCCCGGTCCGGGACGGCGGCCGGATCACCGGCCTGGTCAGCGTCGGGATCACCGTGCAGCGGATCTCCAGCGAGGTGACCCAGCAGGTCAGGGTGCTGGCGCTGGCGGCGGGCGCGGCGCTGGCGCTGGGCGGGCTCGGTACGTACGTGATCAACGCGCGGCTGCGGCGGCACACCCATGGCATGAACGCGGCGGAACTGAGCGCGATGCACGACTACCACCAGGCGGCGCTGCACGCGGTGCGCGAGGGGCTGCTGATGCTGGACGGCGCGCGCCGGATCGCATTGGTGAACGACGGCGGGCGGGAGCTGCTGGGGCTCGACGAGTCCGCCGTGGGCCGCCCCGTCGCGGAGCTGGGGCTGCCCGCGCCGCTGACGGGCGCCCTGCTCGCCTCGGAGCCGCGGGTGGACGAGGTGCACATGACCGCCGACCGGATCGTGGTCGTCAACACGCGTCCGGTGGTCGGCGGGGAGCAGCGCGGTACGGTGATCACCTTGCGCGATCACACGGAACTCCAGGCGCTGTCGGGTGAGTTGGACTCGGAGCGCGGGTTCACCCAGGCGCTGCGCTCGCAGGCGCACGAGGCGGCCAACCGGCTGCACACGGTGGTCTCGCTGATCGAGCTGGGACGGGTGGAGCAGGCGGTGGAGTTCGCCACGGCGGAGCTGGAGCTGGCTCAGGAGCTGACGGACAAGGTGGTGGGCGCGGTCGCCGAGCCGGTGCTCGCCGCGCTGCTGCTGGGCAAGGCCGCGCAGGCCAACGAGCGGGGCGTGGAGCTGGTGCTCGCCGAGGACAGCCGGATCGACGACGGGGTGCTGCCGCCGACGCTGCCGGCCCGTGACCTGGTGACCATCCTGGGCAATCTGATCGACAACGCGATGGACGCGGCGCAGGGCGCCGAGGGCGCGCGGGTGACGGTGACGGCACTGGCCGACGCGGCGGCCGGCGAGCTGCTGCTCGGGGTGCGGGACACCGGGGCGGGGGTCGATCCGGGCGACCACGACGAGGTGTTCCTGCGCGGCTGGTCCACGCGCGGCCCCGGGCGCGGGCTGGGGCTCGGCCTCGTACGGCAGGCGGTGCACCGTGCGCGCGGGACGGTGGAGCTGACGCGTGGCGCGGAGGGCGGCGCGGAGTTCACCGTACGGCTGCCCCTGGGGGCACAGCCCCCAGGGGCGCGGCCGGACCGTACGGACGCGTCGAAGGCGGCCCCTTCCGCCGCCGCTCCCGGCGCGCCCACGGAGGTGTCCCGGTGAGTGCGATGAGCCCCCCGGGCGTGGCGGGCCCGCTGATCCGGGTGCTGGTCGTCGAGGACGACCCGGTCGCGGCCGACGCGCACCAGCTCTACGTGGGCCGCGTGCCCGGCTTCTCCGTCGCGGGCGTCGCCCACTCGCGCGCCGAGGCGGGGCGGCTGCTGGACCGTACGGAGATCGATCTGATCCTGCTGGACCTGTACCTCCCCGACGGGCACGGCCTCCAGCTGCTGCGCAGCCTGCGCGCCGCCGGGCACCACGCGGATGTCATCGCGGTCACCTCGGCGCGCGACCTCACGGTGGTGCGGGAGGGCGTCTCCCTCGGTGTCGTCCAGTACGTCCTGAAACCCTTCACGTTCGCGACGCTGCGTGACCGGCTGACCCGGTACGCCGAGTTCCGCGCGGCGGCGGGCGAGGCCAGCGGCCAGGAGGAGGTGGACCGGGCGCTGGGCGCGCTGCGGGCGCCGCAGCCGTCCTCGCTGCCGAAGGGGCTGAGCGCGCCGACGCTGGAGGCGGTGACCCGTACGCTCCGCGCCTCCGCGACCGGGCTGACCGCCAGCGAGATGGGCACCGAGGTGGGCATCTCGCGGATCACCGCGCGCCGCTATCTGGAACACCTGGTGACCAACGGGCGGGCGGTGCGCAGCCCGCAGTACGGACAGGTCGGGCGGCCCGAACTCCAGTACCGCTGGCTGCCCGCGGCCCACTGAACGGGAGGTCACACCAAGCGTCACACCGGGGGCCGCGCGGGAGGTCACACCGGGGGCCGCGCCGGGTGTCACACCGGGTGTCACACCGGGTGTCACACCGGGTGTCACGCCGGGTGTCACGCCGGGGGGAGCCAACTAATGGCCCCTGCACGGGGATTGACCTTGCGATTGGGCCGGTCCTACGGTCGCCGGGCAGCCCCCCGTGGCGTGGACCGACCGGCAGACGGGGGGCGGTCCTGAGGAGGTCGTGCCCGTGCGCCCCACCGCCCCGCTCATCCTCGCCTCTGTCCTCGCCACCGTCGTCGCGGCCGGATCGCTCACCGCGTGCGGCGGCGGTTCCGGCAGTGATCCGGACACCGTGAAGGTGGCGTACAACCGCTCCACCGACAACAAGATCCGCTTCAAGGACCAGCATCTGGAGGCCGTGAAGCGGCAGTTCGAGAAGGCCCACCCGGGCAAGAAGGTCAAGCTGATCCCGATCCAGGCGCCGGACAACGACTACGCGACCAAGGCGCAGCAGATGATGCGCTCCGCGAAGACCGCCCCGGACCTGGTCTACGAGGACACCTTCCTGATCAACGCCGACATCAAGGCGGGGTATCTGCGTCCGCTGGACAGTTACGTGGCGGAGTGGGACGCCTGGGACCAGTTCGTCGACACGGCGAAGGCGGCGGCCAAGGCCGAGGACGGCAAGACCTACGGCATCCCGGACGGCACCGACACCCGGGGCCTCTGGTTCAACAAGAAGATCTTCGCGCGGGCCGGGCTGCCCGCCGACTGGGCGCCGAAGAACTGGGCGGAGGTCCTGGACGCGGCCCGCACGGTCAAGGAGAAGGTCCCCGGGGTCGTCCCGCTCAACGTCTACACGGGCAAGGGCCCCGGCGAGGCGGCGGTGATGCAGGGCTTCGAGATGCTGCTGTACGGGACGGGCGCCGACCCGCTCTACGATCCGGCCGCGAAGAAGTGGGTGACGGGCGGCCAGGGGTTCCGGGACGCGCTGGGCTTCGTCCGCACGGTGTACGCGGAGAAGCTGGGCCCGGACGTCTCGGACGCGCTGGACCCGAACATCACGACGCGGGTCGCCACGGAACTCCTCCCGGAGGGGAAGCTGGCGATCTCCCTGGACGGCTCCTGGATGGGCCAGAACTGGATCAACAAGGGGCCCAAGGAGTGGCCCGAGTGGTCGCGGGAGCTGGCGCAGACGCCGATGCCCACGCAGCGCGGGCAGGCGCCGGGCGCGGTGTCGATGTCCGGCGGATGGACGTGGGCGATCCCCCAGAAGTCCAACAACCCCGATCTGGCCTGGGAGTTCATCAAGACCCTGCAGACCGCGGAGAACGCGGTCACCTGGGATGTCGCCGCCGCGCAGATCGCCGTACGGAAGGATGTGGCGGCCGATCCGCGCTATCTGCGGTCCATGCCGGGCATCCGGTTCTTCACCGGGCTGGTGGAGTTCACCCACTACCGGCCCGCGCTGCCCGTCTATCCGCAGGTGTCGACCGCGATCGGCGAGGCGATGGAGACGGTGACGACGGGCGGCACCCCCGACGCGGCGGCGAAGGCGTACGACGAGCAGGTGCGGACCATCGTCGACGGCGCGGTCACCGGCGGCGGCGCGGTGACCGGCGAGTGAGTACGGCGGAGCTGCGGGCCGGCGCGCCGGAGGGTCCCGGCGCCCCGGCCGGAGCGGCCGGCCGGCCGCCCGGCCGCCGTGCGGAGCGGCCGCGGGGCAGGGGGTGGCGGTGGCTGCCGCTCGCCCCGGCCACCGTCCTGCTGCTGCTCTTCCTGGCCGGGCCGATCGGCTACTGCGTGTGGATCGCCTTCACCGACACGCAGTTGACCGGCTCGTCCTCCTCGGAGTTCGTCGGTCTCGCGAACTTCCGCCGGGCCTTCGCCGACGACGCGTTCCGCAACGCGGTGTGGCTCACGCTCGTCTTCACCGTCGTCTCGGCCGTCCTCGGCCAGAACACCCTGGGGCTGGCGCTCGCGGGACTGATGCGCGCCGCCTCGCGCCCGGTCCGTACTCTCACCGGAGCGCTGGTGATCGCGGCGTGGGTGCTGCCCGAGATCGTGGCCGCGTTCCTGCTCTACGCCTTCTTCCGCCGCGAGGGCACCCTGAACGCGATCCTGGACACCCTCCATCTGCCGTCCCAGAACTGGCTGTTCACCCTGCCGATCCTGGCGGTGTCGTTCGCCAACGTCTGGCGCGGCACGGCGTTCTCGATGCTGATCTACTCGGCTGCGCTCGCCGAGATCCCGCAGGACGTGACGGAGGCGGCGCAGGTCGACGGCGCGAGCGGGGTGCGACGGCTGTGGCACATCACGCTGCCGATGATCCGCCGCTCCATCGGCACGAACCTGATGCTCAACACCCTCTCCACGCTCTCCGTCTTCGGGCTGATCTGGGCGATGACCCGCGGCGGCCCGGGCAACCGCAGCCAGACCCTGCCGGTGTTCATGTACGACCAGGCGTTCCTGAAGAGCCTGATCGGCTACGGCACGGCGGTCGCGCTGCTCCTGCTGCTGGTCGGGGCGGTCTTCTCGGTGGTCTATCTGAAGCTGCTGAAGGTGGAGGTCTGATGCGCCCACGGTCCCGCGGCCCGGGGCGTACGGAGCGTCCTGGACCGGTGCGGCTCGCGCTCCCGCGCCGTACCCGGGGCCGGCTGGCCGCCGACGCGGCGCTGCTGCTGACGGCGGCGGCCTTCGCGCTCCCCCTCGCCTGGCTGCTCCTGGCCTCCGTCGACGCGGAGGCCGACCTGCGGGTACGGGTCCCCGCCGCGCCGACGGCGGAGAACTTCGGCGCGGTCCTCACCGACGAGATCACCTTCACGCCGATGATCAACAGTGTGCTGCTCTGCGGGAGCGCGACGCTGCTGACGGTGGTCTGCGCGGCGCTCGCCGCGTATCCGCTCTCCCGCTACCGCTCCCGCCTCAACCGCCCGTACCTGCTGACGATCCTCTTCACGACGTGCCTGCCGATCACCGCGATCATGGTGCCGGTCTACGGGCTCTTCGTGCAGGTCGACCTGATCGACACCATGCAGGGCACCTCGCTCTTCCTCGCCACCTCGCAACTTCCCTTCTCCATCTGGCTGATGAAGAACTTCATGGACGGTGTCCCGGTCGTCCTGGAGGAGGCCGCGTGGACGGACGGGGCGTCGAGCCTCCAGACGCTGACCCGGGTGGTGCTGCCGCTGATGGGCCCGGGGCTGGCCGTGGTGACGGTCTACACGTTCATCCAGCTCTGGGGGAACTTCTTCGTCCCGTTCATGCTGCTGCTCACTCCGGAGCAACTGCCCGCCTCCGTCTCCGTCTTCACCTTCTTCGGCAACTACGGCTCGGTGATCTACGGGCAGCTCGCGGCCTTCTCGATCCTCTACTCGCTGCCGGTGCTCGCCCTGTACGTCCTGATCTCGCGCAAGCTGGGCGCCGGGTTCACGCTCGGCGGCGCGGTGAAGGGATGAGCGCCCCGTACGGTGGCGCCCGGCGCCACCCGGCACCGCCCCGCCCGGCAGCGCCCGGCAGCGCCCGGCCGCTCAGGGAGCGCCGCTGACGTCGGCGATCGCCTGGTCCAGCATCGCCAGGCCGAGCGACAGCTCGTCCTCGGTGGAGGTCAGCGGCGGCGCGATCCGCAGGACTCCGCCCATGCCGGGGAGCTGGACGATGTTCATGTGCAGGCCGAGTTCGAGGCAGCGCCCGGTCACCCGCGCGCCCAGCTCGTCCGAGCCCTGCCCGGTCCCCCGGTCCACGACGAATTCGAGCCCGGCCAGCAGTCCCCGGCCGCGGATGTCGCCGACGACCGCGTGGCGCGCGGCGATGTCCTCCAGTCCCCGGCGGAGGAACACGCCGAGCGACGCCGCCCGTTCGTCGAGCTTGTCCGCGGTCAGGACGTCGAGGACGGTGTTGCCGACCGCGGCCACCAGCGGGTCGGACACATGCGTGGTGAAGAAGAGGAACCCGCGCTCGTGCGCCTCCTGCTCGATCTCCGCGGTGGTCACCACGGCCGCGAGGGGAAGCCCGGCGCCGAGCGTCTTGGACAGCGTGAGGATGTCGGGTACGACACCGTCGCGCTCGAAGGCGTACCAGGTCCCGGTGCGGCACAGCCCGGTCTGGGCCTCGTCGAGGATCAGCAGCATCCCGCGTTCCCGGCACTTCTGCCGGAGCGCCGCGAAATACCCCTCCGGCGGCTCGATGACGCCGCCCGAACTGAGGATCGGCTCGACCAGGCACGCGGCGAGGCTGCCGGTGGACTGGGCGTCGATCAGGTCGAAGGCGAGGTCCAGCTGGCGGCGCCAGTCCAGGGAGCCGTCCGCCGCGGTGACATCGGGACGGTACGGATTCGGCACCGGGATGGCGAAGTTGCCGGGCGCGGACGGACCGTACCCCTTGCGCCCCGCGCTGTAGGTGGCGGACGCCGCGGCCTGCGTCATCCCGTGCCAGGAGCGCGCGAACGAGACGACCTCGTGCCCGCCGGTGACGAGCTTGGCCATCCGGAGGGCGGCCTCGTTCGACTCGGCACCGGTCGTCAGCAGCAGCACCTTCTCCAGCGGCGCGGGCAGCGAGTCGGCGAGCCGCCTGGCGAGGTCGACGACGGGCCGGCTGAGCATGCCGCTGTAGAGGTGGTCGAGTGTGCCGACCTGACGCCGGACGGTGGCGACGATCTCCGGGTGCGAGTGGCCGAGGATGGCGCTCATCTGGCCGGAGGTGAAATCGAGGATCTTCCGGCCGTCCGCGGTGAAGAGGAAACTCCCGGCGGCCCGGTCGATGATCTCGCGGGTGAAGGCGGGCCCGTAGCGCGTCAGATGACGCTCGGCGTCGGCCCAGAAGGAGGCAGTGGACGGCGGGGAGGACGGCGCGGTGGAGGGCGGAGTGGACGGCGCGGTGGACGGCGGGGTGGTCGCATCAGCCATGCGGCCGACGGTAGGCCGCGGCCGAGGGGCGCGTCCATCTCACTCTTCCGGACGTGCTGTTCGGCGATTCCGCACAACAATGGCGGCGTGATGAATCCGTGGAGGCTGCGACTGCTCAGCCAGCTGGACACCCTGGGCACCGTCAGAGCCGTGGCGCGGGCCGCCAACCTGAGCCCGTCGAGCGTGTCCCAGCAGCTCGCCGTGTTGGAGGCCGAGACGCGGACGCAGCTGCTGGAGCGGTCCGGGCGGCGGGTGCGGCTGACCTCGGCCGGGCTGATCCTCGCGCGCCGGGCACGGGCCATCCTCGACCACATGAGCAGCGTCGAGGCGGAGCTGCGCGGGTTCGGCGAGGAACCGGCGGGGCTGGTGCGGCTGGGCGCGTTCCAGAGCGCGATCCACACCCTGGCCGTACCGGCGGTGCGCGGGCTGGCGCGCGACCATCCACATCTCGACGTCGAGCTGGTCCAGTTGGAACCGCACGAGAGCATGCCCGCGCTGCGGGTGGGCGACGTGGACGTCATCATCACCACGACGGACTTCGGCGAACTGCCGCTCGGCCCCGACCTCGACCTCGTCCCGCTGGCCACGGACCCGATCGTGCTGGTGGTCCCGCCGGGACATCCGGCGTCCGGCCGCGGGGCCGTGGATCTCGCGGCCCTGGCGGACGAGGCCTGGGCGTTCGACATGCCCCAGTCGTACATGGCCGATCTCGCGCTGCGGCTGTGCCGCCGGTCGGGGTTCGAACCGCGGGTGGTCTGCCGGTTCAGCAACTACATGATGACGCTGGAGCATGTCGAGGCCGGGCTGTCGATCGCCCTCCTGCCCGGACTCGCGGTCGGCCGCACCCGCTACGACATCGCCATCGGGGAACTGGCGGCCCCGGTGACCCGGAACATCACGGCGGCGATCCGCCGCGGCACACCGCCCCACGCGGCGCTGCGCACGGTGCTGGACGCCCTGCGCGACCGTCCGGACCTGCCACGGCCCGGGGCCCGCGAGTGAGCGACCGAATCCGCTTCTAGAAGACCGACTCCGCCTCGAACATCCGGTCCTCCGGCACGGTCTTCAGCCGCGTGACCGCCTCCGCCAGCGGCACCATCTCGATCGCCGTGCCGCGCAGCGCCGTCATCCGGCCGAACTCGCCCCGGTGCGCCGCCTCCACCGCGTGCCAGCCGAACCGTGTCGCCAGGACCCGGTCGTACGCCGTCGGGGTGCCGCCGCGCTGAACATGGCCGAGAATGACCGGCCGGGCCTCCTTGCCGAGCCGGCGCTCCAGCTCCGAGGCGAGGACGTTGCCGATGCCGCGGAACCGCTCGTGCCCGAACTGGTCGATCTCGCCCTTGCCGTACTCCATCGAGCCCTCGGCCGGGTGCGCGCCCTCGGCGACACAGATCACCGCGAACTTCTTGCCCCGCGAGAAACGCTCCTCGACCATCTTCACCAGGCTGTCGACCTCGAAGGGGCGCTCCGGCAGACAGATCCCGTGCGCGCCGCCCGCCATCCCGGACTCCAGCGCGATCCAGCCCGCGTGCCGGCCCATGACCTCGACGACCATCACCCGCTGGTGGGACTCGGCGGTGGTCTTGAGACGGTCGATGGCCTCGGTGGCGACCGTGACGGCGGTGTCGAAGCCGAAGGTGCGGTCGGTGGAGTGGATGTCGTTGTCGATGGTCTTCGGTACGCCGACGACCGGCATGCCCGCGTCGGAGAGCAGCCGGGCCGCGGTCAGCGTGCCCTCGCCGCCGATCGGGATGAGGGTGTCTATGCCGTACTGACGGGCCAGCTCCGCACAGTTCTCGGCGGCCTCGCGCAGCCGGCCGCGCTCCAGCCGGGCCGAGCCGAGGATCGTGCCGCCGCGCGCCAGGATGCCGCTGACCGCGTTGAGGTCGAGGGGGCGGTAGTGGCCGTCGAGCAGCCCCTTGAAGCCGTCCTCGAAGCCGATGACCTCGTCGCCGTGGCCGGTCATGGCGCGGTGCACGACCGAACGGATCACCGCGTTCAGGCCGGGGCAGTCGCCGCCTGCCGTGAGAACTCCGATACGCATCGTGCTGTGTCTCCCGCTCGCTCGTGTCGCCGTGTGCCGCGCCCTCGCTCCGTACCGCTCGTGGCGCCGCGTACCGCGTCGTGTCCGTCACGTCGCGCGCACTCCTTCGTGCGCGCCCCCGGACGCGTCCTCCTGCGCCTCCGATCCTCCCACGGGTGATCGGGGCCACGTACCGGCCATCCGTCTTGTTGACCGCGTCACTGTTCGTTTCGCCCCGGGGCTCCGGGGTAGCCGTCCCAGGCACCTCAAGCAGTCGGCAGAAACGCTCCGACCTGGGCTTTCTTCCGCCCCGTGGCCCACCGTACGCCTCGGGGATCCCTGGGCGCACTATCCATCGCCGCGGGTATTGTCAAGAGGGAATGGCCACCCCAACGGGATCGCGCCATCCACGCGCCATTCACCGGGGGGCGTGAACTCCCCCGGTGCTTCACACGAACCGGGACCCGTCACCCGCGGGCCCACGGGGAGGATCCCCTCACCACGCGCCGCGGGGCGGACCACGAACAGGAACGGGAGAGCACGCGTGACGCGCAGCGTGTACGTGACCGGGACCGACCGGGGCGACGGCCGCCAGGTCGTCGAGCTGGGAGTGATGGAGCTCCTGACCCGCCAGGTGGACCGGGTGGGGGTCTTCCGGCCCCTGGTCCACGACGGCCCCGACCGCCTCTTCGACCTGCTGCGCGCCCGCTACCGGCTGTCGCAGGACCCGTCCTCCGTCTACGGGCTCGACTACCACGAGGCCGCCGCGCTCCAGGCCGAGCGGGGCACCGACGAGCTGGTGTCGCGGCTGGTCGAGCGCTTCCACGCGGTGGCGCGGGGGTACGAGGTCGTCCTCGTCCTGGGCACGGACTTCGCGGCGACCCAGCTCCCCGACGAGCTGTCGCTCAACGCCCGGCTGGCCAACGAGTTCGGCGCCTCCGTGATCACCGTCGTCGGCGGCAAGGGCCAGAGCGCCGGATCCGTACGCGCCGAGGCGCGCAACGCGTACCGCGCGTACGAGGTGCTCGGCTGCGACGTGCTGACCATGGTCGTCAACCGGGTCGCCGCCGAGGACCGGGCGCCCCTCGCCGAGGCCCTGTCCGCGCAGCTCCCGGTCCCCTGCCACGTCCTCCCGGACGAGCCGGCGCTCGCCGCCCCGACCGTCGCGCAGATCACCCAGGCGCTCGGCGGCACGGTGCTGCTCGGCGACGACTCCGGGCTGGCCAGGGACGCGCTGGACTTCGTCTTCGGCGGTGCGATGCTGCCGAACTTCCTGGGCGCGCTCACCCCCGGCTGCATGGTGGTCACCCCCGGCGACCGGGCCGATCTGGTGGTCGGCGCGCTGGCCGCGCACTCGGCCGGCACCCCGCCCATCGCGGGCGTCCTGCTCACCCTCGACGAGCGGCCCGACGACACGGTCCTCACCCTGGCCGCCCGGCTCGCGCCCGGCACACCGGTGATCTCCGTCCCCGGCCGCTCCTTCCCCACCGCCGCCGAACTCTTCGGCCTGGAGGGAAAGCTGAACGCGGCGACGCCCCGCAAGGCGGAGACCGCGCTCGGCCTCTTCGAGCGCCATGTGGACACCGCCGATCTGCTGGCGCGGATGTCGGTGGCGCGCAGCGGGCACGTGACGCCGATGATGTTCGAACACGATCTGCTGGAGCAGGCGCGCGCCCACCGCCGCCGCGTCGTCCTGCCCGAGGGCGCCGAGGAGCGCGTGCTGCGCGCCGCCGATGTGCTGCTGCGCCGCGACGTGTGCGATCTGACGCTGCTCGGCGATGTCGACGTCATCCGCAAGAAGGCTGCCGACCTGGGCATCGACCTGTCCCCGACCCAGCTCGTCGACCCGGCCACCTCCGATCTGCGCCGGGACTTCGCGGAGCGGTACGCACAGCTGCGCGCGCACAAGGGTGTCACGGTGGAGCTGGCGTACGACGTGGTCTCCGACCCGAACTACTTCGGCACGCTCATGGTCCAGCAGGGCCTCGCGGACGGCATGGTCTCGGGCTCGGTCCACTCGACGGCGGCGACGATCCGCCCGGCCTTCGAGATCATCAAGACGAAGCCGGAGGCGTCGATCGTCTCGTCCGTCTTCTTCATGTGCCTCGCCGACAAGGTGCTGGTGTACGGCGACTGCGCGGTCAACCCGGACCCGAACGCGGAGCAGCTCGCGGACATCGCCGTCCAGTCGGCCGTCACGGCCGCCCGGTTCGGGGTCGAGCCGCGGATCGCGATGCTCTCGTACTCGACGGGCACCTCGGGCTCCGGCGCGGACGTCGACAAGGTGCGCGAGGCGACGAAGCTGGTCCGCGAGGCCCGGCCGGAGCTGCGGATCGAGGGCCCGATCCAGTACGACGCGGCGGTCGAGCCCTCCGTCGCCGCGACGAAGCTGCCGGACTCGGAGGTGGCCGGGCAGGCGACGGTGCTGATCTTCCCGGACCTGAACACCGGCAACAACACCTACAAGGCCGTGCAGCGCTCGGCGGGCGCCGTGGCCGTCGGGCCGGTGCTCCAGGGGCTGCGCAAGCCGGTCAACGACCTGTCGCGCGGCGCCCTGGTCCAGGACATCGTGAACACCGTCGCGATCACGGCGATACAGGCGCAGGACGCCCCGGCATGACCACGCCTCCCCGCACTCCCCGTACCACCCCCATCCGTGTCCCCATCCGCGTAACCATCCAGCAGAAGGCCGGCAGCCAGTGACTCCCCGCCCCACCCGTGTCCTCGTCCTCAACTCCGGTTCCTCGTCCGTGAAGTACCAGCTCCTGGACATGGCCGACGGCTCCCGGCTCGCCGTGGGACTGGTCGAGCGCATCGGCGAGGAGAGCTCCCGCCTGGTGCACACCCCGCCGGCCGCCGCCCTCGGCGGGAAGCGCGAGCGTACGGGCAGGATCGCGGACCACGCGGCGGCGCTGGAGGCCGTCTCGGCGGAGCTGGCGCGCGACGGGCTCGGTCTCGACTCCCCCGAACTGGCGGCGATCGGCCACCGGGTGGTGCACGGCGGGCTGAAGTTCAGCGCGCCGACCATCGTGGACGACGCCGTACTGGCGGAGATCGAGCGGCTGGTGCCGGTCGCCCCGCTGCACAACCCGGCCAATCTCACCGGCATCCGGACCGCCCAGCGGCTCCGCCCGGACCTGCCGCAGGTCGCCGTCTTCGACACCGCGTTCCACACGACGATGCCGGAGCACGCGGCGCGGTACGCGATCGACACGGCGACGGCCGACGCGCACCGGATCCGCCGCTACGGCTTCCACGGCACGTCGCACGCGTACGTCTCGCGCCGGACGGCCGAGCTGCTGGGCAAGGACCCGTCCGAGGTCAACGTCATCGTGCTGCACCTCGGCAACGGCGCCTCCGCGTCGGCGGTCGAGGGCGGCCGGTGCGTGGACACGTCGATGGGGCTGACGCCGCTGGAGGGGCTGGTGATGGGGACGCGCTCCGGGGACATCGACCCGGCGGTCACGTTCCATCTCAAGCGGGTGGCGGGCATGTCCGTGGACGAGATCGATGAACTTCTGAACAAGAAAAGCGGTCTGGTCGGCCTCTGCGGGGACAACGACATGCGCGAGATCCGGCGGCGGGTGGACGAGGGCGACGAGCGGGCGCGGCTCGCCTTCGACGTCTACATCCACCGGTTGAAGAAGTACATCGGCGCTTATACGGCGGTACTCGGCCGGGTGGACGCGGTGGCGTTCACAGCGGGTGTGGGGGAAAACGCGGCGGCGGTACGGGAAGCTGCGGTGGCGGGCCTGGAGAACCTGGGTCTGGCGGTGGACGCCGGGCGCAATACCGTACGTTCCGACGAGCCGCGGGTCATCTCACCGGACTCCGCCCGGGTGGCGGTGGCCGTGGTGCCGACCGACGAGGAACTGGAGATCGCGCGGGGGACCTTCGCGCTGGTGGAACGGCCGGTGGAACAGGCGGGCGACGACCGGAAGTCCACCATTCGAACCCCTATCGCCTGAGCGCACACCCGCCCATTTGTACTTTCCACCAGACGGAATATTCCGCATCGAAACAAACCGATAGGATCCGCCTCATGCGCCGTTCCAAAATCGTCTGCACCCTGGGCCCAGCCGTCGACTCGTACGAGCAGTTGAAGTCGCTCATCGAGGCCGGCATGAATGTGGCCCGTCTGAACATGAGCCACGGGAGCCACCCGGAGCACGAGGAGCGGTACCACCGCGTCCGCAAGGCCGCGGAGGACACCGGTCGCGCGGTCGGCGTGCTCGTCGACCTCCAGGGCCCCAAGATCCGCCTGGAGACCTTCGCCGAGGGTCCGGTCGAGCTGGTGCGCGGTGACGAGTTCACCATCACCACCGAGGACGTCCCCGGCGACAAGTCGATCTGCGGCACCACCTACAAGGGCCTGCCGGGCGACGTGTCCAAGGGCGACCAGATCCTCATCAACGACGGCAATGTCGAGCTGCGGGTCGTCGAGGTCGAAGGGCCCGAGGTCAAGTCCATCGTCATCGAGGGCGGGGTGATCTCCGACCACAAGGGCATCAACCTGCCCGGCGCGGCGGTGAACGTCCCGGCGCTCTCCGAGAAGGACATCGACGACCTGCGCTTCGGGCTGCGGATGGGGTGCGACATGGTCGCGCTGTCGTTCGTCCGCGACGCGCACGACGTGCTGGACGTCCACAAGATCATGGACGAGGAGGGCCGCCGGGTCCCCGTCATCGCCAAGGTCGAGAAGCCGCAGGCGGTCGCCAACATGGAGGCCGTCGTCGCGGCCTTCGACGGCGTCATGGTGGCCCGCGGTGACCTGGCCGTCGAGTACCCGCTCGAAAAGGTCCCGATGGTGCAGAAGCGCCTCATCGAGCTGTGCCGCCGCAACGCCAAGCCGGTGATCGTGGCGACCCAGATGATGGAGTCGATGATCACCAACTCCCGCCCGACCCGCGCCGAGGCCTCCGACGTGGCGAACGCGATCCTGGACGGCGCGGACGCGGTCATGCTCTCCGCGGAGTCGTCGGTGGGCGCGTACCCGATCGAGACGGTCAAGACGATGTCGAAGATCGTCGTGGCGGCCGAGGAGGAGCTGCTCTCCAAGGGCCTCCAGCCGCTCGTCCCCGGCAAGAAGCCCCGTACGCAGGGCGGTTCCGTGGCCCGCGCGGCGTGTGAGATCGCGGACTTCCTGGGCGGCAAGGCGCTGGTCGCCTTCACGCAGTCCGGCGACACCGCCCGCCGGCTCTCCCGCTACCGCGCGGAGCAGCCGATCCTGGCGTTCACGACGGACGAGTCGACCCGTAACCAGCTCGCGCTGAGCTGGGGCGTGGAGTCCTTCATCGTCCGCTGGGTGCACAGCACCGACGAGATGGTCGACCTGGTGGACGAGGAGCTGCTGAAGCTCCAGCGCTACAGCGAGGGCGACTCCATGATCATCACCGCGGGCTCGCCCCCCGGTGTCCCCGGCACCACCAACATGGTCCGCGTCCACCACCTGGGCGGCGCCTCCGCCTGACCCGCCCGCACGTCCCGTGGCCCCGTCGGCGCTCCGCCGGCGGGGCCACGGCGCGAGCGCCGGGCGGGAGGGCGGGATCCGGACGGAAGGCCCGGGGTCAGCCCGTGATGTAGTTGTGCAGGCCCTGGAGGGTCAGGGTGCCGCCGAACTGGCCTGCCTGAGTGACCTTGACGTCCGTGAAGAAGGCGAACGGGACGTTCAGCGGGGGCGGGGTCTGCGGGCTGAAGGTGATCGGGATCAGGCCGAAGAGGTTGCCCTTCAGCTCCTCCGTGTACATCGTCACCTCGCCGTCGCGGATCGTCGACGTGGAGCCCGGTGTCGTCTCCACATGGGCGGTACGGCCCTGGGGGTAGACGACGGTCTGGTTCAGATCCTTGATGTCCAGGGACGAGGCCGTGAACTTCAGGACCTTCTTGACCTTGCCGCTGTAGGTCCGTACCTCGACGATGCCCTTGTAGTCGAGACCGTTCAGCGTCAGCAGCGAACTGTGCAGCGTCCAGGGGTCGTCGGGGAGCAGCGGGAGACCCGGCTCCTCCGTGGCCGCGGCGAGGGCGTCGGGGTCGGGCGTCGGGCAGGGGTAGGGTTCCTTGCCGTTCGCGCCCGCCGGGATGTCGTCGTCCTCGCGGGCCGTGAGCCCTTTGGCGTCGTCGTCGAGCTCCTCGACCTCGGCGCCGGCCTTCCGGGCCGCTTCCTTGATCGCGTCCTTCGTGGCCTTCGCGTCCTCGTCGTCGCCCGAGGCGGAGTCGGCGGACCCGGAGTCGTCGTCCTTCGCCGAGCCGTCCTTCTCGTCCTTGTCCTTCTCGCCCTTCTCGCTCTTGTCCTTCTCTTCTTCGGCTTTCCCCTTCGCGGAGGAGTCGGCGTCCGGCGAGGGGCTGCCCGTAGCGGCCTCGTCCGCGTCCTTCTCCTTGTCCTTGTCCTTGTCCTTCTCCTTGTCCTTCTCCTTGTCCTTGTCCTTCTCCTCGTCGCTCTCCTTGTCCTTGTCCTTGTCCTTCTCCTTGTCCTTGTCCTTGTCCTTCTCCTTGCCGGACACCCCGAGGAGATCGCCCAGCGCGTCACCCAGCCCCAGCGGGTCCAGCGGGTTGGTGGACTCCGACGGGGCGGGCGTGGCGGTGGAGTCGGCGCCGTCCGTCGGCTCCGGGTCGACGGGCCGCTGGGCGTCGTTCTCGCCGCCTCCGCCGCCGGAGCCGGACTCCGACGCCGACGGCCCCGGCTCGGCCTCCGCGGTGTCCGAGGCCGAGGGCGAAGGGGACGTGCCGGGCTTCTCCGCGTCGTCGTCCGCGTCCTCGCCCGGCTTCGTCGCGGACGACGACGGCGAGGGCGTCTCCGACGCCGAGGCGGACGGTTCGTCCGAGCGGGTCACGCACGGGCCCGGCGCGAAGGGGATGTCGTCGCTGCCCTCGGCCATCGCGAGCCGCGGGGTCAGCCCCATCCCCACGAAGACCGCCGTCGGCATCGCCGCCAGGGCCATCGCCTTGCCGGCGGGTATCTGGAACTTCGTCAGAAGGGACTTCTTGGGAGCCGCGTGCCGCGGCCCCTTTCTCACCCTGGGGCCATCGCCACCGACCGCGTTGCGCTGAGCGTCGTCACCCCGCACTGTTCCTCCCGCCGTTGGCGTGGGCAGTCGTTTCCGTCACGTTCGGGTCCTCCCCGCCCCGCGAACCGGGGAAGGGGGAGCGGTCGGCGGCGCCGTCCGGCCCCGGCTCCCCCTGGGGAGTGCGCTGCTCGGCGTCAGGAGCGGCCGGTACGCCGGGCATCCAGGAGATCGAGAGCGCGCCGCCGAGCAGGGCGAGCAGGAAACCGATGAGAAAGCCACCGAGGTTGGAGACCGGGAGCGACACCAGGGCCAGCAGGATCGTGGCGACGCCCGCGAACACCCTGACGATCGCGTGGAACCACATCGTCAGACCGAGTGTCACCAGCAGTACGCCGATGATCAGCGACCCGGCGCCGGCCGTCGTCGCCATCGCCAGGGTGAGAGCCCCGATCTTCACTTCCGCGTAAGGGAAGTACGCGATCGGCAGCCCGCTGAGCAACGTGAACAGCCCCGCCCAGAAGGGCCGGGTACCGCGCCAGGCCCGGAAGCGCAGGCGCCAGTACGTGAATGGGCCGGGAGAACCGGGGGAATCCGAGGAGCCTCGGGGATCTGAAGACTCGGCGCTCATGGAAAACAGCTCCCTGGTACCGGTGTTGCCGTGAGAAAGAGTTCGGAGTGGGCGGACGGGCCCCTGCCGTGCCGGAACCCGCCCGCCCGGGCGGTGCCTAGTAGCACTCCTTGACGCCCTTGTGCAGCTTCAGGCTCAGGTTGCTCAGCGTGAAGGTGCCGGCTGTGGTCGCCCATGCCGTCTGCTCCACCCCGGTGAAGGTGGCCTTGGCCGAACGCTGTCCGAAGCCGTACGGGTTGGCCTGGTCACCGGGGTTGATGCCGGTCTTGTTGCTCTTGTCGCCGGCCGCCACGCCGATGTCGATGTTCTCGAACTTGGCGTTTTCCGCGTCCAGCTGGGCGATGTCGATGTAGATGTTGGTCGCCTTGACCGGATTCGTCGCGTTCGTGCCGGCCCGCAGCTCCAGGCTGACGGAGCCGAAGAGCGGCACGTCCGGCGTGACCACCGACTGGCACATGTTGGTGATCGTGGCCGAGCTGAACCCCGAGACGGCGACCGGGTGGGCCGTCTTGTTCCCCTTGAGGTCCGTGCCCGCGTCGATGCTGCCGTACTGAATGAAGTCGTAGCCGACCAGCTGGTCCGCGCTGACCTTGAAGCTCTGGCCCGACACACTGAACGAGGCGGCGAGTGCGCCCTGTGCCAGCGCGACACCTATCGCTGCCGTCGCGGCCACACTCGGCACCATGACGACGGCGAACCGCCTCCATCTGGTCCCGCCACGAACTTGGGACTCCATGAATGTCCTCCTTCTCGGACGTACATCTCCGGATCGGGTGGGAGCCCGTCCTGGGATGGGAGAAGTGCTACGTCCTCGGGAAGGAGAGCGCCTGCTCCGGAGGCGCCAACCGCGTCCGAAATCACCGGCGATCACCCCCGAGCGACAACCACTGGCCACGCGTTCGCGCAACCTCTGGACAGGCCCTGCCGGGTGGGCAGGAACCCCCCTGTCCGGGCCGGCGGCGCTGCCGCCGGACCGCTCGGTGGGGACCCACGGACCGAGGGCGCGACTGGCTGCCGTGCTGATACGGAAATGGACCGAGCGTCGCCGATCGTGGTGCATTCCCGCTGATGACACAAGGGGGTTCGTTACTGGCTAGTAACGGCCTGATAACCGGTACGCGACCAGGCGGTACCGCGCGACCACACAGGGTGCCGCGCGCTGATGCGTCAGAAGCGGTGATTGCCCCCCATAGCGGGACAGAGCAAGGGAGTTGATTTACTGTCGGTAACAGTAGCTGCTTTTACCAAGTTTTGGTAAAGCGTGACTCCTGTTGCCGTTTTGTTGACGTGTTGCCAAATCCGCAGCGTGACCGCGGAGTCGGCCGTCCTGCCGTACGGGAGGCAGGCTCCTCGCTCAGCCCGCCGGCCGTCCCGCTGTACGGGACGGCCGGACCGGACACGTCAACACCCTGGAATCAGAAGAGGACCCGGGCGAGGGCCGACCGCGCCGCGGTCACTCTCGGGTCGTCCCCGCCGATCACCTCGAACAGCTCCAGCAGCCGGACCCGGGCCGCCTCCCGGTCGTCACCGGCCGTACGACGCACGGCCTCCACGAGCCGGCCGAACGCGTCCTCCACATGCCCGCCGACCAGGTCCAGGTCGGCGGCGGCGATCTGCGCCGGCACATCGGCCGGCCGGTCCGCCGCGTCCTTGCGCACCTGCGCCTGGTCCATCCCCTGGACCCGCGCGAGCAGTTCGGCCTGGGCGAGGCCGAGCTTGGCCTCGGGGTTGCCCGGGTCGTCGGCCAGGACACTGCGGTACGCCGCGACGGCGGCGGGGAAGTCATTGGCGTCCAGCGCCTGTACGGCCGTCTCCAGCAGGGCGTCGTACGGCCCTTCCGGTACGGCGTCCTCCTGCTCCGCGCCGTCGTCGCCCGCGCCCTCGGCGTTCGCGTCCACCGCGACCCCGGTGAGCCCGAAGCGCTCCTCACCGACCTGGATGAGCTGGTCCAGCGTCTGACGGATCTGGGTCTCCGGGGCGGCACCCTGGAAGAGCGGCAGCGCCTGCCCGGCCACCACGGCGAAGACCGCGGGGATGCCCTGGATCCCGAACTGCTGCATCAGCATCTGGTTGGCGTCGACATCGATCTTGGCGAGAACGAACCGGCCGTTGTACTCGCGGGCCAGCCGCTCCAGTACGGGGCTGAGCTGCTTGCACGGTTCGCACCACTCGGCCCAGAAGTCGATGACGACCGGGACCTCGGTGGAACGCTGGAGGACATCGCGCTCGAAGCCGGCTTCATCGACGTCGATGACCAGGCTGGACGGGGGTACGGCGCCGGTGCCGCCCTGCCGGGCGGCTTCGGCGCGTGCCTGCTCCGCCTTCGCCTTGGCCTCACCGGCCGCCTTCACCGCGGCGAGGTCGACGACGCCGCTCATGGACATGTTCCTAGGCTGCATGAGTACATCCTCCCCCCTCCGCGCGCACTTGAGAAAAGCGGTGGGCCGACTCCGGCCGCGCACCGGGCCGGGACCCGCCCCGCACCGGCCGCACGCAGGTCGTACACCGGCCGTGTACCGGTCGCGGGCACCTTCCGCTACGAGCCGTAGCGTAACCGGCGGGTCAGCGACGTGTACAGACTCCCCCGGTGGGGCGGCTCATCCCCCTACTGGCCGGTATGGTCGCGGGCATGTGCGCGGACAAAGGCGGCGACGGCTGCCCCGGACACGGCGACAGCCACTCCGGGCCGCGCGGGGGCCGCCCGCGCAGCACCGAGGCCGATGCCGCGATCCTGGAGGCGACCCGGGCGGCCCTGGGCGAGCTGGGCTGGACGAAGCTGACGATGGGCGATGTCGCGGCCCGCGCGGGCGTGGCCAAGACGACGCTCTACCGGCGCTGGCCGTCCAAGAGCGAGCTGGTCCTGGACGCCGTCGCGGTCCTCTTCGACGGGATGGAACTCGCCGACCGGGGCAGTCTGGCCGCCGATGTCGAGAGCGCGGTCCTCCAGTTCGCGGCGCTGCTGGAGCGGCCGGAGAACAAGACGTCCCTCATGGCACTGGTCGCGGAGTCCACCCGGGACGAGGCCCTGCGGCGCCGCATCCGGATCGCGATCGTCGACCGCCAGAAACGCCTGGTGCTGCTGGGCCGCGAGCGCGCCCAGGCCCGAGGCGAACTCCCCCGCGAGCCGGACACCGCGACGGCGGCACGCACAGCGGACCTGATCTTCGACGTGATCGCCGGCGCGGTGGTCCACCGCACCCTGGTAAGCGCGGAACCGGCGGACGAGGAGTGGGCCCGCACCTTCACAGCACTGCTGCTGAACGGCCTGGCCCCGGGGTGACCGGGAACCCCGGGGACAACGGGGCCGGGCCGGGTTCGGTGTGTTGCCGGGCCCGCCCCCACCCCCGAGTCACCTCGCCAGTCGGCCCAGCAGTGACGAGGCCGCCGCGATTCCCAGCGCCGCCGCACCCAGCAGCACCCCGTTGATCCGGCTGACGGTCCGGAGCCAGCCGGGCATGATCGCCACCGGGTAGAGGGCGTTCGAGGCGAAGAACAGCGGCATCGTGATGGCCTGCCCGATGCCCATCAGCCGGTCGCGGGTCAGCACGATCCCGGCGATCGTCATGGACAGGCAGGAGAAGGAGGCCGAGCCGAGGATCACCGCTACGGCCACTCCGAGCAGCCGCAGCGGGTTCCAGGTGAGCCCCACCCCGAGCGCCGCCGCGATGACGATCACCACGACCGCCTGGATCAGCGCCTTCACCCCGGACGCGAACGCCTTTCCGCTGATCAGCGTGGCTCCCGGGGTGGGCGTGACCAGGCGTATCGCGACCACCCGGGCGGGCAGCACCCGCCAGCCGGTAGGGGCCCGCGGCGGGGCCGGCAGCAGGGCGAACCGCCCGGGACCGGGTCCGGAGTCCGGGCCCGCGCCCGCGCGCTCGACCGTCTCAGCCGAAGCGGGACGCGGTGCAGCGGGTCGACCTGACATCACACACTCCGAGGTAATTCACCCGCGCGAGTGAACGGTGTACCCCCGGAAAGGGCGACCGGAGCTTCCTAGAAGCCGGGCGGTTCGGTGTACGTCCCCCACTCGTCCCGCAGTGCGTCGCAGATCTCGCCGAGCGTCGCCTCCGCCCGTACCGCCTCCAGCATGGGGGCGATCATGTTGGAGCCGTCGCGCGCCGCCGCGAGCATGGCCGCCAGCGCCGTGCGCACCCGCGCGTCGTCCCGCGCGGCCCTGCGCGCCGCCAGGACCTGGACCTGATCCCGCTCGACCTCGTGGCTGACCCGCAGGATCTCCAGGTCGCCGGTGACCGAGCCGTGGTGGACGTTGACGCCCACGACCCGCTTGTCGCCCTTCTCCAGCGCCCGCTGGTACTGGAACGCGGATTCGGCGATCTCGCCGGTGAACCAGCCGTCCTCTATGCCGCGCAGGATGCCCGAGGTGACGGGGCCGATCGGGTGACGGCCGTCCGGGTGGGCCCGCAGGCCGCGCTCCTTGATCTGCTCGAAGATCTTCTCGGCGTCGGCCTCGATCCGGTCGGTGAGCTGCTCGACGTACCAGGAGCCGCCGAGCGGGTCCGCCACGTTGACGACCCCCGTCTCCTCCATGAGCACCTGCTGCGTGCGCAGCGCGATCTCGGCGGCCTGCTCGCTGGGCAGGGCGAGGGTCTCGTCGAGCGCGTTGGTGTGCAGGGAGTTCGTGCCGCCGAGGACGGCCGCCAGCGCCTGCGTCGCCGTCCGTACGACGTTGTTGTACGGCTGCTGCGCGGTGAGCGAGACGCCCGCGGTCTGGGTGTGGAAGCGCAGCCACTGCGCCTTGTCGGTGCGCGCCCCGTACACCTCCTTCATCCAGCGCGCCCAGATCCGCCGGGCGGCGCGGAACTTGGCGATCTCCTCGAAGAAGTCGAGATGGGCGTCGAAGAAGAAGGAGAGCCCCGGCGCGAAGGTGTCGATGTCCATCCCCCGGCTGAGCCCCAGCTCCACGTAGCCGAAGCCGTCCGCGAGGGTGTACGCGAGTTCCTGCGCGGCCGTCGCGCCCGCCTCACGGATGTGGTAGCCGGAGACGGAGAGCGGCTTGTACGCGGGGATGGTGGTGGCGCAGTGCTCCATGAGGTCGCCGATCAGCCGCAGATGCGGCTCGGGCTGGAACAGCCACTCCTTCTGGGCGATGTACTCCTTGAAGATGTCGGTCTGGAGGGTGCCGTTGAGGACGCCCGGGTCGATGCCCTGGCGCTCCGCCGCCACCAGGTACATGCAGAAGACGGGGACGGCGGGGCCGCTGATCGTCATCGAGGTGGTGACATCGGCGAGCGGCATGTCCGCGAAGAGGATCTCCATGTCGGCGGCCGAGTCGATGGCGACCCCGCAGTGGCCGACCTCGCCGAGCGAGCGGGGGTCGTCGGAGTCGCGGCCCATGAGTGTGGGCATGTCGAAGGCGACGGAGAGCCCGCCGCCGCCCGCCGCCAGGATCATCTTGTAGCGCTCGTTCGTCTGCTGTGCGTTGCCGAAGCCGGCGAACTGGCGGATGGTCCAGGTCCGGCCGCGGTAGCCGGTCGCGTGCAGGCCGCGGGTGTACGGGTACTCCCCGGGCCAGCCGATCCGTTCGAAGCCGTCGTAGGTGTCGCCGGGCCGGGGCCCGTAGACCGGGTCCACGGGGTCCCCGGAGAGTGTCGTGCGCGTCCAATCTCTCGGGGGCTGCGCCCCCGGCCCCCCGGCCGCGTCACGCTTGCGGGCCTCGTCGTACCGGGCCTGCCAGCGCCGGCGGCCCTCCTCGATGGCGTCAGCGTTCATACGTCCAATTTACTAGGACGTCCAAGTAAATGTCGATGACAGCAGGCGGACGAGGAGAGGAACGACGGCGAAATCACAGGGGAAACGCCGGACAAAAAGCCGGAAGCAGCGACAAAACGGCCGCCGGCAACGAGTGCGGGCGGCCGGTGAGCCGGGTGAGACGGGTGAGCGAGATCAGCGGATCGGCCGGGCGGCCGGCCAGTCGACTGCAGGAGCGCCGCACCCTCAGGCGCTCCACCCTCAGGCGCTACGCCTTCAACGCGCTAAGCCTTCGCGGTCTCCGGGGCGCGGTCGGTCAGCAGGGGCTGGATCTCACGGGTGATCTTCGGCTCGACGAAGAACGACGCGACGGGGATGCAGCCGGCGGCGAGCACCCACAGCAGCTTGCCGAACGACCACTTCGCCTTGGAGCCCAGATCGAAGGCGAAGATCACGTAGACGATGAAGAGCACACCGTGGATCTGCGAGATCACCATCGTGTTGCCGGTATCGAACCCGTACTTCAGGATGATCGCCACGGTGAAGACCAGCAGCCATACGGCGGTGACGTACGCCATCACCCGGTAGCGGGACAGCACATTCGACTTCATGCGGCTGAGCCTAACCGGGCACAAGGGGCGATCTTCCAGCGCCCCTCCCCCACCGTCAGTCCTCGAAGTCCTGGGCGGCCACCCGCAGCGGGCGCAGCATCGCGAAGATCTCCGCGCACTCCTCCGCGTCGTAGACGCCGAGTCCGAAGTCCATCTCCATCAGGTCGAGGGTGGCGGCCTCCACCACCTCGCGGCCCTTGTCCGTGATGGAGGCGAGCGTGCCGCGTCCGTCGTTGGGGTTGGGCCGTTTGTCGACGAGACCGGCGGTCACCAGCCGGTCCACGGTGTTGGTGACGGAGGTCGGGTGGACCATCAGCCGCTCACCGATCTTGGACATCGGCAGTTCGCCGGCCTTGGAGAAGGTGAGCAGCACCAGCGCCTCGTACCGGGCGAAGGTGAGGCCGTACGGCTTGACGACGGCGTCCACCCCGGCGAGCAGGATCTGGTGGGCACGCATGATCGAGGTGATCGCACCCATGGAGGGAACGGGTCCCCAGCGCTGCTGCCAGAGTTCGTCGGCGCGCGCAATGGGGTCGAAAGGCAGGCTGAGCGGCTTGGACACGCCATCGACCTTACCCACTGGTTACTCGCGGGTCAGCACCGTCTCGCCCTTCGGTCGTACGCTCCGCCGCCCCCGGCGGGGCCTGCTCCGCCGGGGGCGGCCCGTCCGTCCGCGCGCCTCCCTCGCCACCGTGGCGCCCGGCCCGGTGCGGTGGACCTCCCGTACCAGGACGAGGCAGCAGAGCGTGCCGAGCGCGCCCGCGCCGGCCACCACCTGAGGTACGGGCAGGAACTCGGCGGCCGCTCCCGCCGCCGCCATACCGAGCCCCTGGAGAGTCATCAGACCGGCCGTGAGCAGCGTCATCGCCCGGCCGCGCAGTTCCTCGGGAACCGCCGCGACGAACCACTGGTCGAGGCCGATGACATACGCGGCCGCCGCCCCGGACAGGGCGAGCGCGGCCAGCGCCCAGCCGAGGCCGGGCTCGGCCGCGTACACCAGCAGGGGCAGCAGTCCGAGGGCGGCGCCCGGCAGGACGACGCGGGAGCGGGCGCGCGGGGAGAGCACCGTACCGACGTACAGCTCCGCCACGATGTGCCCCACGGGCATCGCGCACATCATCAGCCCCAGTGCCGCCGGACCGAGCCCGAGGGAGTCCGCGTACGGGGCGGCCAGGGCCTCGGGCGCGACGACGAACATCGCGGGGAGCCAGAAGAGCAGCAGCAGCGCCCGTGTACGCCGGTCGCCCAGCAGCAGCCGGGCGCCGCCGAGTGATTCCCGCAGCAGGGAGCCGGTGGTCCCCGCGTCACCCGAACGTGGGGTGGCGCGAGCCGGACGGTCCGCCGTCCCGAAGCGCAGCAGGGCGGCCGAGCAGAGGAACGTCACCGCCGTGACACAGATCGCACCGCGCGCGGGCACGACGGCGAGCAGCACCCCGCCCAGCCCGAACCCGGCGAGCTGCGCGCTCTGCGAGACGATCCGCAGCAGGGAGCGGCCGAGTACGTACAGATCGCCCTCGCCGAGGATGTCGGTCAGCGCGGCCATCCTGGTTCCGGTGAAGACGGGCGCGATCGCGGCGACGGCGCAGCGCAGGGCCAGCAGCCCGGCGATCGGCGTGCCGGGCAGCACCATCACCCCCACACAGAGGGCACAGAGCAGATCGCAGACCACCAGCACCCGGCGGGCGGGGTAGCGGTCGGCGACCCCGGCGAGGAGGGTCCCGCCGACGAGGTACGGGAGCAGCCCGAGGGCGAAGGTGAGGGCGCTGAGCAGCGGCGATCCGGTGAGGTCGTAGACGAGGAACGTCAGCGCGATCTCGCTGACGACCACGCCGAGGAGCGAGAGGAGGTGCGCGGCGAAGACGAACCGGAACTCACGGACGGCGAAGACGGCGCCGTACCCACGGGGAGCGTTCTGGGGCATGGAGGCAGACTGACGGGGTAGAAGCCCCGGCCACAGACATTCGGACGAGTCCGAATCTTCGGCCGCCCGCGGCCCGCGGCCCGGAGCGACGGAAGCCTCCGGCGTCAGGGGAACCGGCTACCGGACCATCGGAGCCTTCGGACCGAACGGGGGGACCGCCCGCATCATGCCGTTCCAGCTCCACTTCGACGAGAGCGATCTGCTCCGCTGCCGGTTCGCCGTGTCGCCGCTCTGGGAGACACAGGAGGCGGTACGCACCCTCGCGCGCCCCGAGCGACACGGGTACCACCTGCCATGGCTGCGCCGGGTCCGGGCGGCGGTGGCGGCGATCGATCTCGCGCCGCTGCATCTCCTGATGCCCGAGCACGGGCACAACCCGGACTTCCTGAGCCGCCCGCCGTCGGTTCCGCTCCCCACCTTCGAGGAGGAGATCGCGGCCGTCCGCGCCACCGATCCGGAGCTGGTCAGAACCGACATCATGCTGGCGCTCGCCGACGCCCCGGGCGCCGCGGCGAGCCCCGAGGGCCGGGCGATGGCGGCGGATCCGGTGGGGGCGGTGCGGAGGCTGGCCGGGCTGCTGGAGCGGGTGTGGCACGAGCTGGTGGAGCCGGAGTGGCCCCGGCTGCGCACCCTGCTGGAGGCCGATGTGGCGTACCACTCGCGGCGGTTGGCGGAGAACGGTCTCCAGGGGCTGCTGGGGGAGCTGAGTCCGCAGCTCTCCTGGACGGACGGCTCCACGCTGACGATCACGGGTACGCACGGCAGCCACACGCGGGTACTCGGCGGCGAGGGGCTGGTCCTGATGCCGAGTGTGTTCTCCTGGCCGCGCGTGGTCAGCGGTTATCTGCCGCCGTGGCAGCCGGCCGTGATCTATCCGGTGCGCGGCATCGGCGGCCTGTGGACGCGGCCGTCGGACCGTACCCCCGACGCGCTGGCGCGGCTGCTGGGCCGGGCGCGGGCGGACGTGCTGTGCGCGCTGGCCGAGCCGTCCGGGACGACGGCGCTCGCGCGGCTGCTGGGGCTGGCCCCGTCCTCGGTGTCGGCGCATCTGTCGGCGCTGCGCGGGGCGGGGCTGCTGACGTCGCGGCGGTACGGGCACCAGGTGCTGTACGAGCGGACGCCGCTCGGCATCGCGCTGTCGGCGTCGGCGTCGGCTTCCCTGTCGGCGTCGGCGTCCGCCCCGGTGTCGCAGAGCACAACCGATTGAGCGCTATGTAACGATATGCCGGTCTTGCCATTGCCATCGTCGCCCAGTCGACTTCCGAGGGGGCTGGATGTCCGGCCGCAGACCGCAATCACCGTCTTCATCAGTGCCGGTACCGGTACCGGTGCCGGCACCGGTACCGGTGCCGGCACCGGCACGGCCGTCGCGCCGCACGCGTAGCGCACCGACGACCGTCGTCGCGGCCCTGCTCACCGTCGCCGCGCTCGTGAGCTGCGCCCCGTCCGCGTCCCGGCCCGAGGCGCCGGTGACGCGCGCCGCGCGGACGGCCCCGGCGGTCCAGGGCGAGGCGGCCCCGACGGCGGCGTCACCCTTCTGGATCGACCCGGACAGCGACGCGGCCCAGCAGGCCAGCCGGTGGGAGCGGGAAGGGCGTTCGGCCGACGCGAAGGCCCTCAAACGGATCGCGGACCGCGCGGTCGCCGTCTGGCCCGCCGCCGAGAACCCCGAGCCGCAGATCCGCCGGGCGGTACGGGGCGCGACCGCCGGCAAACGGACGGCGGTCTTCGTCGCGTACAACATCCCGCACCGCGACTGCGGGCTCTACTCGGCGGGCGGCGCCCCCGACGGGCAGTCCTATCGCGACTGGATCGACGGCTTCGCGGCGGCGATCGGTGACGCCGAGGCCATCGTCGTACTGGAGCCGGACGCGGTGCCGCATGTCGCGGACGGCTGCACCCCGTCCGAGCACCACGCCGAGCGGTACGAACTCCTCACCCACGCGGTCGGCCGTCTGAAGCGGCAGCCGCACACCCGTGTCTACGTGGACGCCGGAAACCCGGACTGGATCTCCGACCCGGCCAAGATCGCGGACGCGCTCCAGCGGGCGGGGGTCGGCGCGGCGGACGGGTTCTCGCTCAACGTGTCCAACTTCCAGACGAACGACACCGTCAAGGCGTACGGGACCCGGCTCGCCGGCCTGCTCGGCGAGACCCACTTCACGGTGGACACCAGCAGAAACGGCGCGGGCCCGCTCCCCGGCAACCGCGACGAGGCCTGGTGCAACCCCCCGGGGCGCGCCCTGGGCACCCCGCCGACCACGAACACCGGCAACGAACTGGTCGACGCGTTCCTCTGGATCAAACGCCCCGGCGAGTCGGACGGCCCCTGCCGTGGCGGCCCGGCGGCGGGCACCTGGTGGCCGGAGTACGCGCTGGGCCTGGCGCGCCGCGCGAAGGGCTGACGCAACACGAAGGGCTGACGCGGTACGAAGGGCTGACGCGGTACGAAGGGCTGACGCGCGCCGGATACCTCCTTTCCGGCCTCAACCGCCGTGCGCCTTGCGGTAGGCGCTCGGCGCCATTCCCACGTCCCTTCGGAAAAGGGTCCGGAAATTCGAGGCCGTGCCGAAACCCGTCGCCCCGGCGATCCTCTCGACGGACCAGTCGGATGTTTCGAGGAGCCGGCGCGCGGCGAGAATTCGCTGCGTGGCGACCCACTGCATGGGCGGCATTCCCGTCTCGCTCACAAAACGCCGGACGAGGGTTCTCCGGGAGAGCAGGCTGTGATCCGCCATCCGCTGCACGGTGATGGGCGATCCGATGTTCTCCCGCACCCATTCCCGTGTCGCGCCCAGGCCGGCGCGCGCAGGGGTGGGCACGTCCGTGTACTGCGGCTCGTGCGGGCCGCGGGCGGCGGAGAAGACGACGTCCTTCGCCGCGCCGTCCGCGGCGGTGGTCCCGAAATCGGTCCGGACGACATGGAGACAGGCGTCGATTCCCGACCCCGCGCCGGCGGAGGTGATGACCGCCCCGTCCTCGACGAAGAGCCGGTTCTCGACGACATCGACCTCGGGGTACCCGGCCCGGAGCTGATCGGTGTTGCGCCAATAGGTCGTAGCCGTCCGGCCGTTCAGCGCCCCGACGGCCGCGAGCGCGAATACGCCCGTGCAGACGGCGAGGACCCGCGCGCCCCGTTCGACGGCTGTCCGCAGCGCCTTCAGCTGGTCCTCCGGGACGGGGACACTCAGATCCTCGTAGCCCGGAACCACGACGATGTCGGCCTCCTCCAGGGCGGAGAGGGAGCGGGTCGGCCTGATGTCCGCGGCCACGTCGACGCGCGACGGCACGCCGTCCGCGTCAAGGGCCGGGGCGGGATCGCGATCTCCGCAGACGAAGACCTGATAACCCGGATGCCGGCCGAACACATAGGCCGGGATGCTGATGTCCAGCGGATACGCCCGCGGTACCGCGAGGATCGCGACGACCGTCGTCCCGCCCTCCCCGTTTCCCCGTCCGTTCCGCGACCCGTTCCGCGATCCGTTCCGCAAGTGGACTCCCTCGCCTCCGCCGAACTCCTCGCCGTGCTTCCCGTCCACCCTACGTACGCGACCGTCCGACCGAGCACCCCGGCACTGGCACGATCCTTGCGGTAGCTGGCACAACCGCGCCTGGCCCGCGCCGACATGGCCTCCTATCGTCTTTGCCGTAGCGGCGGAATTCACTTCTGATGATCGGAGCGCCATGAGCGACGCGGATCAGGTCGAAAGCTTCGGAGTCCCTTGGGAAAAGGGTTACGGATACGTGCAGGCGGTCCGGCGCGGCGACACCGTTTACCTCTCCGGCCAAGTCGCCCACGACGGAACGGAACTCGTCGCCCCCGCGCCGGTCGACGAAGCCGGATCGGTCACCGATTTCGCCAACACGGGCGCACAGATGCGCCAGTGCTATGCCAACGCGGCGGAATTGCTGCGGCGTTTCGGCGCATCGCTGGACGATGTCGTCGAAGAAGTCATCTACGCGGTCGATGTCGACGCGGCCGACGCGGCGGCGGGGCCGGTGCGCAAGGAAGCGTACGGCCGGCCGGACCCGCAGGTGGCGAGCACCATGATCGGCACCCCGCGGCTGGCCTTCCCCGAGCTGCTGGTCGAGGTGAGATTCACCGCCCGGGTCTGATCGACCGCCCAGTCCGATCGACCACCCGGGGCCGGCTCACCGCCCGGGTCCGACGGCGCGCAGACCCCGGTCGGCGAAGGCGATCAGCCAGTCGAAGCTCTCGTCGATGTCGGCGCTCCACTGGAAGCCGTTCGCCACCTGCAGCGTGGCGAAGCCGTGGCAGAAGCTGCGGAGCATGCGCAGGGCGTGGTCCACGTCGGGCTCCGCGATGTCGTAGCCGCGCAGGACCGCCGAGAACGCGTCGAGCAGCCGCTGGGCCGCGGCGACCATCGGATCGTCCGGCCCCGTCGGTTCCACGCCGATCGTGGCGGCGTACCGGCCGGGGTGCTCCAGGACGAAGGCGCGGAAGGCGGACGCGGCGGCCACCAGGGCGTCGCGGCCCGCGTACCCCTGGGCGGCGCCGCCGACGGCGTCGGCGGCCTGGCTCAGCGCCAGGGCCGCGATGCGCCGGTTGAGGTCGTCCAGGCCGCCCACGTGCTTGTAGAGGGACGGGGTGCGCACGCCCACCCGTTCGGCCAGCAGCCCCATCGTCAGGTGGGCGAGGCCCACCTCGTCGGCGAGGGCGGCGCCGGCCGCGACCACGGCCGCCGGGTCCAGACCGGCCCTAGGCACGGGCGGTCTCCGACCGGAGGAAGGCGAGCAGGAGGGAGACCACCTCGTCGGGGAACTGGTCGTGCGGGTAGTGGCCGGCGCCCTCGATCATCTCCAGGCGGCCGAGGCCGGGCGGCAGGGCGTCGACGATCGCCGAACCCTCGGCGCCCGGGTCGGTCCAGTCCGGGTCGAGCGTGCCCATCACGACCAGGACCGGGCAGCGGACGTCGCCGAGCCGCGCGCCGGCGTCGGCCGGGTTGGCGCGGCCCATGCCCTGGAAGGCCTTCATCCGGCCCGGCTCGCGCAGCAGGGCGTCGATACGGCCGAGCCGTTCGGTCCAGTCGGCGGGCTTCGGGCCGGGGTAGGCCACGTCGAGGTACGAGCGCCAGAGCGGGGCGCTGCCGAGCACACCCGCGCCGAGCAGCCGCAGCATGCCCTGCCGGAAGCGCCGTACCCGCAGGTCGCCGAGGCGGATGGACTGCTTGCGGGTGAACGGCGCCAGTTCGGCGACCGCGGAGACCAGGGAGGGTTCGCGTGCCGCGGCGATGGTGGCGGCGCCACCGGAGATCGAGTGGCCGACGAGCACCGCGGGGCCGCCCAGGTGGCGGATCACGGCGAGGAGGTCGTCGGCGAGGGCGGTGCGGCTCCAGGCCGGCCAGTCGGCGCTGGACTCGCCGCAGCCGCGCAGATCGACCGCGGCGACCCGGTGGCCCGCGGCCACCAGCTGCGGGACCACCGCGCGGTACGCGGCGCGGTGGTCGCCCATGCCGTGCGCGAGCACGATCAGCGGACCCGAGCCCGCCGCCCCCGCCACCTCGTAGGCAAGAGTGCCGCCGTCGACGGCAAGGTACTCGGTCATGACCCCTCCAGGCCTGGCTAATGGCGTTAGCTAAAAGCTAATCCCATTAACCAGACCTGTCAACGAGGCGATCCTCTCCCCGACTCTCCCCCTGCATCCCCCTGCCTCCCCCTGTCTCCCCCTGTCTCCCGCTGTCTCTCCCTGGTGCCGAACGCCGCCCGCGCTCACTCCACCTTGATCCACTTGGCTTCGGACGGGACGCCCGCCGCGTCCGTGACGAAGAGCATGTACCAGCCGGGCGGCACCAGAGCGCGGTCCTTGGGGACCTCCACCGTCACCGAGTTCTTCGTCTTCACCATCGTGAGGTCCACCGAGCGCTGCTCGACGTCCGTCGTGTGCGTGACCGCGCTCGGGCGCATCAGCCGCGCCGTGGCGATCGCCTCCGGGTGGTCCGTACGGAACGTGGCCCGGCCGTCCGCGCCGACCCGCCGCGCGCCCCCGCCGAGCCTCGGGCGCTTCTCCTGGGCCCGGTCGCCCTGGAGGTACGGCGGGGTGTAGATCTCCACGCGCTGCTCGAACGTGCCGAGCTTGGTGTTGTCCGCGTCGTCGAAGAGCGGGTCGGAGCCGAAGGTCACCACCCGGCCGTCCGGCAGCAGCAGCGCCTCCGAGTGGTAGTTGCGGCCCACGGTCGGGTCGGCGGCGGGGCGGAAGGTGTTCGACTTCGGGACGTAGAACTGCGCCTTCAGGATGTCGCTGGCGCTGCGGCCCCGGTAGTCCGAAGAGCCGCCGGTGGTGAACACCGAGTCGTCCGGCAGCAGAACGCTGCTCAGGTACCGGGTGCCCTGCGGGAGTCTCGGGCCCTCCTGGAAGGCCGGGTTGTCCGCCTTCAGGTCGACCACGGCCGTACGGGCGGTGGCCTTGGAGGACTCGCCGACCCCGCCGCCGCCGAGCACCATCACCCGCTGGTCCTGCACGGGCGGCAGCAGCAGGGACGCCGAGGTCTCGGTCTGGTCGAGGTCGGTGAGCCCGCCGATCCCGGTGAAGGTGTTGGTCTTCACGTCCCACAGCCCCGGTTGGCGGCCCTGGTCGGCGGGGCCGTACCCGGCGTTGGAGCCGGAGTAGAAGAGCTTGCCGCCCTTGGTGAGGAAGAGCGCCGGATAGGTCGGGAAGTAGCGGGTGGGGCCCTTGGACCACTTCTTGGTCTCCGGGTCGTACAGCTCGTTGTCCCCGGTGAGCACGGCGCCCACGTCGTCCAGGCCCGAGACGGCGAGCACCTTGCCGTCCTCCAGGGTGACCAGCGTGGGGTACCAGCGGGCCTCCTTCATCGGGGCGACGGGGATGTACTTCTCGGCCCTGGGGTCGAACTCGTACGCGGCCTTGATGCCCTGGAAGTCCTGCTTCTCCGTGGTGATCTTCTGGGCGAGGCCGTAGAGGTTGTCCGCGTCCTCGCCCTTGAGGCCGACGATCTCGTACTGCGCCGCCTGGGTGGTCAGCGCCCGGGGGCCCTTCTCCGCCGCCTCCACGAAGACGCGCGCCTCGCCGGCCGTGATCTTCGTCTTCCAGGGCAGCATCCGGCCGCCGGCCCCGTACCCGATCTTGAACTCGCGCTTCGCCCTGGGGACGGTGACATCGAACTTGCTGATGTACTCGACGCCCGACGGGGAGCGGAAGCGCGTGCCCTTCCTGAACGTGTGGTCACGGTCCGGGTTCTCGTTCTTGACGCGCATCCCGCCGCCCGCGCGCTCGATCTTGTCGTCGAGCACCTCGTAGCGCGCCGTGCCGCCCGCGACCAGCAGCCGGCCGTCGGGGAGCTGCGAATGGCCCGAGCAGAAGAAGTCCTCGGGGGTGGGGATCTTCCTGAACGAGTTGTCGGCGGGGTTCCACAGGATCGTGTCGAACGACCCCTTGTCGAACTTCTTCTGGTTGTTGCCGGAGCCCGCGATGATCAGGACCTTGCCGGTGTGCAGCAGGGCCGCGTGGATCGCGTTCGTACGGTACTCCTTGGGCACGGCGAGCATTTCCCAGGAGCCGTACTGCCGCTTGTAGCCGGGTTGGGCGATCTTGTACGCGTGGTACTTCTCCTGGGCGAAGGAGACGGCCGCGGGGGCGTTGAGGCCCACGAGCACCACCGCCGCTCCCCCGCCCATCAGGGCCTTCCTGAACTTGTTCGACGGCCGGCGCCGGGGCCGGTACTGCTCGGGCATCTCTCAGTTCCCTCCGGTCGTCGTCTTGGGCGGGATCGCGGGCACCGCCGCGGGCTGGGGCGCGGGCTGCGGGACGTGCCGTGTCTCGGGGGCCGCGAGGGCCATGAGGGTCGTCGCGGCCCGTGCCGTCTCGGCGCGCTCCTGGCGGGCCGTCCACGCCCAGACGGCGACGGGGGCCAGCGCTGTCGCGAGCGCCAGGAGGGCCCAGGTGCGCATCGCCACATGGGTGTGGTCGAGGAGGACGGAGGCGAGGAGCGAGGCGACGAGCACGCCGGCCCAGAAGAAGTGCACCCGGAACGTCAGCAGCCGGTCGGGGCTGGTCTCACCACCCTTGGGGGTGACGACGAAGCGGCCATGGGTACGCAGCACGGCCGACCCCAGCGACTTGAGGTAGATCGGCGCGGAGAGCGCGGACATCGCCATCCCCGCGAGTCCGCCGGAGCCCTCGGGCTCGTGGGGCGAGACGTTGTGGCGCCGGTTCCAGAGGTAGAGGCCTATCTGGAGGGCGGCGGCATCGCTGTAGAGCATCAGCAGGACCGAGGAGGAGACCTGGGTGCCGGAGGCGCCGAGCCAGAGGAACAGGACGCAGCTCAGGATGCCCAGGAACCAGTTGACCGCGGTCATCGGGTAGTAGACGAGCATCATCGTGTAGCTGAACAGCCGTCCCGGCGGCACCCGGAAGGGTGCCTTCCAGTACTGCTTGAAGAGCGTTTCGTACGTCCCCCTGGACCAGCGCAGCTGCTGGGTGAAGAAGTCCGTCCAGGAGGCGGGCCCCTCGCCGACGGCCAGCACGTCGGGGGTGTAGACGGAGCGCCAGAACCGGCCCGTGAGCGGGTTCCTGCGGCGGTGCAGCTCGAAACCGGTGGCCATGTCCTCGGTGATCGAGTCGTACAGGCCGCCCGCCTGCTTGAGGGCGGTGATCCGTACGGCGTTGTTGGTGCCGACGAACATGGGCGCCCGGTAGCGGTTCCCGGCCCGCTGGATCAGCGCGTGGAAGAGGAACTGCTGGGACTCGGCGGCCTTGGTGACCGGCGAGGTGTAGTTCCCGTACACCTGGGGGCCGACGACGAAGGCGACGTCCGGGTCGCGGAAGTAACCGAGCATCCGCTCCAGGAAGTTGGGGAGGGGTATGTGGTCGGTGTCGACGGAGGCGAAGAAGTCGTAGTCGTCGCCGTGCAGCGCGATCCAGGCGTTGTAGTTGCCGTGCTTGGTGCGGGCCTTGTGCACACCGCTCGCGCGGTTCCACTCGGGCACCCCGCGGCGGGTGAAGTGGCGTACGCCCAGCTCCGCGCAGAGCGCCCGGGCGGCGGGGCTGTCGCCCTCGTCGAGCAGCCAGATGTCGAGCGGGCCGCTGTGGCGCAGACGCCCGGCGCCTTCGAGGGTGTCCCGCACCATGGCGAGCGGTTCCTTGCCGGGGACGTACGTGGTGAGGAACGCGACGCGGGTGCCCGTCTCGGCGGGTACCGGCACCGGGTCCTGGGCGACCATCGTGGCGTGGGCCACGGAGACCACGTTGACCAGCATGAAGAAGGCGATGAGCCCGATCGAGCCGAGCATCACCTGGTCGAAGACGATGAGCCAGCGGTCGCCGCCCTCGCGGACGGTGCGGTGGGTGGGCCAGACCAGATAGACGAGGAGGGCCCCGGAGAGCAACGGTGCCAGGGCCATCAGCAGGACGGCACGTATTCGGCGGGGTTCCCGCGAGAGCAGACTCCGGTACTGCACCCGGTAGGCGGTCGTCCGGCCTGGCTCCATGAGGGGGCCGGCCAGACAGCTGTGGACGTCGTAGTCGTACTCGAAGCTCTCCGGGCGCACGATGCCTCCAGCGTTCTCGCGCGGTCGATGCCCCCCACAAAAGGGGACATTTACCGGCGTGTCGACTGGAGGCGTCCGTGCGAGGGGCCGTACGTTCGAGGGTTCGCCCGTACGGAGGTCGCGCCCGGCGGACAGCCCGCGTCAGGCGGAGAGGTGGCGCTCCACCGTCTCGACCTTCGAGGTGAGGCCGTCCGTGACGCCGGGTCTGATGTCGGCCTTGAGGACGAGCGAGACGCGTCCGGCGCGCGCCTCGACAGCGGCGACGGCGCGCTTGACCACGTCCATCACCTCGTCCCACTCCCCCTCGATCGAGGTGAACATGGCGTCCGTACGGTTCGGGAGTCCGGAGGCGCGGACGACGCGGACGGCGTCGGCGACGTACTCGCCGACGTCCTCCCCGACGCCGAGGGGCGAGACGGAGAAGGCGACGATCATGCGTTCACCGTACCCTCGCGGCGGGCGCGGGAGGCGATGACCGCGTCGTCGGCGGCGCGCTTGAGCTTGCGCTCGGCGAAGAAGCCGCCGGCGGGCAGGACGGAGAGCACGAAGTAGAGGGCCGCAGTGCCGAAGGACCACTTGGTGCGGTTCCAGGCGTCCAGCCAGAAGATCACGTAGAGAACGAAGAGCAGGCCGTGGACGGCACCCATCACGGGGACCGCGTTGAACTCCGTCGTCCGCTTGAGGACCGAGCAGACGAGCAGCAGGAGGAAGGAGACGGCCTCCGGCGCGGAGACCAGGCGGAGGCGGTGGAGGGAGGAGGCGGTCTTGATGTCCACGAGGAAGGCACCTTCGTCTTCGGGGGCAACGTGAGGGCAGAAGCAGGCGCTCCGTGGCGCACACGATCTTGTGAATGCGCGCACAAGCGTTTCCTCATTGTGACAGCCCCGCTTTGCCCGACCGTTATCAGGGGTCGGGTCGGCCCCTTTCGGAGCCCGGTCGGGTCGGCCCGTCTCAGGGTCGGGTCGCCTCCGGGACCGCTCCGGGACGTGTCGGGGCCACGGGCCCTGTTCCGTGTCGGCGGCGCCGGATACCGTCGAAGCGTGGCTCAGTTCCGACTGCAAGGCAGCAAGGTGCTCGCCGTCGACCTGACCGGCGACGCCGTGAAAGCGAAGAACGGCTCGATGGTCGCGTACGACGGCCGGATGACCTTCAAGAAGATGACCGGGGGCGGTGACGGACTGCGCGGGATGGTGACGCGCCGCCTCACCGGTGAACAGATGACCGTGATGGAGGTGAAAGGCCAGGGCACGTGTTTCTTCGCCGACCGGGCGAGCGAGATCAACCTCGTCTCCCTCCACGGCGACAAGCTCTATGTCGAGGCGAGCAATCTCCTCTGCACGGACGCCGGACTGCGGACGGGCACGGCCTTCACGGGGCTGCGCGGGGGCGCGACGGGAAATGGCTTGTTCACGACCACGGTCGAGGGCACGGGGCAGGCGGCGATCATGTCGGACGGTGAGGCGGTGGTCCTGCGGGTGTCACCGCAGTACCCGCTGTACGTCGACCCCGGCGCGTACATCGCGCACCAGGGCAACCTCCAGCAGAAGTTCCAGTCGGGGGTGAACTTCCGGACCGTCATGGGCGAGGGCTCGGGCGAGTCCTTCCAGATCCGGTTCGAGGGCGACGGTCTGGTCTATGTGCAGCCGAGCGAGCGGAACACGATCGGGGGCGATGTCTGATGCCGTTCCGCGAGATCAACTCGAAGATGGTCGAGGCGACGGTGGCGCCCGGGCAGAAGCTGTTCAGCCAGCGGGGCGCGATGCTCGCGTACCGGGGCGAGGTCAGCTTCACGCCGAACATCCAGGGCGGCCAGGGCGGGCTGATGTCGATGATCGGACGGCGGGTGGCCAACGAGGCGACCCCGCTGATGACCGTCGAGGGCAGCGGCACGGTGATGTTCGGGCACGGCGGCCACCACATCCAGGTGATCAACCTGGCGGGCGACACGCTGTACGTGGAGGCGGACCGGCTGCTCGCCTTCGACGGCACCCTCCGGCAGGGCACGATGTTCATGGGATCGCAGGGCGGCGTGATGGGCATGGTGCGCGGCCAGGTCACCGGCCAGGGGCTCTTCACGACCACGCTCAAGGGCCACGGCGCGGTCGCGGTGATGGCACACGGCGGGGTGATCGAGGTGCCGATCTCCCCGGGGCGGGACGTCCATGTGGACCCGCAGGCGTACGTCGCCCACCACGGCGACGTACGGAACAAGCTCTCCACCGCGCTCGGCTGGCGCGACATGGTGGGGCGGGGCTCGGGTGAGGCGTTCCAGCTGGAGCTGAGCGGCAGCGGTGCGGTGTTCGTCCAGGCGTCGGAGGAGAAGCTGTGAGCGGCGGAGACACGCGCGCCGGTTGGGGTATCCCCAGGGCCCCTGGGCCCGAGGGGACTTTTGATCCGGTGACGCTGCCGAGCGACGACAACGTCAACGCGTACACCTTCTGTGTGGAGTTGAAGGGGAGCCAGTGGTTCCTCCAGAAGGGCAAGATGATCGCCTACTACGGGCAGATCAACTTCGACGGCATCGGCCACGGCCGATTCGAGCCGCTGGTGCGCAGCAGCTTCCACTCGCCGCTGCACGCGGCGGACTGGGTGGTCGCGGAGGGCAGCGGGAAGATGCTGCTCGCCGACCGCGCCTTCGACGTCAACTCCTTCGACCTGGAGGAGGGCAATCTGACGATCCGTTCGGGGAATCTGCTGGCCTATCAGCCGTCGCTGGCGCTCAAGCAGTCGATCGTGCCGGGCTTTCTGACCCTGATCGGGACGGGGAAGTTCGTGGCGGCGTCCAACGGGCCCGTGGTCTTCATGGAGCCGCCGCTGCGGGTGGATCCGCAGGCGCTGGTCGGCTGGGCGGACTGCCCCTCCCCCTGCCACCATTACGATCATGGCTATATGTCCGGTGTGCTCGGCGGTATCCGCTCGCTCACGGGGATCGGGGGCGTCTCGGGCGAGGAGCATCAATTCGAGTTCGTGGGGGCCGGTACGGTGCTGCTGCAGTCGACGGAGACGCTGATGGCGGAGCAGCCGACGGGCACGGCGCCCCCGGAGCCGGGGATGCCCGGCGGCGGCCATTCCTCCGGACAGGGAGGACTTGGTGATCTCCAGCGCCGCTTCGGTCTGTGAGCGGTAGTCTGCGGAGTGTGACGTCGAACGCGTGCACCCTTCCCGTGGCGCGTCCGCGCGGCCCTTCGGGTGCCTGGCGTCACACGTACCACCCCCTCATATTTCGTCCAGAATTCAACTTCTTAGGTAGAATCGATTACATGGAGACCGAGACGGCCACCCGCTGGCTGAGCGATGCGGAGCAGTGCGCCTGGCGCACCCACCTGGATGTCAGCAAGCTGCTGACGCACCAGCTGGAGAAGGATCTCCAGCCGTTCGGACTGACCATGAACGACTACGAGATCCTGGTCAATCTCTCGGAGTCGGCGGAGCGGCGCATGCGGATGAGCGATCTCGCCGCCATCACCCTCCAGTCCAAGAGCCGGCTCTCCCACCAGATCACCCGGATGGAAACCGCGGGGCTGGTGCGCAGGGAGAACTGCGAGTCCGACCGGCGCGGGCTCTTCGCGGTCCTGACCGACCAGGGCATGGAGACGATGCAGCGGGTCGCCCCGCACCATGTCGAGTCCGTACGGCGCCACTTCATCGATCTGCTCTCACCGGAGGCGCTGGCGGAGCTGCGGACGTCGCTGGCCCCGGTCGCGGAGCAGCTCCGCGGCCGGCGCGGCAAGATCTGAGCCGGCGGGGGCCGGGCCCGGGGCCGCCCCCGTGCGCCGGCGCGCGGCGAAGGCCTACGGGCCGGCCTCGCCCGGGCCGGTCACGGCGGGCAGCCGGAGCTCGAAGAGGGCGCCGCCCGACGGCGCCCGGCCGACGGTGAGGGTGCCGCCGTGCCGCTCTGCCACGTCCCGGGCGATGGCCAGCCCGAGACCGGCCCCGCCGTCGTCCCGGCTGCGGGCGTCGTCGAGCCGGACGAACCGTTCGAAGATCCGCTCGCGCTCCGCCTCCGGCACCCCGGCGCCGTCGTCGGCGACCGCGAGCACCACCCAGGCGCCCACCCGGCGCACCGACGTCTCGACCGAACCGGCCGCGTGCCGCTGGGCGTTGTCGAGGAGATTGCCGAGCACCCGCGCCAGCTGACCGCGCGAGCCCACCACCTCGAACCCCTCCCGGGCCCGCACGGCGACCGGGAAGCGGTCCGTCGCCCGCTGTGAGACCTCCTCGCGGACCAGCGCGCCGAGGTCGGTCCTGGTACGCCCCGGCCGCTCTCCCGCGTCCAGCCGCGCCAGCATCAGCAGGTCCCCGGCGAGCTGTTGGAGCCGTACGGTGTCCGCGACCGCGCCCGGCACATCCAGCAACCCCGGGTGGGCGTGCCCCACTTCGAGCTGGGTGCGCAGGGAGGCGATGGGGCTGCGCAGCTCGTGCGAGGCGTCCGCGACGAAGCGGCGCTGCCGTTCCACCGCCGCCTCCAGCGCGGTCAGCGTCTCATTGGTGGTCCGGGCCAGCCGGGCCACCTCGTCCCGGGTGGCGGGTTCGGGCACCCGCCGCGACAGGTCCTCGGAGGCGGTGATGGCCGCCATCTCGCTCCGGATGCCCTCCACCGGCCGCAGCGCGCGGCGCGTGACCAGCCAGGTCACTCCCCCGACGACCAGCAGCAGGACGGGCAGGCCCAGCAGCATCGCGACGGCGGTCGTGTTGACCGCGCTCCGCCGGTCGGCGAGGGTCGCGCCCGCGTGCACGACGACCGTCCGGCCGGTGCGGTCGGTGGCCTCGACGGTCGCGAAGCGGTAGTCGTCCGCCGTTCCCTCGACCATCGCTCTCCCGTCGCTGTACGCCGTGGTGTCGTCGATCTCCCCCACGGCGGGGTCGTCGTCCCCGCCCTTCCCGCCGCCGTGGTCGTCGCCGCCGTCGTCGTCGGAGTCGTCATCATCCTCGGAGCCGCCGGACCGGTCGGAGCCGTCGGAGCCGCCCGTGCGGGCGGTCCCCGCCGGATCCGGCGGGGACCGCGGCGCCTCGACCGCGGGGACACCGGAGCCGCTGATCCGCTGCAGCCCCTCGCTGAGGGTGAGCAGCCGCCCGTCCTCGTCGGTGACCAGCACGGGGCTGTCCTCGGCGTCCGGCAGCTCCAGCTTGGCGTACGGGGTGCGGTCGGGGGCCTGGGCGGCGATGTCCAGGGCGACCTCACGCGCCGCCCGGTCCGCGGCGCGCTCCGCCTGACCGGTGAGGTTCACGCGCAGCGAGAGCAGGACGGCGACGCCCGCGGCCACCAGCGCCACCGCGACGACCGCGGTCGCGCCGAGCGACGCCTTGGCCCGTACGGACGAGAAGCGGCCGCTCACCGCGCGACCAGCCGGTATCCGGCGCCGCGTACCGTCTGGATGGACGCGGCGCCGAGCTTGCGGCGCAGCGCGCTGACGTAGACCTCGATGATGTTGGGATCGCCCTCGTAGGCGAAGTCCCAGACGTGCTCCAGGATCTCCGGCTTGCCGACGACCTGCCCGGCCCGTACCGCCAGTTGCTCCAGTACGGCGAACTCCTTGGCGGTGAGCGCCACTTCCGTACCGTCGCGGAAGACCCGGCGGGCGGCCGTGTCCACGCTGAGGGCGCCGATGCGCAGCACGGGCGAGGCACCGGCCGTACCGCGGCGGCGCAGCAGCGCCTTGACCCGGGCGACGAGGACGACGTAGGAGAACGGCTTGGTCAGATAGTCGTCGGCGCCCGTGTCGAGCCCCTCCGCCTCGTCGTACTCGCCGTCCTTCGCGGTGAGCATCAGGATCGGTACGTCGTGGCCGGCGGCGCGCAGGGCGGCGCAGACCCGGTAGCCGTTCATGCCCGGCAGCATGATGTCGAGGACGACCAGGTCGTAGACGCCCTCACCGGCGCGGTGCAGCCCTTCGAGGCCGTCGTGTACGACATCGACGGCGAATCCCTCGGCGGTCAGGCCCTTGGCGAGTGACACCGCGAGCCGCTTCTCGTCCTCCACGATCAACAGGCGCATGCGCACAGCTTCGCAAACGGATCCTGAAGATCACTTCAGCTGACTTCAGCCTGGCTTCAGGTTCCGTACGGCAGATTGAAGGCGTTCGACACGGACCGACTCGGGAGGCCCTCCTCATGAAGCGCAACATCGTCATCGCAGCGATCACCGCGGCGGCCCTGATCGGCGGGGGTACGTACACGGCCGCGGTCGCACTCAGCGGCGACCGCGGGAACGACGACGCGGCGCCGGTACTGCCGGTGGTCACCGCGACGCCGTCGCCCTCGGACAGCGCGTCGGACGACCCCGGGGACGACCGCGGCGGCCGGGACGGCGGCGCGGACGACGACTCCTCGCCGGCCCCCGCCCCGACGCGGACGGCGACCGCGGCCCCGGCCCCCGCGCCGGCCGCGCCCCGGCCGGAGCTCTCCGCGGCCCAGGCCGTCGCGGTGGCGCTCGCGGCGCATCCGGGTGCGGTGTCCTCGGTGGAGGCGGACGACGACGTGGCGGCCGGTGCCGCCGACCGGTGGGAGATCGATCTGCTCGCCGAGAACGGCCGCTGGCTGGAGCTGCGGATCGACGCGCGGACGGGGACGGTCCGGGTGGATCGGGACGCCAACAGTGCCGATGACGACAGCGACGACCGTGCTGCCCTGCGCGCCGCCAAGGTCGACGTCCGGCGGGCGATGACCGCCGCGCTCGCCTCCGTCCCCGGAACGGTGACCTCGGCGGAACTGGACGACGACCGGGGCGGGCCCTGGGAGGTCGACGTGCGCGGCAAGGACGGCCGTACGCACGAACTGAACGTCAACTCGACGACCGGCAAGGTGTCGGTGGACCGCGACGATGACGGGGACGACGACTGACGTCGGCGGGCGTCGGCCGGTTGACGGAGAGTCGGCGGGGGCCTTCCGATGCGCCGGACGCACCGGAAGGCCCCGGACGGACCGGAAGGCCCCGGACGGACCGGACGGACCAGGCCGACCAGGCCGACCGGGTTACGAAGTGATCCCCGCGACCAGTTCGTCCGCCGCCGTGTACGGGTCCAGCTCCCCCGCCACGATGCGCTCGGCCAGGGCGTCCAGGCGCCGGTCGCCGTGCAGGTCGCCGATGCGCCTGCGCAGCGCGGTGACCGCGATGGTCTCCACCTCGTGGGCCGCGCGACGGGCCCGGCGCGCGGCGAGGACGCCGTGCTCCTCCATCCAGGCGCGGTGCTTCTCCAGCGCCTCCACCACCTCGTCGATGCCCTCGCCCCGCGCGGCGACGGTCTTCACGATCGGCGGGCGCCAGTCGCCGGGGCCCCGGGACTCGCCGAGGCCCAGCATGTGGTTGAGCTCGCGGGCCGTGGCGTCGGCCCCGTCCCGGTCAGCCTTGTTGACCACGTACACGTCGCCGATCTCCAGGATCCCCGCCTTGGCCGCCTGGATCCCGTCGCCCATGCCGGGCGCGAGCAGCACCACCGAGGTGTCGGCCTGCGAGGCGATCTCGACCTCCGACTGGCCGACCCCCACGGTCTCCACGATGATCACGTCGCACCCCGCCGCGTCCAGCACCCGGATCGCCTGCGGGGCCGCCCAGGCCAGCCCGCCGAGATGGCCGCGGGTCGCCATCGAGCGGATGTAGACGCCCGGGTCGGAGGCGTGCTCGGACATCCGGACCCGGTCGCCGAGGAGCGCGCCGCCGGAGAAGGGCGAGGAGGGGTCGACCGCCAGTACGGCGACCCGCCGGCCCGCCCGGCGGTACGCGGAGACCAGCGCCGAGGTCGAGGTCGACTTGCCGACGCCCGGCGATCCGGTCAGGCCGATGACGTACGCGTTGCCCGCGAGCGGGGCCAGCGCCGCCATCACCTCGCGGAGCTGCGGGGACGCCCCCTCGACGAGGGAGATCAGCCGGGCCACGGCCCGCGGCCGGCCCTCGCGTGCCTGGGCCACCAGCCCGGGGACGTCCTGCATCACAGCTCCGTTCCTGTCGTTCTCCGGTCCGGCCGGCCACCACGTGGCCCGTGCGGGTCACGCTCGTTCGGGTCACGCTCGTCCGCGTACGGCCGACGTCCCGTCAACGGCCCGGCACGCGGACGATCAGCGCGTCCCCCTGGCCGCCGCCCCCGCACAGCGCCGCCGCTCCGGTGCCGCCGCCGCGCCGCTTCAGCTCCAGGGCCAGGTGGAGGACGAGCCGGGCGCCCGACATCCCGATCGGGTGGCCGAGAGCGATCGCGCCGCCGTTCACGTTCACCTTTTCCGGGGACACCCCGAGGTCCTTCATCGACTGCACGGCGACCGCCGCGAACGCCTCGTTGATCTCGATGAGGTCCAGCTCGTCCACGCCGAGACCGGCCTTCTCCAGGGCGTGCCAGATCGCGTGGGACGGCTGGGACTGGAGGGAGTTGTCCGGGCCCGCCACATTGCCGTGCGCGCCGATCTCGGCCAGCCACTCCAGGCCCAGCGCCTCGGCCTTCGCCCGGCTCATGACGACGACCGCGGCCGCGCCGTCGGAGATCTGCGAGGAGGTGCCCGCCGTGATCGTGCCGTCCTTCGCGAACGCGGGGCGCAGCCGGGCCAGCGACTCCACGGTGGTCTCGGCGCGGATCCCCTCGTCCTGCGAGAAGAGCACCGGTTCGCCCTTGCGCTGCGGGATCTCGACCGGGGTGATCTCCGCGTCGAACACGCCGTTCTTCTGGGCGGCGGCGGCCCGCTGGTGGGAGAGCGCGGCGAACTCGTCCTGCGGGGCGCGGGCGATGCCGAGGCGGGTGTTGTGCTTCTCCGTGGACTCCCCCATGGCGATGGACTCGAAGGAGTCGGTCAGCCCGTCGTACGCCATGGAGTCGAGCATCTCGACGGCGCCGTACTTGTAGCCCTCGCGGGACTTGGGCAGCAGATGTGGCGCGTTCGTCATCGATTCCTGGCCACCCGCGACGACGATGTCGAACTCACCCGCGCGGATGAGCTGGTCGGCCAGCGCGATCGCGTCGAGCCCGGAGAGGCAGACCTTGTTGATGGTGAGCGCGGGAACGTCCATCGGGATGCCGGCCTTGACGGCGGCCTGGCGGGCCGGGATCTGCCCCGCACCGGCCTGGAGCACCTGGCCCATGATCACGTACTGCACCTGGTCGCCGCCGATACCGGCCCGCTCCAGGGCGGCCTTGATGGCGAATCCGCCCAGGTCGGCGCCGGAGAAGGTCTTGAGCGAGCCGAGGAGCCGTCCCATGGGGGTACGGGCGCCGGCGACGATCACGGAGGTGGTGGTGTTCGTTCCAGACATGGGACGCGATCCCCTTTTGTGTGCGGCTGCGTGCGGCGTGAGGAGGGAGCTGAGGAGGAAGTTTGCGGGAGAGGACGGAAGGAGGGGGAGGGAAATGAGCGGACAACCGTGTGAACGGCGGTTCACATCAAATGTACTGAGCCACACACCCTCGGGTCACCCGGCGGCGCGTGTGATCGCGCGCACGTTGCGTAATCACCCCCGTACCGCTGCACTGTCACCATGCTGACGCGAATCGACCACATCGGAATCGCCTGTTTCGACCTCGACGCGACGGTGGAGTTCTACCGGGCCACCTACGGCTTCGAGGTCTTCCACACCGAGGTCAACGAGGAGCAGGGCGTACGCGAGGCCATGCTCAAGATCAACGAGACGTCCGACGGCGGGGCTTCGTACCTTCAGCTCCTCGAACCCGTCCGGGAGGATTCACCCGTCGGCAAGTGGCTGGCGAAGAACGGGGAGGGCGTCCATCACATCGCGTTCGGGACCGCGGACGTGGACGGGGACGCCCAGGCCGTGCGTGACAAGGGTGTACGGGTTCTCTACGACGAGCCGCGCACCGGCTCGATGGGGTCGCGCATCACCTTCCTCCACCCCAAGGACTGCCACGGCGTACTCACAGAACTGGTCACCTCCCGCCCGGAGCACTGACCTTAAGGATTCCCGGCCCGGTAGAGTGGCGCTTCCGGGCCGGGGCCGGGCCGGGGCCGCGCCCCTGTCGTCTATCTGTCACCATTCCCCCGGGGGTCCGTTCGCCGAGAACGGTGCCCAATAGGGCAGTTGCGACCAGGGGACGGATGGGACCGCGCAGTGCGGGGCTACGAAAGCCAGCAGGGCCACCGAGCTGAGGACGACCACCTCTCGCGGTTCGAAGCCGAGATGGACCGGCTGAAGACCGCGCGGGAGAAGGCCGTCCAGCACGCCGAGGACCTCGGTTACCAGGTCGAGGTGTTGCGCGCCAAGCTCCACGAGGCACGGCGCGCTCTGGCGACCCGTCCTTCGTCCTCGTACGACAGCGGCGACCTCGGCTACCAGGCCGAACAGCATCTGCGGAACGCCCAGATGCAGGCCGAGCAGATGCGCCAGGAGGCCGAGCGCGAACTGCGGGAGGCGCGCGCCCAGACACAGCGCATCCTCCAGGAGCACGCCGAGCACCAGGCGCGGCTCCAGGCGGAGCTGCACACGGAGGCCGTCCAGCGGCGCCAGCGGCTCGACCAGGAACTGGCGGAGCGCCGGCAGACCGTCGAGTCCCACGTCAACGAGAACGTCGCCTGGGCCGAGCAGCTCCGTGCCCGTACGGAGGCCCAGGCCAGGCGGCTGATGGACGAGTCACGCGCCGAGGCCGAGCAGTCGCTCGCCGCGGCGCGCGCGGAGGCCGCGCGGGTCGCCGACGAGGCGCGGCGCCGGCTGGGTTCCGAGGCCGAGGCGGCCCGGTCCGAGGCCGAGGCGCTGCTGCTGCGGGCCCGCAGGGACGCCGAGCGGATGCTGAACGCCGCGTCCACGCAGGCACAGGAGGCCAGCAGCCACGCCGAGCAGCTCCGCACCTCCACCACCGCCGAGGCCGACCAGGCCCGCCAGCAGGCCACCGAGCTGAGCCGCGCCGCCGAGCAGCGGATGCAGGCCGCCGAGGAGCGGATGCGGGAGGCCCGCGCCGAGGCCGAGAAGGTCGTCACGGAGGCGAAGGAGACCGCGACCAAGCGGCTGGCGAGCGCCGAGTCGCAGAACGAGCAGCGCACCCGTACGGCCAAGTCCGAGATCGCCCGGCTGGTCAACGAGGCGACCAAGGAGGCCGAGGCCACGAAGGCGGAGGCCGAGCAGGCCCTCGCCGACGCCCGCGCCGAGGGCGAGAAGCTGGTCTCGGAGGCCGCCGAGAAGGCCCGTACGGTGGCCGCGGAGGACACCGCGGCCCAGCTCGCCAAGGCGGCCCGTACCGCCGAAGAGGTCCTGACGAAGGCGTCCGACGACGCGCAGGCCACCACCCGCTCGGCGAGCGAGGAGGCCGACCGGATCCGCCGCGAGGCGGAGGCCGAGGCGGACCGGCTGCGCGGCGAGGCGGCCGAGCAGGCCGACCAGCTCAAGGGCGCGGCCAAGGACGACACGAAGGAGTACCGCGCCAAGACGGTCGAGCTCCAGGAGGAGGCGCGCCGGCTGCGCGGCGAGGCCGAGCAGCTCAGGGCCGACGCGGTCGCCGAGGGCGAGCGGATCCGCGGCGAGGCCCGCAGGGAGGCCGTCCAGCAGATCGAGGAGGCGGCCAGGTCCGCCGAGGAACTGCTGACGAAGGCGAAGGCCGACGCCGACGACGTACGCAACGGGGCGACGACCGAGAGCGAGCGGGTACGCACCGAGGCCATCGAGCGCGCCTCGACGCTGCGCCGCCAGGCCGAGGAGACCCTGGAGCGCACCCGCGCCGAGGCGGAGCGGCTGCGCGAGGAGGGCGAGGACCTCGCCGAGGTGATGCGGGCCGCCGCCGAGCAGGCCGCCACGGAGCTGCGCGAGGAGGCCGAGCGGGGTGTCGAGGCGCGCAAGGCCGAGGCGGCCGGCGAGCTGACCCGGCTGCACACCGAGGCCGAGCAGCGCTTCGCGTCCGCCGAGGAGGCGCTGGCCGACGCGCGCGCCGAGAGCGAGCGGATCCGCCGCGAGGCGGCCGAGGAGGCAGAGCGGCTGCGCGCCGAGACCGCGGAGCGCAGCCGTACGCTCCAGGCGCAGGCCGAGGGGGAGGCGGAGCGGCTGCGCACCCAGGCGGCCCAGGACGCCTCGGAGTCCCGCGCCGAGGCGGAAAACGCGGCGGTACGGCTGCGTACGGAGGCCGCCACGGAGGCGGAGCGGCTCAGGACCGAGGCGCAGGAGACCGCCGACCGGATCAGGGCGGAGGCGGGCGCCGCCGCGGAGCGGGTCGCCGCCGAGGCCGCCGAGGCGCTCGCCGCCGCGCAGGAGGAGGCGAGCCGCCGGCGCCGCGAGGCCGAGGAGACCCTGGCGGGCGCCCGCGCGGAGGCGGAGCAGGAGCGCGAGCGCGCCCGCGAGCAGAGCGAGGAGCTGCTCGCGTCGGCCCGTAAGCGCGTCGAGGACGCGGGCACCGAGGCACAGCGGCTGGTCGGCGAGGCCGACTACCGCGCCACGGAGCTGGTGGCCGCCGCGGAGCAGACCGCCCAGCAGGTACGGGACGCGGTCGCGGGGCTGCACGACCAGGCCGAGCAGGAGATCCTGGCGCAGCGGGTCGCCGCCGAGCAGGCCGCGGACCAGCTCAGGGCGGAGACGCGCGAGGAGGCGGAGCGGGTCCGCGCGGAGGCCTACGCGGAGCGCGAGCGGGCCGCCGAGGAGGCGCACCGGCTCCGTACCCGCTCCCAGGAGGAGTCGGAGGCCGCGCAGGCGCTCGCCGAGCGCACCGTGGGCGACGCGATCGGCGAGGCGGAGCGGGTGCGCGCCGACACCGCCGAGTACGCGCAGCGGGTACGGACGGAGGCGTCGGAGGCGCTGGCTGCGGCGGAGCAGGACGCGTCCCGCAGCCGCGCCGAGGCCCGCGAGGACGCCAACCGGATGCGGAGCGACGCGGCCGGGCAGGCCGACCGGCTCATCGGTGAGGCGTCGGGCGAGGCCGAGCGGATGCGCGCGGAGGCCGCGGAGACGGTGCGTGCGGCACAGCAGGCGGCGGAGCGGATGCGCGCCGAGGCGGAGCAGCACAAGCGGGAGAGCGAGGCCACGGCCGAGCGGGTCAGGAACGAGGCGCAGGAGGAGACGGACTGGCTGCTGGACGAGGCGCGCAAGGACGCGGCGAAGCGCCGTGCCGACGCGGCCGAGCAGGCGGACCAGCTCGTCAACAAGGCCCAGGAGGAGGGACTGCGCGCCGCGACCGAGGCCGAGAAGCAGGCAGACGCGCTGGTGGGCGCGGCCCGCAAGGAGGCGGCCCGGATCACCTCGGACGCGACGGTCGACGGCAACTCCCTGGTGGAGCAGGCCCGTTCGGACGCGAACGAGCTGCTGGTCGGGGCTCGCCGGGACGCGACGGCGATCCGGGAGCGGGGCGAGGAGCTGCGCCGGCGCGTCGAGAACGAGATCGAGCAACTCCACGAGCGGGCGCGGCGCGAGACGTCCGAGCAGCTCAGGACGGCGGGCGAGCGCGTCGACAAGCTGATGAAGGCCGCCGACGAGCAGCGCGCCGAGGCCGAGCAGAAGGCCAAGGAGCTGGTCGCGGACGCCAATTCGGAGGCGAGTTCGGTCCGGATCTCGGCGGTGCGCAAGGCGGAGGGACTCCTCAAGGAGGCCGAGCAGAAGAAGGCCACCCTGGTGAGGGAGGCCGAGCAACTGCGCGCCGAGGCCGCCTCGGAGGCCAAACACATGGTGGCCGAGGGCAAACGCGAGCTGGAAGTCCTGGTGCGCAGACGCGAGGACATCCAGGCCGAGATCTCCCGGGTCCAGGATGTGCTGGAGGCGTTGGAGTCGTTCGAGGCACCGTCAGGAGGCGGGAAGGACAATCCCGTCAAGGCGGGCGCAGCGGCCGGAACCACCCGTTCGAGTAGCAAGTCCTCTGACAGTTAGTGCCTCAGGGGGGCGACGTGCCACTCAAAAGGCTGGACATTCTCCATATCAAACCTGCATCGGCTCGATGACACGCCGCTTAGGCCCCTAGGATTCCCCCTATCACCTCACCGGTCTCATTCGACAGGAACCCCATGAGCGACACTTCCTCCCCATTCGGCTTCGAGCTCGTGCGGCGTGGTTACGACCGCGGTCAGGTGGACGACCGCATTACCAAACTCGTCGCCGACCGTGACAGTGCACTGGCCCGCATCACCTCTCTCGAAAAGCGCATCGAGGAACTCCACCTTGAGACGCAGAACGCCCAGGCGCAGGTCAGCGACGCGGAGCCGTCGTACGCCGGCCTCGGCGCCCGCGTCGAGAAGATCCTCCGCCTCGCCGAGGAGGAGGCGAAGGACCTGCGCGAGGAGGCCCGTCGCGCGGCGGAACAGCACCGTGAGCTCGCCGAGTCGGCGGCCCAGCAGGTGCGCAACGACGCCGAGGCGTTCGCCACCGAGCGCAAGGCGAAGGCCGAGGACGAGGGCGTCCGTATCGTCGACAAGGCGAAGGGCGACGCGCAGACGCTGCGTTCGGACGCGCAGAAGGACGCGCAGTCCAAGCGCGAGGAGGCCGACGCGCTCTTCGAGGAGACCCGTGCCAAGGCCGCCCAGGCCGCCGCGGACTTCGAGACGAACCTCGCCAAGCGGCGTGAGCAGTCGGAGCGCGACCTGGCGTCCCGTCAGGCGAAGGCCGAGAAGCGCCTGGCGGAGATCGAGCACCGCGCCGAGCAGCTTCGTCTGGAGGCCGAGAAGCTGCGTACGGACGCGGAGCGCAGGGCCCGTCAGACCGTCGAGACGGCGCAGCGTCAGTCCGAGGACATCGTGGCGGACGCGAACGCCAAGGCCGACCGGATCCGCAGCGAATCGGAGCGCGAGCTGGCGGCGCTCACGAACCGCCGCGACTCGATCAACGCCCAGCTCACCAACGTCCGCGAGATGCTGGCGACGCTGACGGGTGCCGCGGTGGCCGCCGCCGGTTCCCCGGCGGACGACGAGCCGATCTCCCGCGGGGTCCCGGCGCAGCAGTCGCGCTGAGCACCCGGGCCCGCCGCGTACGGGCCCGATCGCACGAAGCCCCCCGTCACTCCGGTGGCGGGGGGCTTCGTGCGCGCTCAGGGCCTGTGTGGAGTTCTCGCGTGGGAGAAGGAGCGGGGTCTGGTGCCTGTGATCGCAAGGCGGAGGAGGGCGGCGATGCGGAGCATCGTCAACCGACGACAACGCCGCGAGCACGGGTGCCAGGGCACGCGACGCCGCGCGAGAACTCCACACAGGCCCTAGGTTGGCCGCATGATCGAGGTAGAGGGGCTGACCAAGCACTTCGGCCGCAAGGTCGCGGTCGATCGCCTCTCCTTCCAGGTCAGGCCCGGAGTGGTGACGGGCTTTCTCGGGCCCAACGGGGCGGGCAAGTCGACCACGATGCGGATGATGCTCGCTCTGGACAATCCGACCGGCGGCTCGGTCCGGATCGACGGAAGGCACTACCGGGAGCTCGCGGAACCGCTCAAGCACATCGGGGCGCTGCTGGAGGCCGGGTCCGTGCACGGGGGCCGCACCGCCGCCAACAACCTCCGCTGCCTGGCGCAGAGCAACCGCATCCCGGAGAGCCGGATCGCCGAGGTCCTCGACGTGGTCGGGCTGACCGCGGTGGCGCGGAGGAAACCGAAGGGGTTCTCCCTGGGGATGGGACAGCGGCTCGGTATCGCGGCGGCGCTGCTCGGCGATCCGAAGATCTTGATGTTCGACGAGCCGGTGAATGGTCTGGACCCCGAGGGAATCCACTGGATCCGCAATCTTATGAAGGCGCTCGCACAGGAAGGACGCACGATCTTCGTATCCAGTCATCTGATGAGTGAAATGGCCCTGACCGCAGATCACTTGATCGTCATCGGGCAGGGCAGACTGCTCGCGAACACCTCGATGGCGGACTTCATCCACGCGAATTCACGGAGTTACGCGCGCGTGCGTTCCCCGCAGCGCGAAGAGTTGAAGGACATGCTGCACCGGGCGGGTTTCCGGGCGCTCGACGCGGGCGGCGGCGGGCTGGAGATCGACGGGGCGACGACGGAGGAGCTGGGCGAGCTGGCCGCCCGGCACGGGATCGTGCTGCACGAGCTGAGCGCCCAGCGCGCCTCCCTCGAAGAAGCGTTCATGCGGATGACCGCGGAGTCGGTGGAGTACCACGCCCGCGGGGCCGGCGAGAGGGGCTGACCATGGCATCGGTTCCCGCGGTCCTCCGCTCCGAGTGGACCAAGATCCGTACGGTCTCCTCCACAACATGGACGCTGATCAGCGCCCTGGTCGTGACGGTGGCCCTGGGCGGGGCGCTCTCGGCGGTGCTGAACTCCCAGTTCGGCACCCTCTCCGAGATGGAGCGGGCGGCCTTCGACCCGACGTACACCAGCTTCTCCGGGATGGTGCTCGGGCAGCTCGCGATGGTGGTCTTCGGAGTGCTGGTGGTCGGCTCCGAGTACAGCTCGGGCATGATCCGCGGTTCGCTGGCGGCCGTGCCGCGGCGCGGCACGTTCCTCTTCTGCAAGATCCTGGTCGCCGGGGTGCTGGCCCTGGTGGTCGGGGTGATCACCGGCTTCGCGGCGTTCTTCCTCGGCCAGGCGCTGCTCGGGACGCACGGCACGGGCATCGGCGAGCCGGACGTCCTGCGCGCGGTGATCGGCAGCGGTCTCTACATGACCTTGATCGCGCTCTTCGCGATGGGGGTCACCGCGATGCTGCGCAGCTCGATCCTCTCGCTCGGCGTCCTGATGCCGTTCTTCTTCCTCGTCTCGCAGATCCTGGCGGCCGTCCCGGGCACCAGGACCGTCGCCCGCTACTTCCCCGACCAGGCGGGACGCCAGATCACGCAGGTGGTGCCGGGCGCCGTGAACTCGTCCGCGGCGCCGTACGGCCCGTGGGAGGGGCTGGGGATCATGGCATTGTGGGTGGTGGCGGCGCTGGCGGGCGGCTATGCCGTACTGAAGAAGCGCGACGCGTAGGGGGCGGGGCGCGGGAGCCGCCGGGGCGGGCCGACTTCTCCGCCGGAACGACTTGGCCGGAACCATCAGCGCGTGGATATCCTCCTTACTCAAACGGGGGCCTTCGGCCCGGACCGGCGACTGCCCCGACGACCTGACCTGTCGATGGGGCTGGAAGAATGATCGAGGCAGTCGGCCTGACGAAGCGCTACGGCGCCAAGACGGCCGTGTACAACCTTTCCTTCCAGGTGCGACCGGGTCATGTCACCGGGTTCCTGGGCCCCAACGGCTCCGGCAAGTCCACGACGATGCGGATGATCCTCGGCCTCGACCGGCCCACCAGCGGCCACGTCACGGTCGGCGGCCACCCCTTCCGGCAGCTCCCGAACGCGCCCCGGCATGTCGGCGCGCTCCTCGACGCCAAGGCCGTGCACGGCGGGCGCAGCGCGCGCAACCACCTCCTCTCGCTCGCCCAGCTCTCCGGGATCCCCGCGGCCAGGGTCGACGAGGTCCTCGGCGTCGTCGGCCTCCAGGACGTCGCCAAGCAGCGCTCCAAGGGCTTCTCGCTCGGTATGGGGCAGCGGCTCGGTATCGCGGCGGCGCTCCTCGGCGACCCTCAAGTGCTGCTCTTCGACGAGCCGGTCAACGGTCTCGACCCCGAGGGCATCCTCTGGGTCCGCAATCTGATGAAGAAGCTCGCGAGCGAGGGCCGTACGGTCTTCGTCTCCTCGCACCTCATGAGCGAGATGGCGGTGACCGCCGACCACCTCATCGTGATCGGCCGGGGTCAGCTCCTCTCCGACATGAGTGTCAAGGACTTCATTTCGGCCAACTCGGCCGACTTCGCCAGGGTCCGCACCCCGGAGGACGACGGGCCCGAGCAGCGGGAGAAGCTGACCTCGGCGCTCACCGGCGCGGGCGGCCAGGTGCTCTCCGAGCCGGACGGCGCGCTCCGGGTCACCGGACTTCCGCTGCCCCGGATCAGCGAGCTGGCGCACGGCGCGGACGTACGGCTCTGGGAGCTCTCCCCGCACCAGGCGTCACTGGAGGAGGCGTACATGCGGCTGACGCAGAGCGCCGTGGACTACCGCTCCACGGCCGACGCCCTCGCCGGCTTCGTCCCGCCGCCCCAGCCGCCCGGCTACGGGCCTCCGCAGGGGTACGGGGCCCCCGGGCCGGGTCAGCACGGCGCCGTGACGCCCGTGGTCCCCGAGGTGCCGCAACAGGGCTGGTTCCCCCCGCCGCCGCCCGGACCGAACCCGTACCAGCAGGACGCCCCGGCCCCCGTCGCGCAGCCGGCGACGAAGCGCGACACCAGCGAGGACGCCCAGTGACCACTCCGCCGACTCCGTCCACTCCGCCGACCCCGTCCACTCCGCCGACCCCGTACCAGCAGCCGCAGCCTCAGCCGCAGCAGCCCCAGGCCCCGGCCCCTCGGCAGCCCGTCCCGTCCCAGGGGCACGTTCCGCACCAGCCGGCGCCGTACGCCTCGCCGATCCCGGCGCGGCGGGCCCACCTCGGCGACGCCCTGGTCTCCGAGTGGACGAAGCTGCGCTCCGTACGGTCCACGATGTGGTCCCTCGGCGTGATGATCCTGCTGATGGTGGGTATCGGGCTGCTCGCGGCGGTGATCGTCGCCGCCACCCGGGACGGCGTCGAGGGAGAGATCAACACCTCCGGTGAGTCCATGCTCACCCTCGGCTTCTTCGGGGTGCTGCTCAGCACGCTCTGCGTGATGACGCTCGGGGTGCTGACCATGTCCTCCGAGTACGGCACGGGCATGATCCGTACGACGCTCACCGCCTGCCCCAGCCGGGGCCGGGTGCTCGCCGCCAAGGCGCTGGTCTTCTTCGGCGTGGTCTTCACGGTCTCGACCCTGACCACGCTGGTCGTCGCCGCGCTCCAGATCTCGATCATCGACGCGTCCGCGCCCGCCACCTCCGAGTGGCTCCGCGCGACGGTCGGCGTCAGCCTCTACCTGTCGCTGCTCGGGCTGCTCTCCATGGCGGTCGGCGCGCTCGTCAAGCACTCGGCGGGCGGGATCACCGTGATGGTCGGCCTGGTGCTGGTGCCGCTCGTGCTCGCGATGTTCATGTTCTCCAGGTCGCTCAGGGGCGTCCAGGATTTCCTGTTCGCGTACTCGATCCCGAGCCAGCTCATCCAGTTCTACGGGGCCGCCTTCGGCGACCGGGGGCCGCACGGCTGGGCCCCGCTGTGGATCATCCTGGGGATGACGGCGATCGCGATGGCGGGCGCGTACTTCTCACTGGACCGGCGCGACGCGTAAGCCCTTCCGGCACGTCGGCCGGTACGCGGCCCAGCAGGCCGACCGGTACGCGGCCCTAGTACTTCGGCGCGTTACGGGACCGCTGCACCCGCGAGGTGCGGCGGTCCTTCGCGTTCCAGCAGGACTGGTGCCAGTGCCGCCGGTCGTCGACGCCGCCGTACTCGGGCCAGGCGACCACATGGGCCACCGCGGAGGGGATCTCCTGGTCGCATCCCGGGCAGCGGTACCGCTTGCCCACGGCACTTGCCCCGGCCACGTGGCGAACTGACCAATTCTCGCCCTGCCAGGTTTCCGATCGCTGGAAGCCGCCGTACCGGTCGCCCGACTCGGCGGCTCGGTCGGTCGGATTCTCGCCGCCTCGGGGGCGGTTGCGACGCGGGGACACGGGACACCTCACGGGGCAGACAGCAGGGACCGATTCCAGCCTACGGCCCGCTCCACCGGGCGGACGCCCTCCGAGACGCCCGGACCTCATCTTCGCAGAAGCCACTTACCGGACAATCGCACGAGTTTTGCGTCCGGCCGTGCCTTTGGCACGTGTCAGGCGTTGTTGCCAGTAGGGGGAGTCGCGTCGGCCGCAAGGAGGCAGTAGGCGATGCGTGTTGGAGCTTTTGTACTGGCCGCCCAGTTCCCGGGCCAGGGACAGGGGGAAGCGCTGCACCGGGCGGTGCGCACCGCGGAGCAGGCCGAGGAGTCCGGGCTCGACGCGGTCTGGCTCGCCGAGCACCACTTCGTGCCGTACGGCGTCTGCCCGTCGGCCGTGACACTGGCCGCGCTGCTGCTCGGCCGTACGCGACACATCCGGGTGGGTACGGCGGTCAGCGTGTTGCCGAACGTGCATCCGGTGGCGCTCGGCGAACAGGCCGCGCTGCTCCACGTCCTCTCCGACGGGCGGTTCACCCTCGGGGTGGGACGGGGCGGCCCCTGGGTCGACCTGGAGGTCTTCGGGACGGGGCTGAGCGCCTACGAGCGCGACTTCCCGGAGGCCCTGGAGCTGCTGCTGCGCTGGCTGCGGGAGCCGCGGGTGGCGGCCTCCGGGGAGCGGTACGCCTTCCGTGAGGTCCCCGTCGTACCGCGCACCGACGAGCTGACGCGCCCCGGCCGGGGACCCGAGACGATCATGGCCTGTACGTCACCCAGGAGCGTGCGGCTGGCCGCCCGGCACGGACTGCCGATGCTGCTCGGCATGCACTGCGGCGACGAGGAGAAGGCGGAGATGGTCGCCCTGTGGCGCACGCACGCGCGCGCGTGCGGCCTGGCGCCCGCCGAGATCGAGCGCGCCCCGCACGTGTCGGCCGGCGTGGCACAGATCGCCGATGCCCGCGCCTCGGCGGCGGAAACGCTGGTCAAGGCGATGCCCGGCTGGCTGCGCCAAGGGCTCGGCGCGCATGTGACGGTCGACGGCCGGGCGCGTTCGATGCGCGACCCGCTGGGGTACACGGAACTGCTCTGCGCCCTGCACCCGGTGGGCTCACCGAGGCTGGCGGCGGACCGGCTCGCGGCCACGGCGGAGCGTACGGGCATCACGCGCTTCGCGCTGCTCGTGGAGGGCTCCGGCGATCTGGCCGCGACGGAGGAGAACGTACGGCGCCTGGGGACGGAGGTGCTGCCGCTGCTCACCTGAGCAGGGAGAACCGGCGGAACGGGGAGGCCCGATGGGGGGAGGACCGGCGACGGCGTACGGAGTACTCACGGGACGTCCGGAACGTCAGGGACGCTGCCGCTCCGGCACCGTGGTCTCACCCACGGCGCGGGAGCGGCAGCCGAAACCGTCAGCAGTCCCGGAGTTCGGGGGACTGGTTGAGCAACTGCGCCCTCACGGAGGTGAAGAGGGCGAGCCGCTCGTCGACCGAGGGGTCCAACGGGAACACCGCGACGCGGTGGCAGTTCTGGAACGCGAGCCGCACTCCGAAGTGACGCTGGAGCGCACCGCGAATGGCATCACTCGCGAGCGCGCGCAGCAGTTGACCACGTGCCTGCTCGTCCGGCGGAGGCGTCTGGTTGTCGGCGAACTGTCCACCGTCCACCTTCAGCTGAGCCACCAGAGAACTGATCATCTCCCATGCGTAGGGCAGGGAGGTCCGGACGCAGTCGACGAATTCCGCTTCGTCGACCTCGCCTCGCTCGGCCTGATCCAACAGTGCCGGTGAGACGTCGAGCGACATGGGTTCTCCTCTCGCGACCCCGCGGGGCACGGGGCCTTACGGGCAGGGAAGGAGGCGACGACGACGCAGCGTGCACGACCGGCGACCTCCCGCATCCACGTTAGGCGCGCCAGGGGGACGGCACCAGGAGAACGGGACCACAACCGGCCAATAACGAACGGGGGCTTCCAGGGCGAATCGCGCGCGGCGGTGGCAGTCGAGTAGCGTGCCGACCATGCGTCTCGTCATTGCCCGCTGCTCCGTCGACTACGCGGGCCGGCTCACCGCCCACCTGCCCTCCGCCCCCCGTCTCATCCTGGTCAAGGCGGACGGCAGTGTGTCCATCCACGCCGACGACCGGGCGTACAAACCCCTCAACTGGATGTCTCCGCCTTGTACGTTGAAGGAGGGTACGGACGAGGACACCGGCGTCTGGACCGTCATCAACAAAGCGGGCGAGAAATTGATCATCACGATGGAGGAAGTTCTCCACGACTCGTCCCATGAGCTGGGCGTCGACCCCGGTCTCATCAAGGACGGCGTGGAAGCACACCTCCAGGAACTGCTCGCCGACCGCATCGAGACGCTGGGCGAGGGGTACAGCCTCATCCGCCGCGAGTACCCGACGGCGATCGGCCCCGTGGACATCCTCTGCCGCGACGCCGACGGCGCCACCGTGGCCGTGGAGATCAAGCGGCGCGGCGAGATCGACGGGGTGGAGCAGCTCACCCGCTATCTGGAGCTGCTGAACCGCGACCCGCATCTGGCGCCGGTGAAGGGTGTGTTCGCGGCGCAGGAGATCAAGCCACAGGCGCGGGTGCTGGCGACGGACCGGGGCATCGGGTGCGTGGTGCTGGACTACGACGGCATGCGGGGCATCGAGGACGACAAGCTGCGCCTGTTCTGAGCCGCCCGGCCGGCCCGTACCCACTCGGACCGGCCCCCGGCAGCTCGCACCGACTCGTCATGCGGCGGGAGGTCCGGCGGGGCGCGCACACCGCGCCCGGCCGGACCTCCCGCCGTTGTACCTGGCGACGTAACAACACCTCACCGCAACGCGGTCACGCCGTCACGCGACGACGCTCGGCTCGGCGGGCCTCTCCTCGCTCAGGCTCGGGTCCGGGCCACTCACCGTGGTCTGCGGGGCCGACGGCGGGGGCGCCGTGTCCGAGTCCGTCGGCTCGCCGGTGGGCTCGTCCGTGGGCGGGGTGGCGGGCGTCGAGGGCGACGGCGCCTCCGAGGACTCGGAGGGCGTGTCCGACGGCTCGCCCGAGGGATCGGCCGGGTCCTCCGAGGTGGACGGGGAGCCGCCGGGGGACGAGCTGGTGTCGTCGGACGGGGTGCCCGAGGGCGACGACGAGTCGGAGGGCGACGCGCTGTCCGTCGGGTCCGTCGGGCTCGGGGACTCGGGTCCGGCCGGGACGCCACCGGGGTTGAGGGTCGAGGTGTCGACCGGCTGCTCGGCGGGCCGGCCGTCGTCGCCGTTGCCGTCGTCCGGTTCCGTGGACTGTTCCGTACGGACCTTGTCCGGCGGCGCGTTGTCACCGCCGGAGGTCGCGCCGAGGGTCACCACCGTGCCCAGCACGGCCGCGAGTACGGCGCCCGCGCCCGCCGCGACCAGGTTGCGGCGGGCACCGCCCAGCGCCGGGCGGCGGCCGACGCCGCCCACCGCCCCGGACCTGGCGGCATGGGCCGGGCGGAGACCCGAACCGGGCGGCAGGACAGGGGTGTCGCGCCGGGTCACCAGCGTCATGTTCTCGCCGGAACCGGTCCCGGAACCGGCTCCGGACGCGGCGACCGCCCCGGTACCCGACGCCGGAGTGGCGCCCGGCCCGGAACCGTGGCCGGCGGCCGGTCCCGTCCCCGGGTGCGCGGGCTTCGACAGCCCCGGCAGCTCGGGGAGTCCGGCCGCCCGCGCCGTCGACTCCTCGTGCCGTACGGGCGGGACGGGTACGGCCGGCTTCGCCCCGGACAGCGCGGCCTCGCGATCGGTGACCAGGGCCAGCGCCCTGCGCCCCGCGACCGTGCCGATCTTGTCGGCGAGGGCGCCGCGCATCCCGATGGACGCCTCCAGCTCGGCGCGGGCCCGGTCCAGGTTGCCGACGCAGAGCGCGAGCACGCCCAACTCGTGGTGGAAGTACGCCTCTTCCGCGACCTCTCCGGCCATCCTGGCGGCCTCGGAGCCGGCCCGCAGGGCCCGTTCCCAGGCGCCCCAGTGCAGCCCCGCGAGGAACGCGGGCGCCGCGCTGCGGGCCAGCAGGACCGCGGCGCTGGGGTGGCCCGCCTCCGTGCCGGGCACCAGCGGCCCCATCGCGGCGAGGATGGCGTCCGCCTCGGCGGCGGCGCGCTCGGGGGTGACCGAGGGGTGCCCCGCCCACCAGGCGTAGTGCTGGGCGGCGGTGAGGGCATGGGCCACGGCGTCGTCGCCGTACCCCTGCGCCTCCAGCTGTGCGGCGACTCCGGGCGCGAGCCGGTAGCGGCCGCCGACCGGGGTGAGCAGCCCGCAGCTCATCAGCTCGCCGAGGGCGGCGTCCGCGTGGGTGTCGCCCACCAGCGCGGGCAGGTGCGCCTGGTGCGGGACCTCGCCGCCGAGCGCGACCGCGAAGCGCAGTGTGGCGCGCGCGGACTCGCTCAGCCGGGCGGCGAGCGGGATTGCGGGCGCGGCCCCCTCGCCGAGGGTCGGCAGCGGGATGTCGTAACCACCGGGGACGGCCGGCCCGGCGGGCGGCGTGCTCCCGGCGCCCGGGGCGCCGGACGTGCGCTCCGGCGTGCGCTCGAAGGGGCGCACGAAGGGCTCGAACTCGTCGACAGCGTCCGCCCCGGCGCGCACCAGGTCACGCTGGCGCAGCAGCGCGCCGGCCTGGACGAAGCGCAGCGGCAGCCCCTCGGACTCGAACCAGAGGTCGCCCGCCCAGTTGGCCTCCTCGTCGGTGAGGGGCCGTTCGACGACATGTTCCAGGAGTTCCAGCGAGGAGCCGCGGCCCAGACCGCCGAGGACGACCTCTTCGAGGCGGGCGTCCGGCGAGGGCACGGCGGTCTCGGGGGTGGCGGCGCACAGATAGGCGCACTCCGGGGTGGCGGCGAGGAGTTCGTCCAGCGCCTCGCCGCCCAGTTCCAGATCGTCGAGGAGCACGATCGCGCCGATGTCCCCGACGCGTGCGAGGAGTTCGGCGCGGTCGGGACGGACGAGCGGTGAGTGGTGGACGGCCGCGTACAGCTCGTACAGCAGCTCGGTGGCGGTGCGCCGGTATCCGGAGAGCCGTACGACGCCGTCGGGCGCGAGGTCCGCGCACTCCGCGCCCACCGCCTCGATCAGCGCGGTGCGCCCGGAGCCGGCAGGCCCGGTGAGCCGTACGGAACGGCCGCGCCCCAGCAGCTCCGCCAGCCTCGCGCGCTCCTCGCGCCGCTCCAGCAGCGGGAGCGCGGGCGCGGCGGGCCCCGGCGGCACGGGCGGCCGGCCGGCCCGCTGGACGTCGGCGCGCTCCTCGGCGGTGCGCCGGGCGGGGGCGGTGTGTTCCCGTCCCGGCGGGCGGAGTTCGATCTCGCTGCCGTCGACGGGGTTGACCGTCAGAAGGAGGTCGCCCGAGACGAGCTGGACCGTACGGACGGGCTGCGCCGGAGTGATGGGGCCCGCGCCCTTGATGTGGGCGACGGCCGGGGGCGGGCCGGGCGCCGGGGCCGGGGGGACGCCGGGCGTGATCTCCAGGCGGGGCGGGCGCGGCGGCTCGGCCACCGCGCCGCCGGTCCTGGCGGATTCGCCCTCGTGCACGCTCACCTCGGCGCGTTCGGCGCCGTACCGCCCGTCGCCGGACATGTGGTCACCCGTCGCGTTGTCACCACTCGGGGTGTCGTTCCGTACGCCGTCGCCGTGCCCGTCGTCGTCACGCGCGACGTCGCGACGGCCGTGCTCCTCCGGCCCCCGGTGTATCGGGTCCATCGGGTCCATGGTGAAAAGCCCCCCAGATCATGGCGTGCCGTCGCCCCCGGCCTCACACGCCCATCTGCTGCTTCTGGTCCGGTGCCTGCTCTGTAGGGTCCGTCGATCCGCTGCCGCCGGCCCTAAACCTCCGCCCAGTATCTACGAACAGCCGGGGTGGCACCGTGTTCTGGACATCACGGTCTCGTGAGGATTGTGCGTGGGGTGGTCGCGCGTCCCGCCGGGGACCCGGCCGGTGTGGGGCCGGGTCAGACCCGAGGGAGCGATTCCGCGGCGATGCCGCCCTCGATGGCGAGGATGCGGTGCAGTCGGGTGGCCACCAGCAGACGCTGCATCTGCGGCGGGACACCCCTCAGCACAAGCCTCCGGCCACACCGCCCGGCGCGTCGGTGGGCTCCCATGATGACGCCGAGTCCGGTGGCGTCCCAGGAGTCCAGTTCGGTCAGGTCCAGCACCAGATCGCCGGCTCCGTCGTCGACGGCCGAGTGCAGGACCGTACGGGCGTCCGCCGCGCTGCGTACGTCGAGGCGGCCCCCGACGACCAGCTCGGCGTGGTCGCCCCTGATGTGCATATGCTCTCCCCGAGGATGCTTCCGTGCTCCGGTCGGTATCTGTCTGTTCTGTTCTGGTCTTGCTTGCCCGGTCTTGTTCTACCCGGACTGGTCTTGCCCGGTCTTGCTCTGCCCGGTCCTGCCCGGTCCGATCCTGCGGTTCCGCTCCGGTCCGATCGTGTCCCGCCCGAATCCTGCGGTTCTGTTCCGGTCCCCCAACAACTGACTGCGGGACGGCCCGAGAAGTTGCCGTCCGTTGGCGAACCGATACCGAATTCACCCCGTGGGGTGAGGGGAACGGCCGACGCGGCCGGCGCCGTGCCCGGCGCCGGCCGGACTTCAGTGCTTGTAGAAGCCCTGCCCGCTCTTCCGGCCGATGTCACCGGCGTCCACCATCCGGCGCATCAGCTCCGGCGGGGCGAACTTCTCGTCCTGCGTCTCGGCGTAGATGTTGCCCGCCGCGTGGAGCAGGATGTCGATCCCGGTCAGGTCAGCGGTGGCGAGCGGGCCCATGGCGTGGCCGAAGCCCAGCTTGCACGCGGTGTCGATGTCCTCGGCGGACGCGACGCCCGACTCGTAGAGCTCCACGGCCTCCATGACGAGCGCGGAGATGAGCCGGGTGGTCACGAACCCCGCCACGTCGCGGTTGACGACGACACAGGTCTTGCCGACCGACTCGGCGAACTCCCGCGCGATGGCGAGGGTTTCGTCGCTGGTCTTGTAGCCGCGCACCAGCTCGCACAGGCGCATCATCGGCACCGGCGAGAAGAAGTGCGTGCCGACGACGCGCTCCGGGCGCCCGGTGACCGCCGCGATCTTGGTGATCGGGATGGCCGAGGTGTTGGAGGCGAGGACGGCGTCCTCCCGTACGAGCTTGTCGAGCGCGCGGAAGATCTCGTGCTTGACGTCGAGCTGTTCGAAGACGGCCTCGACCACGATGTCCGCGTCGGCCACGGCGTCCAGATCGGTCGTCACGGTGATCCGGGCGAGCGCCGCGTCGGCGTCGGCCTCCTCCAGCTTGCCCTTGGCGACGAACTTGCCGTACGAGGCCCGTATGCCGGCCACGCCCTTGGCCAGGGCCCCATCGGTCACATCACGCAGCACGACGTCCCAGCCCGCCTGAGCCGAGACCTGCGCGATACCGGACCCCATGAGTCCGGCTCCGATGACGGCGAGCTTCCTGGCCACAACGCACCCCACGTTTCCCGTTCGGCATCTGTTCAGCTTTAGCGCATATTTACTTACGCTGTCCCTGCCGGAGGTTAGCGGTCACGGAGCGCCGTGTAACGGCGAAGAGATGCGCGTCACGTCTCACATGACGGACATCACACCGACGCACCCCGTCCGCGCACACCGTCCTCACACTTCCGCCCGGCGCGCGCCCCCATCACAGGGCGCGCGCGGCGTACTTGAGCGCCGGGGCCAGCGGCTGATTAGGCTGGCCGAATGGTCAAACTGACGCGCATCTACACCCGTACCGGCGACCAGGGCACGACGGCGCTCGGCGACATGAGCCGTACCGCCAAGACCGATCCGCGGATCGCCGCGTACGCCGACGCCAACGAGGCCAACGCCGCCATCGGCACCGCGATCGCCCTGGGGCAGCTCCCGGAGGAGGTCGTGAAGGTCCTGGTCCGCGTCCAGAACGACCTCTTCGACGTGGGCGCCGACCTCTCGACGCCCGTGGTGGAGGCGCCGGAGTTCCCGCCGCTGCGGGTCGAGCAGGCGTACATCGACAAGCTGGAGGCGGACTGCGACCACTTCCTGGCGGGCCTGGACAAGCTCCGCAGCTTCATCCTCCCCGGCGGCACCCCCGGCGCGGCGCTGCTGCACCAGGCCTGCACGGTGGTGCGACGGGCCGAGCGCTCGACGTGGGCGGCGATGGAGGCGCACGGCGAGGTGATGAACCCGCTGGCGGCGACGTATCTGAACCGCCTCTCCGACCTCCTGTTCATCCTGGCCCGCGTGGCCAACAAGGAGCTGGGGGACGTGCTCTGGGTGCCGGGCGGCGAACGCTGACGCGCCCGCGGGTCAGCGTTTCGTCAACCGCTCGGGGCGCTCCACCCGGGTCGGCCCGCCGGAGTCCACCGGGGGCTTCTTCGGCCACAGCACGTACGTCAGGGCGATCACGCCGTGGATCCCGGCCGCCCGCAGCGCGGTGCCCTGCCAGGCGGTCAGGGACCCGGTGTCGTTGGCGTCGCCCACGTACCCGATCGCGAGCTGGAGCAGCCCGATCGCGACCGCGGCGCCGAGCAGCGTACGGAGCCACAGCATGGCCTCGTGACGGGCGCGGGCCGCGCCGTACCGCGGCGGCTTCGGCGGGCGCGGTGCGCCCGCGAGGCGGTGCGCGGCATGGCCGTCGAGCCACCTGACCGTGTAGTGGCCGTAGGCGACGGTGTAGCCGATGTAGAGCGCCGCGAGACCGTGTTTCCAGTCCGGTTCCGCGCCGTTCCTCAGGTCGACGGCCGTGACGACGAGCAGGACGACCTCCAGCAGCGGCTCCAGCAGCAGGACCGCCGCGCCCAGACGCCTCATCCCCGCCAGGTAGCGCAGCGCGAGCCCGCCGGCCAGCAGCACCCAGAAGCCGACCTCGCAGATGATGATCAACGTGACGATCACGGTGGTCTCTCCTTTCCTCGTCCCTCCCAGCTTCCCGGCGCGCCCCGCGCCCCGCGTCGTCGCCGGTGACGAGAGGGGACTGCATCCTTCGGTGTACGCCGACGCGTCGCGGGCTCCGCCGGTGTGTGGAGGCCGGGGCGCGGCGGGCCGTGTTTGATGGAGGGGTGATCGCCTCCCCGTCCCGGCCCCGCTCCCCCGGGCGCCGCCCGCCGCGCGTCCCGCGACCGCACCGCCATGACGTGATGATCGCCGCGGCCGGGCTGTGCGGCGGTCTCGTCCTGTGGGGCATCGGGCTGGACACGAAGGCGGTGGGGCTGCTGCCCGGGGCGTGGGTGCTGGTGCCGCTGGTCGTGACGGCCGGCCTGGAGCTGCTGCGCAGGACCGCGCCCCGGCCGGCGCTGATCCTGGCCACGGTCGCCCTGGTCGCGGACCAGTTCACGTCGGGCAGTGTGGCGACGGTGCTGATGTTCACGGACATCATCTACGCGGCCGTGCTGTACGGGACTCCGGCCGCCGCCCGCCGTATCCCCCGTACGACCGTGTACATCACCGTGGCGATGACCGTCGGGTTCACCGCCTGGCTCCAGACGGTGGAGTCCCTGCTCATCGGTGTGGCCACCGCACTGGTCGCTTTCGCCCCCGCCTCCACCGGCGCCCTCGTACGCAATCACCGCGAGGCCGCCGAGACGGCCCGGCTCCGGGCGGAGCAGACCGCGCTGCTGGCCGAGATCGACCGGACGCAGGCGGTGACCGCCGAGCGCTCCCGGATGGCGCGTGAACTGCACGACATGGTCGCCAACCACCTGTCGGCCATCGCGATCCACTCGACCGCCGCGCTCTCCCTCGACGACGCGGGCACGAGCAGGGACGCGCTCGCCGTCATCCGGGAGAACAGCGTGGCGGGGCTCGCCGAGATGCGGCGGCTGATCGGACTGCTGCGGGAGGGCGACGGGGAGCGCGAGCCGGCCGCCGCGCCGACCCTGGACGCGCTGGACACCCTGCTGGAGCAGGCCCGCACGAACGGTGCCTCCAGCGGGCTCGGCTTCACGCTGACCGACCGGCGCGGCACCGCGCCGGCCGACGACGAGGACGCGGGCCACCCCAACACGCTGCCCGCGCCGGTCGGGCTGGCCGCGTACCGCATCGTCCAGGAGTCGCTGACCAACGCGCTCAAGCACGCGGTGCCCGGCACGGTCGCCGTCGAACTGGCGCTCACGGACCACACCCTGGCCGTAACGGTCACCAGCCCGTTCGGCGACCGGCCCGGACCGCGCGCCCCGGGGTCCGGCGCGGGCCTGGTGGGGATGCGCGAGCGGGTCGCCCTGCTGGACGGGGTCTTCGAGGCGGGCCCGGTCACCGCGGAGGACGGGGCCGGCGGTACGGACAAGGTCTGGGTGGTACGGGCGGACCTGCCGGTCGCACCGGCCGGACGGGCCGGGGAAGGGGACACGACGCGATGACGATCCGGGTTCTGGTCGCGGAGGACCAGTCGGCGGTACGGGCGGGGCTGGTGCTGATCCTGCGCAGCGCGCCCGACATCGAGGTGGTCGGGGAGGCCGCGGACGGCGAACGGGCGGTCGCGCTCGCCCGTGAGCTCCGCCCCGACCTGGTGCTGATGGATGTGCAGATGCCGCGCCTCGACGGGGTGTCGGCGACCCGGCAGGTGGTCGCGGAGGAGCTGGCGGACGTCCTCGTCCTCACCACGTTCGACCTGGACGAGTACGTCTTCGGGGCGCTGCGCGCGGGCGCCTCCGGCTTTCTGCTGAAGAACGCCGAGGCGGGTGAACTGCTCACCGCCGTACGGACGGTGGCGCGCGGCGAGGGACTGATCGCGCCCGCGGTCACCCGGCGGCTGATCGCGGAGTTCGCCGCGCCCCGGCCGGTGCGGGCGCCCGGCGGGCCCGATCCCGCGATCCTGGACGTGCTGACACGCCGGGAGCGCGAGGTGCTCTCCCGGCTGGGCGAAGGGCTGTCGAACGCGGAGATCGCACGGCGGCTCGACATGGCGGAGGCCACGGTGAAGACCCATGTGAGCCGGGTCCTCGGCAAGCTGGAGCTGCGCAGCCGGGTCCAGGCGGCCGTGCTCGCCCAGGAGTTGGGCGTCTGAGGAACCCCGGCCGGCGGATGCGTCGAGACCTCTGCTTTGGTCTGGACCTATTGACGAGTGGTCCAGACCTTCCTACTCTCACCGCACACACTGCGGTGAGCCCTGCGGTGTGTGCTCACGTCCCGTACGTACTCCGGTCCTCACCCCAGGAGCACGCCTTGAACACCCGACGCATCCCCCATCCCCACAGACCCGGAGAGAGAGACCGGGGCAGAGACAGAGGCAGACGCGGTTCCCGCGGCGTCGCCGCCCTGACCGCCCTGCTGCTCCCCCTCGCGGCCCTGGTCGGTCTGGCCACCCCGGCCCAGGCCGCCACCTCCGCCACCGCCACGTACACCAAGGTCTCCGACTGGGGCACCGGCTTCGAGGGCAAGTGGACGGTGAAGAACACCGGAACCACCGCCCTCAGCTCGTGGACGGTGGAGTGGGACTTCCCCTCCGGCACCGCCGTCACCTCCGGCTGGGACGCCGACATCACCGGCTCCGGCAACCACTGGACCGCGAAGAACAAGTCCTGGAACGGGACGCTCGCGGCCGGCGCCTCGATCAGCTTCGGCTTCAACGGCTCCGGCACGGGCTCCCCCACCGGCTGCAAGCTCAACGGCGCCTCCTGCGACGGCGGTCCCAGCGTGCCCGGCGACAACCCGCCCTCCGCCCCGGGCACCCCGACCGCGAGCGACATCACCAACACCTCGGTCAAGCTGAGCTGGAGCGCGGCCACCGACGACAAGGGCATCAAGAACTACGACGTGCTGCGCGGCGGCGCCAAGGTCGCCACCGTCACCGGCACGACGTACACGGACACCGGACTGAGCGCGGGCACGGACTACTCGTACACCGTCCAGGCACGGGACACCGCCGACCAGACGGGCCCCGTCAGCGGCGCCCGCGCGGTCCGTACGACCGGCTCCACCGACCCGGGCAACCCGGGCGCCAAGGTCAAGCTCGGCTACTTCACCGAGTGGGGCGTCTACGACCGGAACTACCACGTCAAGAACCTGGTGACGTCGGGGTCGGCGAGCAAGATCACGCACATCAACTACTCGTTCGGCAACGTCACCGGCGGCAAGTGCGTCATGGGTGACAGCTACGCCGCGACCGACAAGGCGTACACCGCCGACCAGTCCGTCGACGGCGTCGCCGACACGTGGGACCAGCCGCTGCGCGGCAACTTCAACCAGCTGCGCAAGCTCAAGGCCAAGAACCCGAACATCAAGGTCCTCTGGTCCTTCGGCGGCTGGACCTGGTCCGGCGGCTTCGGCCAGGCCATGCAGAACCCGGCCGCCTTCGCGCAGTCCTGTTACGACCTGGTGGAGGACCCGCGCTGGGCCGACGTGTTCGACGGCATCGACCTGGACTGGGAGTACCCGAACGGGTGCGGCCTGTCCTGCGACACCAGCGGTCCGGCCGTCTTCAAGAACATGATGCAGGCGATGCGCGCCAAGTTCGGCGCGAACAACCTGGTCACCGCCGCCGTCACGGCGGACGCCTCGGCCGGTGGAAAGATCGACAAGGTCGACTACGCGGGCGCGGCCCAGTACATGGACTGGTTCAACGTCATGACGTACGACTTCTTCGGCGCCTTCTCCGCGCAGGGCCCGACGGCCCCGCACTCCCCGCTCACCTCGTACCCGGGCATCCCGCAGGCGGGCTTCAACTCCGCCGAGGCGATCGCCAAGTTCAAGGCGCAGGGCGTGCCGGCGAAGAAGCTGCTGCTCGGCATCGGCTTCTACGGACGCGGCTGGACCGGGGTCACCCAGGCCGCCCCGGGCGGCACCGCGACCGGACCGGCGCCCGGCAGGTACGAGGCGGGCATCGAGGACTACAAGGTGCTCAAGACCAGCTGCCCGGCCAACGGCACGGTCGGCGGTACGGCGTACGCGTACTGCGGCACGAACTGGTGGAGCTACGACACCCCGGCGACGATCCGGTCCAAGATGGCCTGGGCCAACCAGCAGAGCCTGGGCGGCGCGTTCTTCTGGGACTTCACCGGGGACACGGCCGACGGTGAACTGGTGACGGCGATCAACAGCGGACTCGGCTGACCGCTCGATCGCACGGAGGACGACCACGCACCACAGGGGCGGTGCCGCGCACGCGGTGCCGCCCCTCTCCCACGCCCGTGGAGCGACCGTCCGCACGGGCGACGTCCTGCTCAGGCGCCCACCGCTCCGGTGCCTTCCGCACCGGCGACGTCCTGCTCAGGCGACGTTCACACGCTGTCCCGGCGGCGCCGCCTCCAGCCAGGCCAGAAAGCCCGTGAGCGCGTCGTCACTCATCGCCAGCTCCAGCTTGACGCCGTCGTGCGTACAGCCCAGGATCACCGCGTCGGAGAGGAGCGCCAGCTCCTCCTCGCCCTCGGGGGCGCGGCGGGCCAGCACCTCGATGGCGGAGCGCTCCAGCGTACGGCGGGGGCGCGGCGCGTACGAGAAGACCCGGAACCAGTTGATGCGGTCGCTGTTGTAGCGGGCGACCCCGTACACCCAGCCCTTGCCGGAGAGATCCGGCTCCTCTGGAACGTTCCACCGCAGACTGCAGTCGAAGGTGCCACCGGAACGCTGGATCAGCCGCCGGCGCAGTCCGAAGACGAAGAGCCCCACCGCAACCAGTACGACGACCAGTCCGCAGACAAGCAGAGCGAGGACCATCAACACCGACCTCCTCGCCTCATCCAGTTACCGGAACAGGAACCGCATACCGCTGTACCGCACCCGCATCGCCTCAGCCGCGACCCGGTCCGGAGGGGTCCGGAGCGAGCCGCGGCTGAGGGTGAATCCGTTGCGACGACCCTTAATGGGCCGCCACCGCACGCAGCCGGACGGCGGCGCGACGCTCGGCGGCGTCGTCCTCGCCCGACTTGGCACGCTCCAGCGCCAGCTCCGCGCGCTGGGTGTCGATCTCGTCCGCCAGCTCGGCGATCTCCGCGAGCAGCGAGAGCTTGTTGTCGGCGAACGACAGGAAACCGCCGTGGACAGCCGCCACGACCGTTGCGCCGTCACTCGTACGAATGGTCACCGGGCCCGACTCCAGCACACCGAGCAGCGGCTGGTGACCGGGCATGACGCCGATGTCGCCGGAGGTGGTACGCGCGACGACCAGCGTGGCCTCGCCGGACCAGACACTGCGGTCCGCGGCGACCAGCTCGACATGCAGCTCAGCAGCCATGGGTGGCTCCTCGGGTCACCACCCGGCCGTATCGCCGGGTGTTGGCTTCAATTCTATGGGGTGTCGATGAGGGCATCGGAGGGGGGGCGGGACGAACCCGCCCCCCTCCCTGAACCAGAGGCTCAGGAAACGCCGAGTTCCTTGGCCTTGGCCTTCAGGTCGTCCAGGCCACCGCACATGAAGAACGCCTGCTCGGGGAAGTGGTCGTACTCCCCTTCGCAGATCGCGTTGAACGCGGCGATCGACTCGTCGAGCGGCACGTCGGAACCGTCCAGGCCGGTGAACTGCTTGGCGGCGTGGGTGTTCTGCGACAGGAAGCGCTCGACGCGACGGGCACGGTGGACGACGAGCTTGTCCTCCTCGCCCAGCTCGTCGATACCGAGGATCGCGATGATGTCCTGGAGGTCCTTGTTCTTCTGCAGGATCCCCTTGACGCGGCTGGCCGCGTCGTAGTGCTCCTGCGAGATGTACCGCGGGTCCAGGATGCGGGACGTCGAGTCCAGCGGGTCCACCGCCGGGTAGATGCCCTTCTCCGAGATCGGACGCGACAGCACGGTCGTCGCGTCGAGGTGCGCGAACGTCGTGGCCGGGGCCGGGTCGGTCAGGTCGTCCGCGGGCACGTAGATCGCCTGCATCGAGGTGATCGAGTGACCACGGGTCGACGTGATGCGCTCCTGGAGCACACCCATCTCGTCCGCCAGGGTCGGCTGGTACCCCACCGCGGACGGCATGCGGCCGAGCAGCGTGGAGACCTCGGAACCGGCCTGGGTGAAGCGGAAGATGTTGTCGATGAAGAGCAGCACGTCCTGCTTCTGCACATCGCGGAAGTACTCCGCCATGGTCAGCGCCGAGAGCGCCACCCGCAGACGGGTCCCCGGCGGCTCGTCCATCTGGCCGAAGACCAGCGCGGTCTTGTCCAGCACGCCCGAGTCGGTCATCTCGTCGATGAGGTCGTTGCCCTCACGCGTGCGCTCACCGACACCGGCGAACACCGAGACACCGTCGTGCAGCTTGGCCACACGCATGATCATTTCCTGGATGAGGACCGTCTTGCCGACGCCCGCACCACCGAACAGACCGATCTTGCCGCCCTTGACGTACGGGGTCAGCAGGTCGACGACCTTCAGGCCGGTCTCGAACATCTCGGTCTTCGACTCGAGCTGGTCGAAGGCCGGGGCCTTGCGGTGGATCGGCCAGCGCTCGGTGACCTGCGCCTCGGCCTCCGGCTCGTTCAGGATCTGACCGAGGGTGTTGAACACCTTGCCCTTGGTGATGTCACCGACGGGCACCGTGATGCCGTTGCCCGTGTCGGTCACCGGGGCCTGGCGGACCAGACCGTCGGTGGGCTGCATCGAGACCGCGCGGACCAGGCCCTCGCCCAGGTGCTGGGCGACTTCGAGGGTCAGCGTCTTGAGCTTGCCGTCCTCGGCCGGGTCGGCCACCTCGACGTGCAGCGCGTTGTAGATCTCCGGCATCGCGTCGACGGGGAACTCCACGTCGACGACCGGGCCGATGACCCGGGATACGCGGCCCGCGGCCGTGCTCCCCGGGGTGGCCGCCTCAACTGTGGTCGTCATTAATTTTCACTCCCCGCGGTCGCGTCGGCCAGGGCGCTCGCGCCACCGACGATCTCGCTGATTTCCTGGGTGATTTCGGCCTGGCGGGCCGCGTTGGCAAGCCGGGAGAGGCTCTTGATGAGATCCCCGGCGTTGTCGGTCGCCGACTTCATCGCGCGACGGGTGGCAGCGTGCTTGGAAGCGGCGGCCTGGAGCAGCGCGTTGTAGATACGGCTCTCGACGTAGCGCGGCAGCAGGGCGTCGAGGACGTCCTCCGCCGACGGCTCGAAGTCGAACAGCGGCAGGACCTCGGCCCCCCGCTTGAGGACCTCGGCGGACTCCTCCGCGGTGCTCGGGGTGAGCGCCAGCGGCAGCAGCCGGTTCTCGATCGGGGTCTGCGTCATCATCGAGATGAACTCGGTGAAGACGATGTGGATCTCGTCCACCCCGCCGTGCGTCGTGTCCTTGGTGATCGCCTCGATGAGCGGGGCGGCCACCGCCTTCGCGTCGGCGTAGGTGGGGTTGTCCGTGAAGCCCGTCCACGAGTCCGCGACCGGACGCTCACGGAAGCCGTAGTACGCGACTCCCTTGCGACCCACGATGTAGGTCTCGACGTCCTTGCGCTCATTGATGAGCCGGCTCGTCAGACGCTCGGCCGCCTTGATCGCGTTCGAGGAGTAGCCGCCGGCCAGACCGCGGTCGCTCGTGATGAGCAGGACCGCGGCCCGGGTCGGACGCTCGACCTCGGTCGTCAGGGGGTGCTTGGTCGTGGAGCCGGTCGCCACCGCGGTCACCGCGCGGGTGAGCTCGGTCGCGTACGGCGTCGATGCCGCCACCTGGCGCTGCGCCTTGACGATGCGCGAGGCGGCGATCATCTCCATCGCCTTGGTGATCTTCTTGGTCGCGGTGACGGATTTGATGCGACGCTTGTAGACCCGGAGCTGGGCTCCCATGAGTCAGGTCCCTTCCGTCGTCACTTGGAGGCGTTGACGGCCGGCGCGTCGTCCCCGAGGAGCTGCCCGTCCGACGTCTCGAACTGCCGCTTGAAGGCGGCGATGGCGTCCCCGACGGACTGCAGCGTGTCGTCGGACATCTTGCCGCCCTCGGCGATGCTGGTCAGCAGCTCCTTGCGCTCACGGCGCAGGTGCTCCAGCAGCTCGCTCTCGAAGCGGCGGATGTCCTCGACCGGTACGTCGTCCATCCGACCGGTGGTGCCGGCCCAGACGGAGACGACCTGCTCCTCCATCGGGTACGGCGCGTACTGGGGCTGCTTCAGCAGCTCGACCATGCGCTTGCCGCGCTCCAGCGACGCCTTCGAGGCCGCGTCCAGGTCGGAACCGAAGGACGCGAACGCCTCCAGCTCGCGGTACTGGGCGAGGTCCACGCGGAGCCGGCCTGAGACCTGCTTCATGGCCTTGTGCTGGGCGGAGCCACCGACACGGGAGACCGAGATACCGACGTTCAGCGCGGGCCGCTGGCCGGCGTTGAAGAGGTCGGACTCCAGGAAGCACTGGCCGTCGGTGATGGAGATGACGTTGGTCGGGATGAACGCGGAGACGTCGTTGGCCTTCGTCTCGACGATCGGCAGACCCGTCATCGAACCGGCGCCCAGCTCGTCGGAGAGCTTGGCGCAGCGCTCCAGCAGACGCGAGTGCAGGTAGAAGACGTCGCCCGGGTACGCCTCACGGCCCGGCGGGCGGCGCAGCAGCAGGGAGACGGCGCGGTAGGCGTCGGCCTGCTTCGAGAGGTCGTCGAAGATGATGAGGACGTGCTTGCCCTCGTACATCCAGTGCTGGCCGATGGCCGAACCGGTGTACGGCGCCAGGTACTTGAAGCCGGCCGGGTCGGACGCGGGGGCGGCGACGATGGTCGTGTACTCCAGCGCGCCGGCCTCCTCCAGGGCACCGCGCACGGACGCGATGGTGGAGCCCTTCTGGCCGATGGCGACGTAGATGCAGCGGACCTGCTTCTTCGTGTCGCCGGAGCGCCAGTTGTCACGCTGGTTGATGATCGTGTCGACGGCCAGGGCGGTCTTGCCGGTCTGGCGGTCGCCGATGATGAGCTGGCGCTGGCCGCGGCCGATCGGCACCATGGCGTCGACGGCCTTGTAGCCGGTCTGCATCGGCTCGTGGACCGACTTGCGGACCATGACGCCGGGGGCCTGCAGTTCGAGGGCGCGGCGGCCCTCGGTCGCGATCTCGCCGAGGCCGTCGATCGGGTTGCCGAGGGGGTCGACGACGCGACCGAGGTATCCCTCGCCGACCGCCACGGAGAGGACCTCGCCGGTACGGGTGACCGGCTGCCCCTCCTCGATACCGCTGAACTCACCGAGGACGATCGCACCGATCTCGCGCTCCTCGAGGTTGAGGGCGAGACCGAGGGTGCCGTCCTCGAACTTCAGCAGCTCGTTCGCCATGGCCGAGGGAAGTCCCTCGACCTTGGCGATACCGTCGCCGGCCACGCTGACCGTACCGACCTCCTCGCGCGAGGCCGCGTCCGGCTTGTACGACTGGACAAAGTTCTCCAGCGCGTCCCGGATCTCCTCCGGCCGGATCGTGAGCTCCGCCATCTGGGTTCCCTGCTCTCCTTGTTGGGCCCGAAGTTTCTTGGGGGTCTGCGTTCTTGCCTCTGGGGGCGACCCCCAGGAATCTTCTGCAATTCTCTGCACGGCCCAACCGGGCCGCTGTCCTGCTCTGTCGCTCTGTAACTCTGAAAACCTGCCGGCGTCAGCCGGCCAGCCGCCGGGTCGCCTCGTCGAGACGCTCCGCGACCGTGCCGTTGACGACCTCGTCACCGACGCGGACCGACACCCCGCCGAGGACCTCGGGGTCCACGTCGAGGTTGAGGTGCATCGGGTGGCCGTACAGCTTGGCCAGTGCCGCGCCGAGGCGCCGCTTCTGCCCCTCGGTGAGCGGTACCGCCGAGGTCACGACGGCGACCATCCGGTCCCGGCGCGCCGCGGCGAGCCGGGAGAGGGTCTGGAGACCCGCTTCCAGGCTACGTCCCCGGGGCAGCGTCACAAGACGCACTACCAGGCGTTCCGTGGCCGGATTGGCCCGGCCGCCGAGCAGGCTGCGCAGCAGCCCGGTCTTGGCGGTGGCCGTCGCCGACTGGTCGGTGAGCGCGGCGCGCAGCGCGGGGCTGGACTCGACGATCCGGCCGAACCGGAACAGCTCGTCCTCGACGTCGTCCAGACCGCCGGCCCGCTGCGCGTCGGTCAGCTCGGCGATGGAGGCGAGCTCCTCGATCGAGTCGACCAGGTCGCGCGGCTGCGACCAGCGGCTGCGGACCATGCCGGTGACCAGGTCGGCGGTGGAACCGCCCACCTGGCCGCGCAGCAGCGACCCGGCCAGCTCGGCCTTGGACTCGCCGGTCCGTGCCGGGTCGGTCAGGACCCGGCGCAGCGACACCTCACGGTGGAGCAGCGCGGTGACGGCGGCCAGCTCGTCCGCGAGCTTCGCGGCGTCGACCGACGTGGAGTCGGTCAGCGCGTCGAGACGCTCACGTGCGGCGGACTGCGCCTCGCGGCTCGCCCCGCGCACCGTCATCGGGTGGCCTCGGCCTTCGAAGCGCCGTCCTCGAGCTCGTCGAGGAAGCGGTCGATGGTGCGGCTCTGCCGGGCGGAGTCCTCAAGGGACTCGCCGACGAGCTTGCCGGCCAGGTCGGTGGCGAGCTTGCCCACGTCCTGACGGAGCGCGCTGGCCGCGGCCTTGCGGTCCGCCTCGATCTGGGCGTGCCCGGCGGCGATGATCTCTTCCCGCTGCCGCTGCCCTTCCGCCTTCATCTCCTGGATGATGGCGGTGCCCTGCTCGGTCGCCTCCTGACGGAGCCGGGCGGCCTCGTGCCGGGCCTCGGCGAGCTGGGCCTTGTACTGCTCCAGGACGCTCTGGGCCTCGGTCTTGGCGGCCTCCGCCTGCTCGATCCCGCCCTCGATGGCCTCGCGCCGCTCGTCCAGAACCTTGTTGATGTTCGGGAGGAGCTTCTTGGCGAGGAAGCCGAGGACGATGACAAAGGCGATCAGGCCGATGACGAGCTCGGGGATCGGCGGGATCAGCGGGTTCTGCGCTTCCTCCGCCGCGAGCTGAACCATGGGGTTCACATCAGTGCCTTTCGTCTAAAAAGCTGGTGGTCGCGGTTCGTCTTACGGGTAGACGAAGGGCATGACCAGGCCGATGAGGGCCAGCGCCTCACAGAACGCGAAACCGAGGATCTGGTTGGCGCGGATGAGGCCGGCGGCCTCGGGCTGACGGGCCAGGGCCTGCGTACCGTTACCGAAGATGATGCCGACGCCGACGCCGGGGCCGATGGCGGCAAGACCGTAACCGACGGAGCTGAGGGAGCCGGTGACGGCGGCAAGGGTCTCAGTGGCAGCCATGCTGATTCTTCCTTCTCTTTCACGGACCGGTGGGGGTTGGCCACCGGACGTCTGCGGGATCTGAAGTAGTGGGCGTTCAGTGGCTCTCGGCGAGCGCGCCCTGGATGAAGCTGCACGTCAGGAGGACGAACACATAGGCCTGGACGGCCTGGATGAACAGCTCGAAGGCGGTCATCACGATGACCATCACGAACGAGACACCGGCGTAGGCGATGCCGATCCCGTTCAGCAGGTACCAACTGGCGATCGTGAAGAGCAGCAGCAGCGTGTGGCCCGCGAACATGTTGGCGAACAGTCGCACCGCGTGGGTGAACGGCCGGACGAGCAGGTTCGAGAAGAGCTCGATGGGCATGGACAGCGCCAGGACCGGGCCGAGCGACTTGTCGTAGCCGGTGAAGTTCTTGAAGGCACCGACGAAGCCGTGCCGCTTGAAGGTCAGCGAGACCCACGTGATGTAGACGATGGCGGCCAGGCCGACCGGGTACGCGATGATCGAGGTCACGGGGAACTGGGCGACCGGGATGACGGACCAGAGGTTCATCATCCAGACGAAGAAGAACAGCGAGACGACGAGCGGAACGTACTTCTCGCCTTCCTTCTTGCCGATCGTCTCGTAGACGACGCCGCGCCGGATGAAGTCGTAGCCGGCCTCACCGATCATCTGGAGCTTGCCGGGCACCACCTTGGGCTTACCGAAAGCAGCCCAGAAGAAGCCGACGATGATGATCGAGCCGAGCAGCGCCAGCAGCATCGTCTTGTTGAAGTACACGTTGCTGTCCGCGTTGCCGAAGATCGGCTCGAACAGGAACGAGTGCAGGCCGGGTGCCGGAAAGCCACAACCGTCGAAGATGTGGCAGTCGGTCTCGAAGGCGAGCACCTGCGTCGGGTCAGCACTCACCGCGGGCTCCTTCAGCATGGCGCATAGGTACGGCAACCTCGTTGTGTCGGCGCGGCGCGCGGCCGCGGTTCGGCACTGGACTGGTGTGACGGATGTGGGAACAGCGGTCGGGCGTTGAGCCTCGCGCAGGAACAGGCGTCAGCTCGGATGCCCGCGCCCGCAATGCCGCAGTTGGCACCGGACGATAGCAGTTTCCCGAACGGGCACTTATCCCGGCCCTACCCCTCACGCCGATGACCCTGACTTCTCGGCCTTTCCGGCCGTCGAGGACTCGGGTTCGACGTAGAGGATCTTGGCCTTCATGTGGGCACGCGCCTGTGCGGCGATCCAGACGAGGGTCGCCACGACGAGCGTGAAGGCGAACGCCTTCGGTTCGAACAGTGTCGTGTTCTTGAACAGGCCGACAAAGATGACCAGCAACAGGAGCTGAGCCGTGTAGAGCATCAGACCCATCGCCTGGAAAAGGTGCGGAAGTGACTTGGCCGTGCGTTCGAGCACCACGAGCCCGATACCCATGAAAACGATCACCACCAGTGTGCCGACCGCGGCTCCCAGCGCCCCCTTGCCGCCCGCGACCACACCACTGACGGCCGCGGCGATGACGCCGACGGCAGCGGTGGGCACGGCGGTGTGAAGGAGGTTCCGGACGTCGTTGGACGGCATGGCGGCAGCTCCGCTGAATGGGTGGGGCAGGTGGTGTCGTCACAGACGAGCGTATGCCCGGTCCGAGAGAGAGTTTCTCGGGCCAACGGACCGTCGCACTACGGTCCTTCGGCTCTGTCGCCGGGTCTCGTGAACAGTATCACAAACTATTTGATGAGGTCTTTACCATGGGGGTGTGCGGACCGTCACACATGAGAGTGAGCCCGCGCGTGTGTGCAGGACAAGGGTTCATCTTGTCTGGTATTGGGGCCCAGCGGGGGAAATGAGGGGCAGGTCACTGCCGTGAGCCGGCCTTCCTTCGGTCGGGTAGACGCGAACGAGCGCCGATGGCGGTCGCCCCGTTGACGCCGGCCGGAACGGGCGTACGAACTTCAGCGGCCGGCTCGTGCTCCTGTGCGTGGGCACAGGCGGCTCCGACCGCCGCACCGTCCGCTCCCCCCTCCGTGCCTTCCAGGGCCTCGGGCGCCTCCACGGCCGCGGCCGTACGCCTGCGACGCCGGTAGCGCGGCGGTACGTACGCCTGCGCCCACAGCGGCGCCCGCGGGGTGAAGCGCGGCAGCAGCAGCAGGACCAGGCCCACCGCGCTCAGCGCCACCACGACCAGCAGGATCCACATCGACGCCGAGTGCACCGAGTACGCGACCACACCGAACGCGATCAGCGCCGACCAGAAGTACATGATCAGCACCGACCTGCTGTGCGAGTGGCCGATCTCCAGCAGCCGGTGGTGCAGATGGCCGCGGTCGGCGGCGAACGGCGACTTGCCGTTCCAGGTGCGGCGTACGACCGCCAGCACGAGGTCGGCGAACGGGATCGCGATGATCGTCAGCGGCAGCAGCAGCGGGATGAAGACCGGCAGCGCCGCGTGGGTGGCCTGGCGGGTCGACCCCTCGAAGATCTTCAGCGCGTCCGGGTCGACCTGGCCGGTCACCGAGATCGCGCCCGCCGCGAGCACCAGGCCGATCAGCATCGACCCGGAGTCGCCCATGAAGATCCGCGCCGGATGCATGTTGTGCGGCAGGAAGCCCACGCACATGCCGATCAGGATCGCCGCGAAGAGCGTCGCGGGGGCCGCCGCCTCGATGCCGTACCCGTACCAGATCCGGTACGTGTACAGGAAGAACGCCGCGGCGGCGATGCAGACCATGCCGGCCGCGAGACCGTCGAGACCGTCCACGAAGTTGACCGCGTTGATGGTGATCACCACCAGCGCCACGGTCAGCAGGGTGCCCTGCCACGAGGTCAGCGCGACCGTGCCGATACCGGGCACCGGGATCCACAGGATCGTCAGCCCCTGCATGACCATCACACCGGCCGCGATCATCTGCGCGCCGAGCTTGATCAGGGCGTCGATCTCGAACTTGTCGTCCAGGACACCGATCAGCCAGATCAGCGCGGCGCCGGAGAGCAGCGCGCGCGGTTCGTTCGACAGCTCGAAGACCCCGTTGAGGTTCTGCAGGTTGTCCGCGACGAGCAGTCCGGCGCACAGGCCGAAGAACATGGCGATACCGCCGAGCCTCGGCGTCGGTTCGCGGTGCACGTCGCGGGCGCGGATCTCCGGCATCGCTCCGGTCGCGATGGCGAACTTCCGCACCGGACCGGTCAGCAAATAGGTCACCGCGGCCGTCACGCAGAGCGTCAGCAGGTAATCACGCACGGGCTGCCCCACAGGAATCGCTGGCCATCTCAGCCCCACACATTAGCCCGCGCCGGACCTCGGGACGGAAATCCGGTCGCCTATGAGCCAGGACACGGAGGGGAGCGGAACGGTTGCACGGGTTCCCCGTACGGAAAGTTCCATTCAGGAAACGGTCGGATACGGCGGGAAACGGCCCACCAATTCCCTGACCGTGTCACGGAGCGCACCGCGAGCCGTAGAGGCCCCAGCGGCCCCCTGAGCGTCCTCCCGCACCGCCGAGGCGATGAGGGCCCCCGCCCGCCCCATCTCGCCCTCACGCATGCCCTGAGTGGTCACGGCGGCCGTACCCAGCCGTACGCCACGCCCGTCGGCGGCCGGCAGCGCGCAGGTGTCCACCACCACGCCCGCCGCCGCGAGCCGGCCGCGGGCGGTTCTGCCGTCCACACCGAGCGGCGCGGGATCGACGGTGAGCAGATGGGTGTCCGTGCCGTCCGTGGTGATCCCGAACCCCTCCTCGGCCAGCGCCTCGGCCAGCGCCCGCGCGTTGGCGACGACCTGGTGCGCGTATGTGGCGTACGCCGGAGTGGCCGCCTCCCCGAAGGCCACCGCCTTCGCGGCGATGGTGTGCATCTGCGCGCCGCCCTGCGTGAACGGGAACACGGCGCGGTCGACGCGCTCCGCGTACTCCGCGCCGCACAGGATCATCCCGCCGCGCGGACCGCGCAGCACCTTGTGCGTCGTCGCGCACACGACGTCCGCGTACGGCACGGGGCTGGGCGCAGCGCCCCCGGCGACCAGCCCGATGGGGTGCGCCGCGTCGGCGATCAGATAGGCGCCCACGTCGTCGGCGATCTCCCTGAAGGCCGCGTAGTCGATATGGCGCGGATAGGAGATCGAGCCGCACACCAGCGCCTTGGGGCGGTGCGTCCGCGCCAGGTGACGCACCTGCGCGTAGTCGATGAGCCCGGTCCGCGCGTCGACCCCGTACCCCACGAAGTCGAACCAGCGCCCCGAGAAGTTGACGGGTGAGCCGTGCGTGAGGTGCCCGCCGTACGTCAGCCCCATGGCGAGGACGGTGTCCCCGGGCCGCAGCAGCGCGGCGTACGCCGCGAGCACGGCGGACGACCCGGAGTGCGGCTGTACGTTGGCGTGCTCGGCCCCGAACAGCGCCCGGGCCCGCGCGACGGCGACCCGCTCGGCGGCGTCCACCAGCTCGCAGCCGCCGTGGTGGCGGGCGCCGGGGTAGCCCTCGGCGTACTTGTTGGCGAGCGGGGAGCCGAGCGCCGCGAGCACGGCGGGCGAGGTGAAGTTCTCGGCGGCGATGAGCTGCAGGCTGTCGGCCTGGCGCCGCGCCTCGCCGAGCATGATCTCGGCCATCTCGGGGTCCTGGCGCCGCAGGACCTCCAGCGCCGCCTCCGGCGCGCTGCGGGCCGGGCGGGGGCCCGCGTGAGGCTCCGCGTGGGGTTCGATGACGACCGGCATGACGGGCTCCGGGCCTCGGCGGTGCGTGACGCCTTCCAATGTAGGCCGCGGGGACCCGGTGCGCCCGGCGGTGCGGGGAGGCAGACCCGGCCCGCCCGGCGGTGCGGGGACGGATCAGGTGTGGCTACGGCTTCGCGGGTACGCCGGTGAGCGCCGTGACCACCGGGTCCAGGGCCTGGTGGATCTCCTCGCCGATCGAGCGGAAGAACGTGATCGGCGCCCCGTACGGGTCGTACACCTCGTCCGCCTCCGCCGTCGGCGCCAGCAGCCAGCCGCGGAGCGCCGCCGCGGCGCGCACCAGGGCGCGGGCGCGCTCCACGACGCCCTCGTCCAGGGGGTCGGGCAGCGTCGCCGGGTCTATGGCCCGCACCAGGCGGGTGAACTCCTTCAGCGTGAACGTGCGCAGCCCCGCCGAGTGGCCCATCGAGATGACCTGGGCGCGGTGGTCGCGGGTCGCGGTGAGGACGAGGTCCGCGCGGATGACGTGCTCGTCGAGCAGTTCGCGGCCGACGAAGCCGGAGGCGTCCGCCCCGAAGTCGGCGAGGACGGCCTCCGCGTTGGCCTCCATGGCGGCGCCCTCGTGGCCCCAGGTGCCCGCGCTCTCCACGATCAGGCCACCGGTCAGCCGCTCCCCCAGGCGGGCGCTCAGGGCGTGCCGGTTGAGCCGCTCGGTGATGGGCGAGCGGCACACGTTGCCGGTACTGACGTGGAGGATGCGGAAGGTGGTGCCGGTGATCGAGGTCTCCGCTATGCCACGCCCCTCAGGGGCGGTCAATTGGCCACCTCGAGGTCGGGTACCACCTTGCGGAGTTCCTCCGCGTCGAGGGCGCCGGCCCGCAGCAGCACCGGGACCTTGCCGGTGACGTCCACGATCGAGGACGGCACGTTCCCCGGCGTCGGGCCGCCGTCGAGGTAGACGGAGACGGAGTCCCCGAGCATCTCCTGGGCCGCGTCGCAGTCCTCGGGGGCCGGGTGTCCCGTGAGGTTGGCGCTGGAGACGGCCATCGGGCCGACCTCGGTGAGCAGCTCGATCGCCACCGGGTGCAGCGGCATCCGGATCGCGACCGTGCCCCGGGTGTCCCCCAGGTCCCACTGGAGGGACGGCTGGTGCTTGGCGACCAGGGTCAGGGCGCCCGGCCAGAACGCGTCGACCAGTTCCCACGCCTGCTCGGAGAAGTCCGTGACGAGGCCGTGCAGGGTGTTCGGGGAGCCGATCAGGACGGGCGTGGGCATGTTGCGGCCCCGGCCCTTGGCCTCCAGCAGATCGGCGACGGCCTCGGAGCCGAAGGCGTCCGCGCCGATCCCGTACACGGTGTCGGTGGGCAGCACGACCAGCTCACCGCGGCGCACGGCGGACGCGGCCTCCCGCAGACCCGTGGTGCGGTCGGTCGCGTCGTTGCAGTCGTATCGCCGAGCCATTTTAGGAAGCCTCCTCGTGCGCGAACACGGTCTGGGTCATCGCGGTCTGGGTCATCGAAGCGGAAGGATCGTGAGGTACCGAGAGGGTCACGGCAGCGCCTTGCGTGCCGTGGCGAAGCGCGGGCGCTTGTTCAGGTCCGGGTGGTCCGCGGCGTCCGCCCAGCCGGACTCCTCGCTGAAGATCCACGGGACCTGGCCGCCCTGCGTGTCCGCGTGCTCGACGACGACGAGGCCGCCGGGCCGCAGCAGCCGGTGCGCGGTGCGTTCGATGCCGCGAATGGTGTCGAGGCCGTCCTCGCCGGAGAAGAGGGCCATCTCCGGGTCGTGGTCACGGGCCTCGGGGGCCACGTACTCCCACTCGGTGAGCGGGATGTACGGCGGGTTGGAGATGACCAGATCGACCTGGCCGTCCAGTTCGGGCAGGGCGCTCAAGGCGTCCCCCTGGTGGACGGTGACCCTGGATCCCTCGGCGTTCTTCCGCGTCCAGGTCAGGGCCTCCTCGGACAGCTCCACGGCGTGCACGCGCGAGCGGGGCACCTCCTGTGCCATGGCGAGCGCGATCGCGCCGGAGCCCGAGCACAGGTCGACCACGACGGGCTCGACGACGTCCATCGCCCGTACGGCGTCTATGGCCCAGCCGACGACCGACTCGGTCTCCGGGCGGGGCACGAAGACACCGGGGCCCACCTGGAGCTCCAGATAGCGGAAGAAGGCGCGTCCGGTGATGTGCTGGAGCGGTTCGCGGGCCTCACGGCGCGCCACGGCCTCCCAGTAGCGGGCGTCGAAGTCCGCGTCCTTGACGCGGTGCAGCTCTCCCCGCTTGACGGCGTGCACGTACGCGGCGAGCTCCTCCGCGTCGAAACGCGGCGAGGGCACGCCCGCGTCGGCCAGCCGCTGGGTGGCCTGGGCCACCTCCGCGAGCAGCAGGCTGCGCCGCTGGGAGTCGCTGGGCCCCCCAGAATGTGGCTGCACGCTGGTTCCTCCGGACTGCGAGTGCGGTCACCGGGGGCGGTGACCGCGGATCCTGTTACTGGGCGGCTGCTAGCTTCGCGGCGGAGTCGGCGTCGACACAGGCCTGGATGACCGCGTCCAGGTCCCCGTCGAGCACCTGGTCCAAGTTGTACGCCTTGAAACCGACGCGGTGGTCCGAGATCCGGTTCTCCGGGAAGTTGTACGTACGGATCTTCTCGGACCGGTCGACGGTACGGACCTGGCTGCGCCGGGCGTCCGCCGCGTTCTTCTCCGCCTCCTCCTGGGCCGCGGCGAGCAGCCGCGAGCGCAGGATACGCAGGGCCTGCTCCTTGTTCTGGAGCTGGCTCTTCTCGTTCTGGCAGGAGGCGACGACTCCGGTCGGCAGGTGGGTGATGCGTACGGCGGAGTCGGTGGTGTTGACGGACTGGCCGCCGGGTCCCGAGGAGCGGTAGACGTCGATACGGAGATCGTTGGCGTGGATCTCGACGTCGACCTCCTCGGCCTCGGGCGTGACCAGCACACCGGCGGCCGAGGTGTGGATACGGCCCTGCGACTCGGTGGAGGGCACGCGCTGCACACGGTGCACGCCGCCCTCGTACTTCAGCCGTGCCCAGACGCCCTGTCCGGGCTCGGTGGCGCCGTTGCCGCCCTTGGTCTTGACGGCGACCTGGACGTCCTTGTAGCCGCCCAGCTCGGACTCGGTGGCGTCGATGATCTCGGTCTTCCAGCCGACGCGCTCCGCGTACCTCAGGTACATGCGCAGCAGGTCGCCGGCGAAGAGGGCGGACTCGTCGCCGCCCGCGCCGGCCTTGACCTCAAGGATGACGTCCTTGTCGTCGCTGGGGTCGCGCGGGACGAGGAGCAGGCGCAGCTTCTCCGTCAGTTCCTCGCGCTGCTTCTCCAGGGCCTTGGCCTCGGTGGCGAAGTCCCCAGCGGAAGGATCACTCGTGTCGGCCGCGAACTCACGGGCCGTGGTGATGTCCTCGCCGGTCTGCTTCCAGGAGCGGTACGTGGCGACGATCGGGGTCAGCTCGGCGTAACGCTTGTTGAGCTTGCGCGCGTTGGCCTGATCGGCGTGGACCGACGGGTCGGCGAGCTGCTTCTCCAGACCGGCGTGCTCGCCGATCAGTTCCTCGACCGCCTCGAACATTCGGGGGCTCCTGTGTTTCTTGCGTGACTCGCGTGACTCGCGTAGCCCACGTGTCTCGCGTGGCTCGCGTTAAGAAGATGCTGCGGCAGGTGCTTCGGCAGTGCTGCGGGACGCCAAAGCGCCGGTCCCGGTGCCCCGCACATACGGGGCGCCGAGGACCGGCGCAGGTGGCTCGCTACTTCTTGGCGGAGCCGGCGGCCTTGCCGAAGCGGGCCTCGAAGCGGGCCACGCGGCCACCGGTGTCGAGGATCTTCTGCTTGCCCGTGTAGAACGGGTGGCACTCGGAGCACAGGTCGGCACGGATGGTGCCGGACTCGATCGTGCTGCGGGTGGTGAACGACGCACCGCAGGTGCAGCTGACCTGGGTCTCGACGTACGCGGGGTGGATGTCGCGCTTCAAGGGGTTCTCCTAGTTCCGGGAGGGCACCGGGTCGTACGCGCTGATTGCGCGGACGTGAACCGGGGCCGACGTACCAGTCTGCCAGGACCGGCCGCATCTCCCAAAACCGGGGGGCGCTCGCACGTATTCCCGGGCTTCCGGGGCTTTGCGCCGCGTCAGCCGGTGTTGACGACACTGTGGGCCGAGCCCTTGTCGCCCGCCGAGTCCCGGGTGGCGGAGGCGGGGACCGGCCTGTCCTGCTTCAGGGCCGTCCAGACCTGCTGAGCGGCGGCCGGGAGGGGCAGGACGCGGTTCGGGTCCGCCGGGTCGTAGCGGACCGGGAGGGTGACCATGTGGACGTCCTGGGCGCCGAGCTCCTTGAGCCCGCCGGCGAACCCGACCAGTTTGTCGACCGAGTCGAGCTGGGAGTCGGGAGTGATCGCACGGGTGGCGGTGTCGGCGAGGTCGTAGAGCTTCTTCGGGTCGCTGAACACGCCGACGCTCTTGACCTGCTCGATCAGCGCCTTGATGAAGGACTGCTGGAGCTGGATCCGGCCGAGGTCACTGCCGTCCCCGACGCTGTGGCGGGTCCGTACGAGACCGAGGGACTGCTCCCCGTTCAGGGTGTGGGTGCCGGGGGCGAGCTTGAGGTGGCTCTTGGGGTCGTCGATCGGCCGCGTGGTGGTGATCTTCACGCCGCCGAGTGTGTCGACGAGCTTCTTGAAGCCGGTGAAGTCGACCTCGATGTAGTGGTCCATGCGCAGTCCGGACATCTGCTCGACGGTCTTGACCGCGCAGGCCGGGCCGCCCACCTCGTACGCCGTGTTGAACATGGCGAGCCGCTGCCCGGCCACGGCGGCGCCGTCGGAGTCGGTGCAGGCGGGGCGGTCGATCAGGGTGTCGCGCGGTACGGAGACGACGCTGGCCCGCCGGTGGCCCTTGTAGACGTGGACGACCATCGCGGTGTCCGAGCGGGCGCCGCCGCCGTCCTGGCCGTACTTCGCGTTGGCGCCGGAGCGGGAGTCCGAGCCGAGGACGAGGATGTTCTCGGAGCCGTTGCCGGAGCCGGCGGGGCGGTCGCGGCCGAGCTGGGCGTTGATGTCGACACCGTTCAGGTTGCCGTTGAGCTTGAAGTAGACGTAGCCGAGCCCGGAGCCGCCGACGAGGACGAGGGCCGCCGCGGACCACGCGGCGATGACGGTGGCGCGGCGGCGCCTGCCCGGCTTCCCGCGGCGTCCGCCGCGGCCTCGTATTCGGCTGCTGATCCCGTCGCCCATGGTCTCCCTCTGTCCGTCGTGCGGGTCCCGCTACCTCCTGCCGTGTGATGAGGCGCACTATGTCGCCACTTGTACAGACAGTGAAGCATCAAGATGGGTTGCACAGCATGCGGTGGGGATGTCCGGAAAAGCAACGCGGCCGGACGGCGGCCCGGCGCCCGCCCCGCCGCCGGGACCCTGCCCCGCGTACCGCCGCCCACCTGGGCATTCGGGCCCTGGGACGGGCCCGGGGCCGCCCAGAGGGCGTCCAGGGGCCCGCGCGGGGCGTGTGGGATTACTCTCCGGCCGGGCTCTCCGGCCGCTACCTCTCCGGGCACCCGACGAGGGGCACGGGCGGGACCCCTGCGAAGGGGGCCGCACGAACGGGAACCGCCCCGTCACGGGGGTGACGGGGCGGTTCTCGCCGTACGGCGTACGGGACGCTGCGGGTCCGGTCAGTCGTTGCCGTTGGAGCCCGGGGTCGTCTTCTGGATCTGGAGCAGGAACTCCGCGTTGGACTTGGTCTTCTTCATCTTGTCCAGGAGGAGTTCGATGGCCTGCTGCTGGTCGAGCGCGTGCAGCACCCGGCGCAGCTTCCAGACGACGGCCAGCTCCTCGCCGCCGAGCAGGATCTCCTCCTTGCGGGTGGAGGACGCGTCCACGTCGACCGCCGGGAAGATGCGCTTGTCCGAGAGCTTCCGGTCGAGCTTGAGCTCCATGTTGCCGGTGCCCTTGAACTCCTCGAAGATCACCTCGTCCATGCGCGAGCCGGTCTCGACGAGCGCGGTGGCCAGGATGGTCAGCGAGCCGCCGTCCTCGATGTTGCGCGCGGCACCGAAGAAGCGCTTCGGCGGGTAGAGCGCGGTCGAGTCGACACCACCGGACAGGATGCGTCCGGAGGCGGGCGCCGCGAGGTTGTACGCGCGGCCCAGCCGGGTGATGGAGTCCAGCAGGACGACCACGTCGTGGCCCAGCTCCACGAGGCGCTTGGCGCGCTCGATGGCGAGTTCCGCGACGGTGGTGTGGTCCTCGGCCGGGCGGTCGAAGGTCGAGGAGATGACCTCGCCCTTGACCGACCGCTGCATGTCGGTGACCTCTTCGGGACGCTCGTCGACGAGGACGACCATCAGGTGGCACTCGGGGCTGTTGACCGTGATCGCGTTGGCGATGGCCTGGAGGATCATGGTCTTGCCGGTCTTCGGCGGGGCCACGATCAGACCGCGCTGACCCTTGCCGATCGGTGCGACGAGGTCGATGATCCGCGTGGTCAGCACGCCCGGGTCGGTCTCCAGACGGAGCCGGTCCTGCGGGTAGAGCGGGGTCAGCTTCTGGAACTCCGGGCGGCCGCGGCCGGATTCGGCCCCCATGCCGTTGGCGGAGTCGAGGCGGACGAGCGCGTTGAACTTCTCGCGGCGCTCGCCGTCCTTGGGCTGACGGACGGCCCCGGTGACGTGGTCGCCCTTGCGCAGGCCGTTCTTGCGGACCTGGGCGAGCGAGACGTACACGTCGTTGGGGCCCGGCAGGTAGCCGGAGGTCCTGATGAACGCGTAGTTGTCGAGGATGTCGAGGATGCCCGCGACGGGGATCAGCACATCGTCGTCGGCGACCTGGGGCTCACCGGGGCCGAACTCGTCTCGCCCGCGGCGGCCGCGGCGGTCGCGGTAGCGCCCGCGTCGGCCGCGCCGGCCGCCCGCCTCGTCGTCGAAGTCGTCCTGGGGGGCGTTGCCCTGGCCGCCGTGCTGTCCCTGGCCGCCACCGCGGTTGTCGCGGTCGCCCCGGCCGCCCTGCTGCCGGTTGCCACCACTCTGCTGCTGGCCGCCCTGCTGGTCGTCGCCCTTGCCCCGGCGGTCGCGCTGCCGGTCGCGGCGTCCCTCGCGGTCCCGGTCGCCGCGCTGGCCGCGGTCCTGGCGGTCGCCGCGGCGTCCGTCGGTCTCGCCCTGGGTGACGGTGCCGGCGGAGGCGGCCACGGCCGCCTCCGCCCGGGCGTCCGGGCGCTCCTCGACCTTGACGTCGGCCGGGGCGTCCACCGCGGCCTCCGCCGACGCGCCGGGGCTGCCGGCCTGCGCGGTGGCCCTGCGGCGGCGGCGCTCGCCCGCGGGCTGGTCGTCGCTGGCGGGCTGGCCGGGGATGTCGATCTGCTGCTGGGTCACGGCCTGCTCGGCCTTGGCGCCCTGCTTGACGTCCTCCCCGCCCGACGCGGCGGCTTCGCCCGTACGGGCCTTGGAAGTTGCCCGGCGCTTGGGCTTGGTCTCGGCGTCGGCGCCGCCGTTGGCACCGGCGGCGGTCTTCGCCGCCGCTCCGCCTCCGGCCTGTGCTTCCTTGATGACCTCGATCAACTGGCTCTTGCGCATCCGCGCGGTGCCCCTGATGCCGAGGCCCGACGCGACCTGCTGCAACTCGGCCAGGACCATGCCGTCAAGGCCGGTGCCGGAGCGGCGGCGCCGTGTGGTGGTGCCAGTGGCAGCACCTTCGGCGGGCGCGGTGGTGCCGACAGTGCTGTCGGCAGTCACGCCCATCAGATCGGTGGTGTCGCTCACGAAGGGTCCTTCCCTGGAGCGGACGTCGGCCTTCTGGCTCGGCGACCGGTTGTGCTGCCGGCTGCGGTCCCATGTGGTGGACCGTGCCGGGGCGGTGGTCCCGCCGGGTACGGCGGAGAAATCTGCAAACGTGCAAACAAGCGATGGGTCCGGCCCGAGGTCCCCCTGCTCGGCCCTCCGCTGGGAAAAACGGGGGGTGTCGTGCCGGTTCCGGTGCGTGCTCAAAACTGCTCAGGCAGGCTGCTCAGGCAGTTGGGGAGGCTCCCGGAAGAAGGGCGGTCCCGATGTGGGACACGATGCACCGCGCCTGAAAGACGTCGGCTGCAGACTTGAGGTTAACACTACCGGCTCCAACAAACATTCCCCCTCTCATTCACCGGCAATCTCTTCTGGCCGTTCTCGCCAAGAGCTCCACGGCCTCCGGAGCTCCACGAGCCCTACGAACCGAGCGGCAGCACGCTCGCGCCCGCCACGTCGAGAGTGAGCCGGTTGGCGGCCCAGCCCTCGCCCGCCAGCCGTGCGACCTTGTCGGCCGCACCGTCCTCGACCAGCGCGAGCACCGTGGGGCCCGCGCCGGAGACGACCGCGGGGACGTCGTCCGCGCGCAGTCGGTTGACCAGTGCGACGCTCTCCGGCATCGCGGGGGCCCGGTAGTCCTGGTGAAGACGGTCCTCCGTGGCGGGCAGCAGCAGCTCGGGGCGCCGGGTCATGGCCTCGACGAGGAGGGCCGCGCGACCGGCGTTGGCCGCCGCGTCCACATGGGGGACCGTACGTGGCAGCAGGCCGCGCGCCGTCTCCGTGAGGACAGCCTTGGCGGGGACGAAAACCACCGGAACGATGGAACGGACCGGATCCATCCTGATCGCGCGGGCGGCTCCCCCGTCCATCCAGGCGAGGGTGAAGCCGCCGAGCAGACAGGCGGCGACATTGTCCGGATGCCCCTCGATCTCGGTCGCCAGTTCCAGCAGCGCCGCGTCGTCGAGCCGGGCGTCCCCGCCTATGGTGACGGCGCGGGCCGCGACGATCCCGGCGCAGATCGCGGCCGAGGAGGAGCCCAGGCCGCGGCCGTGCGGGATGCGGTTGGCACAGACGACCTCCAGGCCGCGCGGCTGTCCGCCGAGCAGGTCGAAGGCGGTACGGAGGGACCGTACGAGCAGATGGTTCTCGTCGCGGGGAAGCGTCTCGGCGCCCTCACCCGCGATGTCGACGTGCAGCCCCGAGTCGGCGACACGGACCACCACGTCGTCGTAGAGCCCCAGCGACAGGCCCAGGGCGTCGAAGCCAGGGCCGAGGTTGGCGCTGGTGGCGGGGGTGCGCACCCGTACGGCGGCGGCGCGGAACGCGGGACCGGCCATCGCTCTGACGACTCTCCTTGTGACTGCGGTACTGGGCTACCGGCTTGCTGACGTGCTGAGGTGTCGCGGTGTCGGTGTCGGTGCCGCGGCGGGTGCGGCGGATTCGCGTGGCTGCGTGGGGGTTCCGGGGTGTGCGGGAGAAGGTTTCGAGAAGGACGTACGGAATGCCCGCGGCCACGACGGCGGCAGCACCGCGGCATATGCGGCGGGGCGGATTGGGTACAGCTTATCGAAGGATGGATCGGTGGCGACATAGGGCGCACAGGAGGCGCACGATGCGTGTCGCGTGCCTGCCTGTGCGCCTATGTCGGTCATGCGTACTTCCCGCCGCCCGTGCGGCGGGACGGGTCAGGCGAGGCCGAGGCGGGCCGCCGCGGCGACCGCGTCGACCGGCACGGTGACCGGCTGAGGCGCCCCCGCCACGGCCCAGTCGGGGTCCTTGAGCCCGTTGCCGGTGACGGTGCAGACGATGCGCTGGCCGGGGTCGACCTTGCCCTCGTCCGCGGCCTTGAGCAGTCCGGCGACGGAGGCGGCCGAGGCGGGCTCCACGAAGACGCCCTCCTGGGAGGCCAACAGCCGGTAGGCGGCGAGGATCTGGCGGTCCGTCACCTCGTCGATGAAGCCGCCGGACTCGTCGCGGGCGGCCAGCGCGTACTGCCAGGAGGCCGGGTTGCCGATCCGGATCGCGGTGGCGACGGTGTGCGGGTCCTTGACGATCTCACCGCGCACGATCGGCGCGGAGCCGGACGCCTGGAACCCCCACATGCGCGGCGTACGCCCCGCCACGCCGTCGGCGGCGTATTCGGTGTAGCCCTTCCAGTACGCCGTGATGTTGCCGGCGTTCCCGACGGGCAGCACATGGATGTCCGGGGCGTCGCCGAGCGCGTCCACGATCTCGAACGCGGCGGTCTTCTGGCCCTCGATACGGACCGGATTGACCGAGTTGACCAGCGCCACCGGGTAATGGTCGGAGAGCGAGCGGGCCAGCGTCAGACAGTCGTCGAAATTGCCCTCGACCTGGAGGATCTTGGCGCCGTGGACCAGCGCCTGGCCCATCTTGCCGATGGCGATCTTGCCCTGGGGCACCAGGACGGCACAGACCATCCCCGCCCGTACGGCGTAGGCGGCGGCCGAGGCGGAGGTGTTGCCGGTGGAGGCGCAGATGACCGCCTGGGCGCCCTCCTCCTTGGCCCGGGTGATGGCCATGGTCATGCCACGGTCCTTGAAGGACCCGGTGGGGTTGGCGCCCTCGACCTTGAGATGAACCTCACAGCCCGTACGCTCCGAGAGCACCTGCGCCGGGACGAGCGGCGTACCGCCCTCGCGGAGGGTGACGACCGGCGTCTTCTCCGTCACCGGGAGGCGGTGCCGGTACTCCTCGATGATGCCGCGCCACTGGTGGACGCCCTCGCGGCTGCCACTGCTGGTCAGGCCATTGCTGGTCATGGGTTCCTTACTCCCCTTCAACACGCATGATGCTGGCGACACCGCGCACGGTGTCGAGCTTGCGGAGTGCCGCGACGGTCCCGGAGAGGGCCGCGTCGGCCGCGCGGTGGGTGACGACGACGAGGGCGGCCTCGCCCGCACCGTCCTGCCGGCCCTTCTGACGGACCGTGTCGATGGACACGCCGTGCTCGGCGAAGACCGTCGCGACCTGGGCGAGCACACCCGGTTTGTCGGCCACGTCGAGACTGATGTGGTAGCGCGTCACCACGTCGCCCATGGGGCTGACGGGAAGCTGGGTGTACGCGGACTCCCCGGGCCCGGTGGCCCCGGCGAGCTTGTTGCGGCAGACGGCGACGAGGTCGCCGAGGACGGCGGAGGCAGTCGGGGAACCGCCCGCGCCGGGGCCGTAGAACATGAGCTGCCCGGCCGCCTCGGCCTCGATGAAGACCGCGTTGTACGCCTCGCGCACGGAGGCGAGCGGATGGCTGAGCGGGATCATCGCCGGGTGGACCCGCGCGGTGACGGAGCGGCCGTCGGCGGCCCGCTCGCAGATCGCGAGGAGCTTGACCGTGCAGCCCATGCGCTGCGCGGAGGCGAGGTCGGCGGAGGTGACCTCCGTGATGCCCTCGCGGTGCACATCGTCGAGGCGTACCCGGGTGTGGAAGGCGATCCCGGCGAGGATGGCGGCCTTGGCGGCGGCGTCGAAGCCCTCGACGTCGGCGGTCGGGTCGGCCTCCGCGTACCCGAGGGCGGTGGCCTCGTCGAGCGCCTCGGAGTAGCCGGCGCCGGCGGTGTCCATCCGGTCGAGGATGAAGTTGGTCGTGCCGTTGACGATGCCGAGGACGCGGTTGACCTTGTCCCCGGCCAGCGACTCGCGCAGCGGCCTGACCAGCGGGATGGCGCCCGCGACGGCCGCCTCGAAGTACAGGTCGCGGCCGTGCCGGTCGGCGGCGTCGTAGAGCGTCGTGCCGTCCTCGGCGAGCAGCGCCTTGTTGGCGGAGACGACGGAGGCGCCGTGCTCGAAGGCGGTGGTGATCAGTGTCCGGGCGGGCTCGATGCCGCCGATGACCTCGACCACCACGTCTATGTCGCCCCGTTTGACCAGGGCGGTGGCGTCGGTGGTGATCAGCGCGGGGTCGATGCCCGCGCGCACCTTTGCGGGGCGCCGGACGGCGACCCCGGCCAGCTCCACCGGGGCCCCGATCCGCGCGGCGAGGTCGTCGGCGTGCGTCGTCATGATGCGCGCCACCTCTGAGCCGACCACACCACAGCCCAGCAGCGCCACCTTCAGCGGACGCGTACGCATCATCCGACCTACGCCTTTCATCCGATTTCATCCGACGCGACCGGCACGGTCACGCGGAAGCGTGATTGCCCACCAGTCTCACTCACCGGACGAAGGTTTCCGCCCCTCGTCCAGATTGCGAGACATGTATTTCAGTGACCGACATCGAGACGCAGCAGATCTTCCTCCGTCTCGCGCCGGACGATCACCCGGGCCTCGCCGTCCCTGACGGCGACGACCGGCGGCCGGAGCGCGTGGTTGTAGTTGCTCGCCATCGAGCGGCAGTACGCGCCGGTGGCGGGCACGGCGAGCAGGTCGCCGGGGGCCAGGTCGGCGGGGAGGAACGCGTCCCGTACGACGATGTCGCCGCTCTCGCAGTGCTTGCCGACGACGCGGGTCAGCATCGCCTCGGCGTCGGAGGCGCGGGAGACCAGCGCCACGCTGTACTCGGCGTCGTACAGCGCCGTACGGATGTTGTCGGACATGCCGCCGTCCACGCTGACATACGTGCGGAGCCCTTCGAGCGGCTTGATCGTGCCCACCTCGTACAGCGTGAAGGCCGTCGGGCCCACGATGGCGCGGCCCGGCTCCACGGAGATGCGCGGCGTACGGAGCCCGGCGGCCTCGCACTCGCGGGTGACGATGTCGCTGAGCGCCTTGGCGATGTCGTGCGGCTCGCGCGGGTCGTCCTCGGAGGTGTACGCGATGCCGAGGCCGCCGCCGAGGTCGATCTCGGGCAGCTCCACACCGTGCTCGTCGCGCACCTCGGCGAGGAGCTGGACGACCCGGCGGGCGGAGACCTCGAAGCCGGCCATGTCGAAGATCTGCGAGCCGATGTGGGAGTGGATGCCGGTCAGTTCGATGCCGTCGAGCCTGAGGGCCCGGCGGACGGCCTCGGCGGCCTGTCCGTCGGCGAGGGCGATGCCGAACTTCTGGTCCTCGTGGGCGGTGGCGATGAACTCGTGCGTGTGCGCCTCCACGCCGACCGTGACCCGGATCTGCACGGGCTGCCGCCTGCCGTGCCGCTGCGCGATGTGCGCGACCCGGACGATCTCCTGGAAGGAGTCGAGGACGATCCGGCCGACCCCCGCGGTGACGGCGCGCTCGATCTCCTCGGTGGACTTGTTGTTCCCGTGGAAGGCGATGCGCTCGGCGGGCATCCCGGCGGAGAGCGCGGTGGCCAGCTCGCCGCCGGAGCACACGTCGAGGTTGAGCCCCTCCTCGTGCAGCCAGCGCACGACGGCGCGGGAGAGGAACGCCTTGCCCGCGTAGAAGACGTCCGCGTCCGCGCCGAAGGCGTCGGCCCAGGCGCGGCAGCGGGCCCGGAAGTCCGCTTCGTCGAGGAAGTACGCCGGGGTGCCGAACTCCTCGGCCAGCTTGGTCACTTCGATCCCGGCGACGGTCACCACACCGTCCTCCGCACGGCGCACCGTACGCGACCAGACCTTCTCGTCCAGGGCGTTGAGGTCGGCGGCGGGGGCCGTGTAGTGGCCCTCGGGGAGTACGTCGGCGTGGCGGGGGCCTGCGGGGTGTGCGGAACGGCTCATGTGCGTGGCTCTCTTGGCTTCTCTTCAGAGGGGTGCGGAACGGCGTTCACGGGTGCGTGGTGCACGGCTGCTCCGTTCACAGGTGTTCCGGGGCGTCGACGCCGAGCAGGGACAGGCCGCCGGCCAGCACCGTCCCGGTGGCTTCGGCGAGCGCGAGCCGGGACCGGTGGGCGGCCGAGGGTTTCTCGTCGCCGAGGGGCAGCGGGTGGCGGGCCCCCTGGAAGCGCAGGAACGCGTCAGCGGTGTGTTCGAGATGGCGGGCGAGCCGGTCGGGCGCGCGCAGCCGGGCGGCGGCTCCCAGCACGGCCGGGTGGTCGCCGAGGAGGGCGAGGAGCGGGACCGCGGGGTCCTCGACGGGTCCCGCGTGCTCGTCGTGCTCGTTGTGCCTGTCGTGCTCGTTGTGCTCGCTGCCGGGGTCCGCCGGGGTGAGGGCGAGCTGGGCGGCGGCGCGTGCGGTGGCGCGTGTGCGGGCGTACGCGTAGCGCACGAGGAAGAGGCCGTTGCTCTCGCGCTGCACGAGCAGCGCGCGGGCGGCCTCCGGGCCGGTGTACGGCCGGTCGTGCGCGGCGGGCCGCAGCAGCGCCCAGTGGGCGGCGTCGGGGCCGAGCCGGGCGTACAGCTCCTCGGCGGTGGTGCCCGCGGCGACGGGGACGGGGCGCAGCGCCTCGGCGGCGCCGGGGACGACGGCGGCGTCGGCGCCCTGGGTGCGGAGCAGCCGCACGACGGTACGGGTCCACAGGGCGGCCCGGGGCTCCTCCGTGGCCGCCAGGGCGACGGTGGTCCCGGCGAGCGCGTCGCCGTGTCCGTAACGGGCCCCGGCGCGCCGGATCGTACGGAGCAGGCCGGCGTGGGCGCCGGCGCGGCGGCCGGCGGCCAGGGTGAAGTTCAGGAAGCCGGGCCCGGTGATCTCGACATGGGCGATCCCGGCGCCGGGCGCGGTGCGCAGGAGGGTGGTGCGCAGGATCTCGGCGACCTCGCGGGGCGGGCGTCCCGCGGGGCCCGCGAGCCGGAGCGCGACATTGGTGGCGTAGTCGCCCCGGCCGCCGGGGCGGGGGCGCTCGACCGCGACCCGTTCGGGCACGGGGCCCGGCAGGGCGTCGTCCTCGACCGCGCGGCACACGGCGTGCAGCACGGTTCGGGAGAGCTCTGCGGGGGTCACGGGTCAAGGGTAGGTCCTGGGTGGGGGCTCCCCGCCAACCGGTTTCGCCATGCGGTACGGGTGGTCGGCGCGGGCCGTCGGTGCGAGGAGGCGGCCGTGGGCGGTCAGCCGCGGGCGGTCAGCCGCGGGTGGAGCCCGCGTGTCCGGCGCCGTGCCTGCCGTCCTGCCTGCCGTCCAGGGACGGCGGGCCCTCCTGGTGGCGCAGCCGGCGTACGAGCCGGACCAGGTCGGCCGGTTCGAAGGGCTTGGCGAGGAAACCGTCCACCCCGGCGGCGACGCCGGTGTCCACCTCGTACGGCGTACAGGCGCTGACGATGGCGATCGGGAGCCGGCTGGTGCGGGGGTCGGCGCGCAGCCGGGCGGCGGTGCGCAGGCCGTCGAGGCGTGGCATGACCACATCGAGGGTGATGACGTCGGGGGCGACCTCGTGGACGACGTCCAGGCATTCGGCACCGTCGGCCGCGGTCACGACCTCGAAGCCCTCAAGTTCGAGATTGACCCTGATCAGTTGCCTGATGACCCTGTTGTCGTCGACAACGAGCACCCGGCCGGACGCTCCAGACACAACTCGAGAGTAGGTCCGAAGCCGGTGCCGCGTCCGGGTTTTGCCGACTTCCGCCCGGCGTGGACGACGCGGGCGCGGCGCCCGAGCGGGCGCCGTGCCGGGAACGGCGGTCAGCCGTCGCGCGCCCCTGTGGAGCCGCCATAGAGTCAGGTTCCATGGAGCAGAACGAAGTCGTCCTCAGGGCCATCGGCATTCTCACGCAGTCCGCGGAGTGGATCCGCTCGGCCGACCGCGGCGCGGGGCCGGGGGCCGGTGCGGAGCCCGGGACGGAGCCGGGAGCGGAGCCGGGGGCGGGCAACGGCGCGGGGCAGATCGGCTCGCTGCTCGCCGAGGTCTTCCCCTCGTTCACGGTCTCGCCCGAGGCCACCCCGCTGGAGGCGGCGCACTCGGTGACGGAGGCGGCGCTGCCGCCCATCATGCAGCTCATCGGGGCGTTCACCTTCGTCTTCACCGAGCTGGCGCGGGTCCATGACGCGGGCCGTACGGACATCACGTCGGAGGAGCTGCTGCGGGAGCTTGCGCTGCGGATGTCCCGGCCGGACGACCCGGGGCAGTGATGCGGGGCCGTGACGCGGGGCCGTGACGCGGGGCCGGGACGCGGGGGCCGCCGACCTGACCGTCGCGGGTGCCCTACGGACTCCCCTCGCGGCGTGGGAGCAGGGCCGTCGCCGCCAGGGGGATCGCGGCGAGGACCAGCCAGGGCACCGCCACCGGCAGGTCCGCGTCGAGCAGGGAGCCGGTGGCCGCGCCGCCGGCCAGGACGACCAGGCCGGAGACGGACGACAGGGCGCCGACGTAGAGACCGAGCCGCCCGGGGTCGGCCAGGTCGGGGACCCAGGCGCGGGCGGCCGGGGCTATCAGCATCTGGCCGAGGGTGAGCAGGGCGGTGAACCCCGCCACCGGCGCCAGCCCCTCGGCGCCGGTCAGGGCGGCGGGCCGGGCCGCCGCCACGACGGCGAAGCCGGCCGACAGCAGGACCAGGCCCGCGGCCATGGAGCGGCGCAGGCCGAGCCGGTCGGCTGCCCAGCGGGTGACGGGGAGCTGCGCGGTGACGACCAGCAGCGACGACAGCGCGAAGAGCCAGGCCAGCGGCGCCTGGGAACCCGCCGCGCGCTCCACCTCGGCGGGGACGGCCAGGTAGAGCTGGTTGTACGCGAGGAGGTACGTGCCGTACGCCAGGCACAGCGCGAGGAAGCGGCGGTTGCGGAGCAGGGCCCGGGCGCCGCCGGGGCCCCGGGTGGGCGCCCGGCCCGGTATGTGCTGCGGCAGCAGCCACCAGTGGCCCGTCAGGACGAGCAGGAAGATCACGGAACCGGCGAGGCAGACCGTACGGAAGTCCACCGCGAGCAGCAGCGCGCCGAGCAGCGGTCCGACGAACGCGCCCGCCTGGCCGGCCACGGTGAACAGCGCGAGCACACCGGTACGGGGGCCGCCGCCCGTCTCCTCCCTGGCCACGGCCTGGCGGGCCACCTCGGACTCCACGGCGGGCGAGAAGAGGGCGGCCGCGAAGCCGACGAGCAGCACGGCGCCGATGACGGACCAGGACCGCTCGGCGAAACCCAGCCAGGTGAACCCGGCGATGCGCAGCACGCACCCCGCCAGCACCACGGGCCGGGCGCCGTACCGGTCGGCCAGGGCGCCGCCGACGACGAACAGCCCCTGCTGGCTGAAGGTGCGCAGCCCGAGCACCAGGCCGACCAGCCACCCCGCCATGCCGACAGCCCCGCCGAGGTGGTCGGCGAGGAACGGGAGGACGGCGAAGAAGCCGACGTTGAAGGCGAGCTGCGTCAGGATCAGCAGGCGGAGCAGCGGGGTGAGCCCGCGCCACACACCGAAGCGGAACCGGAGCCGGGCGCCGAAGCGGAACCAGAACCGGGAGTCGGGGCGGGAGCCGGAATGGGAGCCGGGTCGGGCTGCCCCCGGTGGCTCGGCGCCGGGGGCCGGCGGCGTGGCCCCGGTCGTCCGCGGGCCGGCCTGGGGCGCGGGTGGGTCGGCCTGGGTCATCGGGTTTCCTCCGGGGCAGCCCTCACGAATATGTCGGTCCCGGCGGGCTTGGCCGTCCCGGCGGTCCCGGTCGCCCCGGTCGCCCCGGCCGCCCCGACAGGCCCGTACGTCCCGGCCGTCCCGGAGCGGCGTCGGCGGCCCCGGATGCCGCCCGCCGCCGACACGGCGAGGGCGCCGAGCAGGGCCAGCACGGCGGCCGGCGCGAAGACCGCCCACGGGGCGCGCTCCGCGTACGGCAGGTTCTCGGCGAGCAGCAGGCCCCACTCCGGGGACGGCGGCTGCGCGCCGAGCCCGAGGAAGCCCAGGGAGGCCAGGGCGAGCGCGACGGCGGGGAGCCGGAGGAGCGCGTGCCGGGCCACCGGCGGTACGACGGCGGGCAGCAGCTCGCGGCGGAGCAGGTGGAGCGGGCCCGCGCCGAGCGCGCGGGTGGCGGCCAGGTGGGTCGTGGCGCGTTCCTGGAGCAGCAGCGCGGAGGCGTGCGCGGCGAGCGGCGCCCAGGCGACGGCGGCCACCGCGAGCGCCGGGGTGACCGGGCCGCTGCCCGCGGCCCCGGCGACGAGGAGCCCGGCGAGGACGGGCGGCACCGCGTTGACGGTGTCGACGGCGGCGCCGGACACCTTCGGTACGAGTCCGAGCAGGACACCGAGGAGCAGCGCGGCGGCGCTGACCGCCAGCGCCAGCGCGAGGGTGGTCAGCGCGCCGTGCCCGATCCGGGCCAGGATGTCGCGGCCGAGGGCGTCCGTGCCGAACGGATGCGCCCAGGACGGCGCCCGGAGCCGGGCCGCGGGGTCCAGCGTCAGCGGGTCGCGGGTGAGTCCGGCCCCGATGGCGCCGAGCAGGAGCGCCCCGTACACCAGCGGCAGGGTGCGGCCCGCGGGCGGCGCGGGCCGGTGGAGGGACTGGAGCGCGCCGTCCCGCAGCACGGGGCCGATCAGGAGGCGCGCCGTACCGCGCGCGAGGCCGCCCGCGACGGCGGCGAGCAGGAGCATGGCGAGGGTGCCCGCCTGGAGTACGGGCAGGTCCTGGGCGATCGCGGCTTCGAGGGTGAGCCGGCCGAGGCCGGGGATGTCGAAGATCTGCTCCACGGCGACCGAGCCGCCGGTGAGGCCGACGACGAACAGGCCGAGGTTGGGCAGGAGTCCGGGGAGACAGCGGCGCACCGCCTGCCGGGCGATCCGGTGGCCGGGGAGGCCGCGCGCGGCCGCCGCCGTCGCCCAGGGTTCGGCGAAGGCGCCGGGCAGCGCGTCGTCCAGCATCCGGCCGAGCAGCGCGCCGGCGGGCAGGCCGAGGGCGAGCGCGGGGAGCACCAGCCACCGCGGCCCGTACCAGCCGAGCGCGGGCAGCCAGCCGAGCTGTACGCCGACCACGGTGGCCAGGACGGAGGCCGTCAGGAACTCGGGGAGGGCGGCGAGCATCGCCGCCGCTCCCCCGGCCCGTGGCGCGCCGGGCGTGCGCCGCGCGCCGCGCCGGAGCGTACGGGCGCACACGGCCGCGGCGGTGACGCCGGCGACCGCCATCGCGACGGCCATCAGCAGCAGCGAGACGCCCATCGCCTGGACCACGCCGGGCAGTACGGCGGAGCCGGAGATCCAGGAGTCGCCCGCGTCGCCGCGCAGAAGGCCGCCGAGCCACCGCCCGAGGAGGTGGAGGGGGCCCGCGCCGAGGCCGAGTTGGTCCCGTACGGCGTCGAGCACCTCGGGGGTGGGGTCGCGCTCCGCCGAGCGCGCCTTGAGCACGGTCAGCGCGGGGTCGGTGCGCGAGAGCCAGGGCAGCAGGCCGATGGCGCAGAGCAGGCCGGCCGCGAGGGCCGCCCGCCACAGGAGGGTGAGGCCGGGGAGCGAGGTGACGCGGCGGAGAGGACGAGGGGCGGGGCCGGGGCGCGCCCGGTCGGGTGCGCCCCGGGTCGGGGAGCGGTGCATGGGGTCCGTCCCGGTCAGCGTCGGGTGCCGGGGGCGACGACGGCGCGCTCGTACGGGTCGAGCACCACGCCCCGTACGGAGGTGGCGACGCCGAGGACATTGCGCTGGTGGATGAGCGGAACGACCGCGTCCGTACCGAGGATCCGGGCCTCCGCGGCGAGCACGGCGTCCTGCCGCCGCGCCGGGTCCGCGACCGCGTCGGCGGCGGCGACCGCCCGGTCCACTTCCTTGTCGCAGAGCAGCGCCAGGTTGTACGTGCCGTCACAGGTGTAGTCACTGGCGAGAACGGAGACCGGGTCGCCCGTGTCGAGCATGGTGTTGCGCGCGCCGACGAACGCGTCGAACTTCCCGGCCAGCGCGTCGCTCTCGATCCGCGAGGACTCCCGTACGGTCAGCTCGACGGTGAAGCCGGCCTTCTCCAGCTGCTGCTGGAGGACCTGGGCGACCTCGGGCAGCTCGGGCCGGTTGTCGTAGGTGGCGAGGCGGACGGTGGTGCCCTTGACCTCCGCGGCGGTGGCGGCCTTCGCGCGTCCGGCGGGCTCTTCGCGTTTGCCCGCCGCCCAGTTGAGGGCGGGGCCGAAGATGCCCTGGCCGCGGTCGGCGTATCCCTCGTAGACATTCTTGGCGAGTACGGCGGTGTCGACGGCCCGGCGGGCGGCGGCCCGAACCTTCGGATCGGTGAAGGCGCCGGAGCGGGTGTTGAGGAAGAGGCTGGTGGTGCGGGCGGTGGGAACCTCGCGCGCGACGCCCTTCGGGAGGGAGGCGGCCTGCGAGACCGGCACCGCCTCGGCGATGTCCTCCTCGCCGGTGCGCAGCGCGTTGGCGCGGGCGGTGCCGTCGGCGATGAACTTGGCGTCGATGCCGGAGGCCTGGGACCGGCCGCCCCAGTAGTCGTCGAAGCGGTCGAGGGTGGCGGAGGCGGAGCCGTTGACCTTGGTGATCGTGAACGGTCCCGTGGCGTGGCCGACCGGGTCCGGGGCGCGCCCCTTCCCGTACGCCTTCGGGGAGAGCACGGCGAGGCTCGGTCCGGCCAGCCGCAGCGGCAGTACGGGGTCGGCGGTCGCGGTGGTGACGCGGACGGTACGGTCGCCGGTCGCCCGCGCGGTGAGCCGGACGCCCGAGAGGGCGGTGGGTATCGGGGTGGCGGCCGCGGCGCGGGTGAGGGCGTCGGCGACCGCGGCGGCGGTGACGGGCGCCCCGTCCTGGAAGCGGGCGTCGCGCAGGGTGAAGTGCCAACTGCGGCCGTTCTCCTGGCTCCAGGACTCGGCGAGGGCGGGCGCGGCCGCGCCGTTGCCGTCGAGCCTCGTCAGCCCCTCGGTGACGCCGAGCCGGCTGAGGAGGGTGGCGTCGGCGCCGTACGGGGAGAGATTCTCGGACGGCGGGAAGGCCAGCGCGATCCGCAGCCGCGCGCCGTCGGCCGGGCCCGAGCCGGAGCCCGGCGCGCCCGAGGAGCCGCCGTCGGCGAAGCAGCCGGTGAGCAGCGGGGCGAGCAGGGGAGCGAGCAGCAGACCGGCGACCGGACGGCGGCGGCGGTGGACAGGGCGCATGGTCCTCGTTCTCTACGCGATGGGCAGCCGGGGGCCGGCCGGGGAATCGGCCCGGCCGACCCCCGCCGGGGATCAGCCCGGCGGACAGCCGTCCGGACAGCGTGGTGCGTGTCCTCGGGCACGGGCGAACGAAAGATTACATGACAATCGTTTTCATCGAGGTGCCGGGATCCCGAGAGGGACGGGGATCTCGAAATGAACCGTGCCCGCCGGATCGCCCGCCGCAACCTCCGCGGCATCACGCTCGTCGCACACCACCTTCCCGAGCGACCGCCAGAACGGCTCGGCGCCGGTGACCGAGGGGTCGGTGTGCAGATAGACGGAGCGGTAGCCGCCGTCCGCCGCGGCGAAGTCCAGCAGCTCGCGCACGAGCGCACGGGCGAGCCCTTGGCGCCGGTGGCCGGGGCGCACGTACACCCGGCGCAGCTGCGCGGTCTCCCCGGAGGGGTAACGCTCCGCGAGCCAGCGAGGGTTGGGCGGGTGGGCCGGCCCCCGGGAGTCGAGGGCGGCGGTGGCGACGACGGTTCCACCGCCCCCCTCCTCCCCCGCAGGCCCTCCCCCTTCCCCGCCCCCTTCCTCCACGGCGACCAGCAGGGTGTGGCGCGGGGGGACGAGATAGGCGGCCTCTATGTCGATGATGTCGCCGTGCCAGCGCGGCACGTACCCCGAGCGGAAGTCGTGGTACACGGTGTCGAGCATCACCACGCGGGCGGCGTCGGCGTCCTCGGGGGTGGCTGTTCGAATGCGATAGCTGGGCACTTGCGAATGATATGCAGTAAGTCTCGGCGGACGGTCACCGGGATCTCTCTCACCAGCACGCGTCACCGGATGTCATGCGCCACCGGCCCGTGGCACCGTGCCGAGGAACCGCACATGAGGGCGGCCCGCCCCGCCGTCGTCCCGGGTGACCGACGCCCGTACCCCGTAGACGCCCGCGATCAGCTCCTCGGTGATCACGTCGCCCGGGGGCCCGGCGGCCACCGCCCGGCCCGCGCGCAGGACCACGACCTCGTCGCAGTACATCGCGGCGAGGTTCAGGTCGTGCAGGGCGATGACGGTGGTGACCGGGAGCGTGACGACCAGGTTCAGCAGATCGAGCTGGTGCTGGATGTCGAGGTGGTTGGTCGGCTCGTCCAGCAGGAGTTCCCGGGGGTCCTGGGCGAGGGCGCGGGCGATCTGGACGCGCTGGCGCTCGCCGCCGGAGAGGGTGTGCCAGGACTGGCCGGCACGGTCCGTCAGACCGGTGCGCTCCAGGGCCGTCCGTACGGCGTCCTCGTCCGCGGCCGACGGCGGCGACCAGGCGCGGCGGTGCGGGACGCGGCCGAGGCGTACGACCTCGCGGACGCTCAGCTCGACCTGGGTGTCGGTCTGCTGCTCGACCACCGCGACCCGGCGCGCGACCGCCCTGCGGCCCGCCTCGGCGAGGGTCCTGCCGTCCAGGGTGACGACGCCCGAGGTGGGGGCGAGGACTCCGGAGACCAGCCGCAGCAGGGTGGACTTGCCCGAGCCGTTGGGGCCGAGCAGCCCCACGGTGGAGCCCGGCGCGGGCGCGAGGGAGACCCCGTCGAGGATGAGGCGGCCCCCGGCGGCGCGGGAGACCCGGTCGGCGCTCAGCCCGGTGGGGACCGGCGACGCCCCGGCGGGCGCGGAGACGGCGGCGGGGTCGGGGGCGGGAGCGGGGGCGGCGGCGGGGTCGGGGGCGGCGGCGGGGTCGGGGATCGGGCGCTTCATCGGGCCCTCCTGCCTCGGTACAGGACCAGGACGAACGCCGGCACCCCGATGAGCGAGGTCACCACGCCCACCGGCACCTCCTGCGGGTCGAGCACCGTACGGGCCAGGGTGTCGACCCACACCAGGAAGACCGCCCCGGCCAGCGCGGTGACCGGGAGCAGCCGGCCGTGCCCCGGGCCGACCAGTGCGCGGGCGGCGTGCGGCAGGACGAGTCCGACGAAGCCGATCGCGCCCGCCGAGGAGACCAGCGCGGCCGTCAGCAGCGCGGTGACGGTGAGCAGGACGAGGCGCGTACGGGCCACGGAGACACCGAGGTGCCCCGCGGCGTCCTGCCCGAAGGCGAACGCGTCGAGCGTGCGCGCGTACCCGCCGCACACCGCCAGCGCCACCAGCAGGACGGCGCCGCAGACCTGGACATCGGTCCAGCCCGCGCCGCTCAGCGAGCCGAGCAGCCAGAACAGCACCCCGCGGGTGGTCTCCGCGTCGGCGGCGGTCAGGACGACGAAGGAGGTGAGGGCGGAGAAGAGCTGCATCGCGGCCACCCCGGAGAGCACCACCCGGTCCGTCGTCCCGCCGAGCGTGTGGCTGAGCAGCAGCACCATCCCGAACGAGCAGAGCGCGCCGAGGAACGCCCCGCCCGAGACCGACAGCGCCCCTCCCCCGACCCCGAGCACGACCACCAGGACCGCGCCGGTGGACGCCCCCGAGGAGACGCCGAGGACGAAGGGGTCGGCGAGCGGATTCCGGAGCAGGGACTGCATGATCGCGCCGCACACCGCGAGCCCCGCGCCGCAGACGGCCGCCAGCAGGGTGCGCGGCAGCCGCAGGTTCCAGACGATGCCGTCGCGGATCGGGTTGAGACGCGGTTCGCCCCGGCCCAGGTGGGCGCCGACGACCGACCAGACGTCTCCGACGCGGAGGTCGGCGGGCCCGATGGTGATCGCCACGGCGACGGAGAGGGCGAGCGCGGCGAGGCCACAGGCCCACCCCACCGGGCTGACCCAGGCCGCGGCGCTCCGGACCTCGCGGGAGCCGCCGGGGTCCGGCGGCGCCGGGCTCCCCGCGGCGGGCGTCCGCGACGCCCGCTCCGCGGTGCTCACTTGGCGGGTGCGTACGCGCGCAGCGCCGCCGCCACCCGCTCGACGCCCTCCACGGTGCGGATGCTCGGGTTCATCGCCTGGCCGCTGAGGCGTACGTACCGCTGGTGCTTCACCGCGTCCATGGCCCTGGTGACCGGGTTGGCCTCCAGGAACTCGATCTTCTTCGCCGCCGACTCGGCCGTCTGCGCATCGCGCGTGAGGTCGCCGATGACGAGGAAGGCGGGGTCGCGGTCGGCGACCGTCTCCCAGTTGATCTGGGGCCACTCGTCGTGGGTGTCGTCGAAGACGTTCTCCGCGCCGACGGCCCGCGTGATGATGCCGGGCGCGCCGCAGCAGCCGCCCATGTAGGGGGCCTCGGAGTTGGCGAACCAGTACAGGACAGTGGTGCCCTTCGCCTTCTCCGTGTCGACCCCGGCGACCGCCCTCGCCATCCGGTCCCGCAGCCCCGCGACGAGCCGGTCACCGCGCTCCTCGACGCCGAACACCGTGGCCAGGTCGCGGATCTCGCCGTAGACGTCCTCCATCGCCAGCGGCGTCGCGCGGGATCCGTCGGTGTCGCCGGAGTTGTCCTTGGCGCAGTCGGACGGCGAGACGTACGCCGGTACGCCCACCTTCTCGAACTGCGCGCGCGTGGCCACGCCGCCCTTGCCCAGGGTGGACTCGAAGGAGGCGGCGACGAAGTCGGGCTCGGCGTCCAGGACCTTCTCGAAGGAGGGGCTGTTGTCGGCCAGCCGCTCGACCCCGGCGTTCTCCTTCTCCAGGCTCTTCGGCAGCGGGTCGGTCCAGGTGGCGGTGCCGGCCATGCGGTCGCCGAGGCCGAGGGAGAGCATGATCTCCGTGGTGCCCTGGTTGAGCGAGACGGCCCGCTCGGGCGGCGCGTCGATCCGTACCTCATGACCGCAGTTGGTGACGGTACGGGGATAGCCGACGGCCCGGTCGGAACCGGAACCGGATGCGGCCCCGGCCCGGGAAGCGGAATCAGCTCCGGAGTCCGAGCCGGTACCGCAGCCGGTGAGCAGCAGGGCGCCGGCGGCGAGGAAAGGAGTGGCACGGCGGGCGAGGCGTGCGATCGGCACGGAGTCGTTCCTCTGCGTCGAGGGCTCATGCGCGGAGCCCGGTCGTACGGTGCTCCCCCGCCACGGGACGCGGACGGAGGCCGCCAGCAGGTCTTCGGACTCGGGGTCACCCGGACGGAGGCGCCTTCCCGGACTGCCGTCCAGTGGCCGATGCCCCGCCCGTCGCCCTCACCGCTGCGCGTCAGCTCCGGATTCCCACCGGATTCCCTGACCCACGTACATGGGTTCGACTGGCCTCGGCAAGCTATCACAGGCGGTTTTCCGCCCCACACCAGCACTTTCCGGCGCTTTCCGCCCGCCGGCGATCGGGGCGAACGGGGGCGGCGGACAATGAGGCATGCCGGAAACCTCGCCCGTGAGTGTCGCTCTGATCGACGACCATCCCGTGGTCCTCGCGGGCATCGAGTCCTGGTACGCGGCGTCGGAGCGGCCCATCGCGGTGACCGCCAAGGGGCCCGACCTGTCGGTGGCGACGGCGGGGCCGGGACGGGACGCGGATGTGGTGGTGCTCGACCTCCAGCTCGGCCCGGGCAGGCCGGCGGGGCTGCCCGCCTACTCCGAACTGCGCCAACTCGTCGCGGGCGAACGGCAGGTGATCGTCTACACGATGCAGGACAGCCAGGAGACCGCGCTGACCTGCCTGGACCTGGGGGCGTTCACGTACCTCACCAAGGCCGAGGGCGAACGGCACCTCATGGCGGCGACGCTGGCGGCGGCCGACTGCCGCCCGTACACACCGCCCGCGCTGGCCGGGGCGTTCGGCAGCGACGCCCGGAAGGGGCGGCCCGCGCTGACGCCGCGCGAGGTGGAGGTGCTGCTGGAGTGGTTCCAGTCGGAGTCCAAGGCGATGGTCGGGGCGAGCCTGGGGCTCTCGGTCCGTACGGTGAACACGTATCTGGAGCGGGTGCGCATCAAGTACGCCAACGCGGGGCGGCCCGCGACGACCAAGGCGAACCTGGTCGCGCGGGCCATTCAGGACGGGCTGACGTCACTGGACGAGCTGTGACCCCGGTCGGCGGGCGCGGACACAGGCACGGGCACAGGCACAGATCCCGACGCGGATGACGACGCGGTGAGCGCGTCCTCGGGGGCGTCGGCCGGGGCATCGGCCGGGCCGTCGAGGGTGCACGACGCCTCCACCAGCAGCCGCCCCTCGCTTCGCACCGTGCGCACCCGTACCCCCGGCTCGGTCGGTTCGGGGATCTCCGTCGGCGCCGTCGCCGGGCAGTCGGTCACGACGCTCACCCGCACCAGGCCGCCGCCGCGCACGACCGTGGCGCGGGCGTCGCGCTCGGCGGTCGCGAGCGCGGCCAGCACCGGCTCGGTGAGCGCGCGGCGCAGCCGCCGGTCGACCGGGGCGCAGGCCCCGCGTACCGCGAGCTGTACGTCGACGCCGTGGCGTTCGGCGACGTCCATACCGGCGCGCAGTTCGTGGAGCAGCGGATCGTGCGCGTGGTCGCGTTCCGCGAAGAGCCGTCTGAGCCGGGCGGCCTCGACGGCGGAGCGGCGCCGGGCGCCCTCGTCCCCCGGGTCGAGCGAGCCATCGGCGAGCCCGGTCAGCAACGGCATGACGGAACGGTCCAGTTCGGCGTAGCGGGCCCGCTGGTCGGCGTGGACCTGCGCGGCGACGGCGGCCTCCGTACGGACCCGCTCCTGCTCGCGCGCCGTGGCGCTCGCGGCGGCGGCGCAGTCACCGAGCGAGCGGGCGAGCATCGCGGCGGCGACCTGGAAGGTGCAGATGGCCAGGGCGCTGACGGCCATCCCGGAGGCGGCCTGCCGGGTCGGCACCCCCGCGAGCAGCAACTGCGCCAGCGTGAGGACGAGATGGCCGCCGATGAAGACGAGCGTCGGCCGCAGCCCGGCGTCGAAGAGCAGCAGCACCCCGAACCAGCCGATCTCCAGGAACGTCCAGTGCGGGGTCCCCAGGAAGTCCGCCACGGGCAGCCGGCTGGTGGAGACGGCCGACGCCACGAGGGCGCAGGTCAGGCCGAGCACCACCCACGGGCGCGGCCGGCCGCGCCCGTCGGCGCCGAGCAGCGCGTCCGCCATGATGAGGAGGGTCAGCAGGGTGAACGCGGAGAGCTGGACCCAGGGCTGGTCGTAATCGCGCAGACTGGCGAGGAGGGCGGGCAGCGCCAGCCCGAGGTGCACGGCGGTGAGGATGAACAGCCCGGCCACGCGCAGCCCGGCGCGCATGTCCCGGGCGATCCGGTCGGTCAGCGGATCGGCGGCCGGGATGTCCGCCCGGACGTCGGCCGGGACGTCGCCCGGGACGTCGGCCGCATCCACAGCGCCCGGGATATCCGCCTCCGTCTGGTCAGGCACGGGGCCACTCCAGCCGTACGGTCGTGCCCTCGCCGGGGCGGGAGACGATCACGGCCCGGCCGCCCGCCGACTCCATCCGCTCGACGATCGAGCGGGCCAGCCCCCGGCGGTGGGCCGGCACGCGCGCCGGGTCGAACCCTCCACCCTCGTCGCGGACCACGAGCGCGACGGCGCCGGTGCCGGTGCCGGTGCCGGTGGCCCGGGTCGCCGTCACCGTCGCGGCGCGGACGCCCGCGTGCCGCTCCACATTGCGCAGGGCCTCCCCCAGCGCGCCGCGCAGCGCGACGGCGACGGGCGGCGGGACGGCGCCCAGGGAGCCGGGCGTACGGTCGAACGCGGCGTGGACGTGGACGTGGACGGAGAGGAGATGGCCGTCGAGTTCCGCGACCAGTTCCCGCGTCAGGTCGACCGGACCCGCCTCGGGCGCCTCCGAGGTGGCCCCGGACCCCGTGGACCCCGTGGACCCCGTAGACGCCCCGGACGACGCGGACGCGCCGGGCACCCCGACCGCCACAGGTTCCCGCGCGGCCGCCAGCCTGCGCAGGTCCTTGCCCGCCTGGGTGCGGACCACGTCCGGGCTGAGCGACCGGCCGTGGGCCGAGACCATCAGCAGGGTGGCGCACGCCGTGTCGTGCAGCGTGGCGAGGTGCTCCCGCTCGGCCGACCGCTGCGCCTGGGCGACATCGTGCCGCCGCCGCGCCTCGGCGGCCCGCGCGCCCGCCGCGTCGGCGGCCCGGCTGCCGCGCAGGACCAGCCGGAACATCCCCTGGCAGAGCAGGGCCTGGACGAAGAGCCAGGCCACGTTGGGCAGTGCGTACGTCCAGCCGTCGGTGCGGTCGATCACCGCGCCGGCCAGGTCGACGGCGGCGAGCAGGGTGGCCGCCGTCAGCGCGAGCAGCGCCGGGTGCGTGAGCTGGTAGCCGACGGCGACGATGCTGACGACGACCAGCACCCACGTACTGCCGTACCGGGTCTGGGAATCCGGGATGGTCAGCGCCTGCGTGAGACAGACCGCGCCGAGCGCCCCGAGGTCGGCGACGAGGATCCGGCGCGGGTGGCGGCCGGCCAGCGCCAGCCGGTAGTGGAGCACGCTCCAGACGATGACACCGGCGGAGATGACCGCGGCGGCGGGCATACCGTCGACGGGCATGGCCGGCACGGCGAGCACGGCACCGGAGCAGACCACGACGACGCGGATCCGGTGGGCGTACCGGAACGCGAAGGCGACGAACTCGCGCTCGGCCGGCCCGGGCACACGCCCGGCCACCCCGGGAACTTGCTCGGCCGCCCCGGGCGCGCGCGCGTCCGGTGGGCGCTTCCGGTTCCGGCCCGTCACCGGAAGTCCCCCTAAGGGACCGGGGTTTACCTCATTCGCCTCATGCACCACTCAGCGTCTCACCTGTCACATTGTCCGTGCCGATTGTCGGTCGATTGACCGTCACACGTCGAGTGTGTCCGGCGATAGCGTTTCTCCGGTCAGGGTTCTGACGATTCGACCGTTCTCAGGGGGGAGCGGTCTCCGTGGCCGTACGTACCCCTGCCTCATGGGGGTGGGCAGGGGTACGTACGGATTCAGGGCCTGTCCGGACAGGCCCTAATCGAACGGCAACCCCGCGTAGTTCTCCGCCAGTTCCGCCGCGGCGTGCGGAGAGGACGCGATGCGGTCGAGCTGCGACAGCTGCAGGCGGGTCTCGAAGGCGGACTGCGCCGGGTCGGTGTGCAGGGTGGTCGTCATGAAGTACGAGAAGTGTTCGGCCCGCCACACCCGCCGCAGACAGGTGTCGGAGTACACGTCGAGCGCCGCGGATGAGCCGTTCCCGTACAGCTCGGCCAGGGCGCGCGCGAGGACGATGACATCGGCCGCCGCCAGGTTGAGCCCTTTGGCCCCGGTCGGCGGGACGATGTGCGCAGCGTCCCCGGCCAGCAGCACCCGGCCGTACCGCATGGGCTCCGTAACGGAACTACGCATCGGCAGTACGGACTTGGCGGTGACGGGGCCGCGCGCCAGCCGTCGGCCCGGCTCCGGGGCGAGGGCGAGGCGGGCGTCCAGCTCGTCCCATATCCGCGCGTCGGGCCAGTCGGCGGGGTCGGTGCCGTTCGCCACCTGGAGGTAGAGACGGCTGACGGACGGGGAGCGCATGCTGGCGAGGGCGAACCCGCGCGCCGAGTGCGCGTAGACCAACTCGTCGTGGACGGGCGGCGCGTCGGCCAGGATGCCCAGCCAGGAGTACGGGTACGTCCGCTCGTACGTCGTCCGCACCCCCTCCGGTACGGCCTCGCGCGTCACCCCGTGGAAGCCGTCGCAGCCGACCACGTAGTCGCAGGTCAGGGTCTGCTCGCGGCCCTCGTGCCGATAGCGGACGGCCGGCGCGCCGGTGTCGGCGCCGGTCACCGCGAGGACCTCGGCGCCGAACAGCAGCGGCCCGCCCTCGGCGAGCTGGAGGGCGATCAGGTCCTTGACCACCTCGGTCTGCGCGTACACCGTCACCGTGCGCCCGCCGGTGAGGGCCGGGAAGTCGATACGGTGCGCCCGCCCGCCGAAGCGCAGCTCCACACCGTCGTGGACCAGCCCCTCGCGGTCCAGCCGGGCCCCGGCCCCGGCGGCGCGCAGCGCGTCGACGGTGGACTGCTCCAGGATGCCGGCGCGCTGGCGCCGCTCGACATGGGCGCGGTCGCGGCTCTCCAGGACCACAGTGCCGATGCCCGTGTTGTGCAGCAGCCGTGCCAGCAGGAGACCGGCGGGGCCGCCTCCGACGATGCCGACCGTGGTGTGCATCAGCTCCTCCGCTCAGTCATCGCCTGTTGATGGAGTTCGCCTGGTGAAATATCTTTCACGTACACCCGGGCCATGAGTCTGCGTTCACCGGGGACACATGTCAACGCCCCGTTCCGCCGAAGTCCGGGCGACCTGAGACCGGAGAGCCGATGCCGTCCACACCCGTCCCCGCGCCTCCCGCCGAGGCACCCGCCGAGGCGGTGAAACCGCTGATGCGCGGCATCTCCGTGCTGCGCGCGCTCAGCGACGCCGACGGCCGGGCGGCCATCGGCGCCCTGGCCCGCACCACCGGTCTCGCCCGCGCCACACTCGACCGGATCCTCGCCACACTGGCCCGCATGGGGTACGTACGGCTGACCGGCCACGAGGTCGTGCTCGCCCCACGCCTCATGGAGCTGGGCAACGCCTATCTGTCCGCCACCCGGTTGCCGGAGCGGCTCGGCCCGCTCGCGGAACGGCTCGCGGACGAGCTGGACGAGTCGGTGTCGCTGGCGGTCCCCGACGGCGACGGCATCCGCTTCGTCCACCAAAGCACCCGGCGGCGCGCCATGTCGCTGACCTTCCGCATCGGCGACCTGCTGCCCGCCGAACGCACCGCGCCGGGACCGCTGTTCGCGGCGGACTGGTCGGAGGAGGAGTGGGAACGGTGGCGGGCGCGCCGGGCCGGGGATCCCGAGGACCGGGGCTTCCCGGCCGTACCGCCGCTGCTCCCGGAGCCGGAGTCGAGGTCCGGGGCCGGGCGCCGGACGGGCCACGCCCGGCGCTTCGAGGAACTGGCGGCGCGGGCCCGGAAGGACGGCTGGGCGCTGGACGACCAGCTCATCGAACCGGGGCTGATCGCCCTCTCCGTACCGGTACGCGCGCTCCACGCCCCGGCGGACGCGCGGCCGGTCTGCGTCGCGAGCGTGGTCAGCCACACCAGCCGGCACAGCGCGGCGTCGCTCCGGGAGGCGCTGCTGCCCCGGCTGCGCGCGGCGGTGGCGGAGATGGCACGGGAGCTGGCCCGCCCGCCGGAGGAACCCCTCCCCGGTCGCGCCGGTCGCACCGGCCGCCCGGAAGGCCCCGGGCTGGCGAGCTGGACCGGCGCGTCCAAGCAGGAGCTGGGCCGGGAGTTCATCGAGTCACTGGCCCGCGGGCTGACCGTACCGACGGCGTTCGGCGAGGGCCGGGACGCGCTGACCCTCAGCGCCGTCGCCGAGGCCACCGGGCTGGCCAGGGCCACCGCCCGGCGCGCCCTGATCACCCTGGAGCACCTGGGTCATGTCACCGCCGCTCCCGACCGGACCTTCCGGCTCACCTCGCGGGTGCTGTCGCTCGGCTTCCCCGCCCTGTCCCGTACGACGCTCCCCCGGATCGCCGCGCCTCATCTCGCCGAGCTCTCGGCGCGCGTGGACGACTCGGCGTCCCTGGCGGTGCTGGTGGGCGATGACGTCCAGTACACGGCGCGGGTGGCGACGCGGCGCATCATGAACGTCAACATCACCACGGGCACCCGCTTCCCGGCGTACGCGACCTCCATGGGCCGGGTCCTGCTGGCCGGGCTGCTGGCGGATCTCCCGTACGACGAGCTGACGGCCCGCCTCGCGCGCGCCGAGCCGCGGCCGCTGACCCGGCACACGGTCACGCGCCCCGCCGAACTGGCCGCCCTCCTGGACGGGGTACGCCGCGCGGGGTACGCCCTGGTGGACGAGGAACTGGAGGAGGGGCTGCGCTCGATCGCGGTGCCGGTCGTGGACCGTACGGGCGTGGTCGTGGCGGCGCTGAACGTGGCCATGCACACGAGCCGGCGCGATGTCGGGGCGTGCCTCACGGAGGTGCTGCCCGAACTGCGCGCGACGGCGGCACGGGTGGAGGCGGACCTGGACGTCGTGGGCCGCTTCACCCGGGTGTCCACTGTGTGAGACGGGGCGGGACGGCGGTGAGACGGGGCGGAACGGCGGAAGGACCCGCCGGTCGGCGAGGTGCCTGACCGGAGGGTCCTTCCGAGGGGGCGCGCCGGGTCAGTGCCCGTTGCGGTTGTTGCCGTTGCCGTTGTCCTGGTTGCCGTTGCCGACATCACCGGCACCGTCACCGATGTCACCGGCGCCCGCGTCGGCGGCCCCGTCACCGGCACCGTTCCCGGCGTCACCGGCGCCCGCGTCGGCGGCCCCGTCACCGGCACCGTTCCCGGCGTCACCGGCGCCCGCGTCGGCCGCGCCCTGGTCGCCGGCACCGGCGTTCGCCGCGTCACCGGCGCCCGCCACGGCACCCTCGTCACCGGCGCCCGCGTTGGCGGCGCCCGCGTCGGCACCGTCACCCGCGCCGCCGTCGACACCCTCGTCGCCCGCGCCCGCGTTGGCGGCACCGGCGTCGTCACCGGCGCCCGCGCCGCCGTCGGCCGCACCGGCGTCGTCACCGGCGCCCGCGTCGGCCGCGCCGTCGCCGCCGCCCGCGTCACCGGCGCCGATCTGGGCGCCGACCGCGGCCAGCGCGGTGGTCACCGGCTGGAAGAAGGTCTCACCGCCGACGGTGCAGTCACCGCTGCCGCCGGAGGTCAGGCCGATGGCGCCGCCGTCCGCGGTGAACAGCGGCCCGCCGCTGTCGCCCGGCTCGGCACACACATCGGTCTGGATGAGGCCGTTGACGATGTCACCGTTGCCGTAGTTGACGGTGGCGTCGAGACCGGTGACCGAACCGTCGGCCAGCCCGGTGGTGCTGCCCATCCGGATGACTTCCTGGCCCACGGCCGCCTCCGCGGCGGCGGCGATCTCCACGATCTGGCCGTCACCCGTGTCGACCGTGCTGGCGACCTCGGTCGCGGGGTCGTCGTACGCGGCGAGGGCGAAGTCGCCGCCGCCCGCGAAGGTCGCGTCCGCGATGGTGGCGATCGGCTGGCCGTCCTGGGCGTCCGCCCACTCCGCCGCCGCGACGCCGCAGTGTCCGGCCGTGAGGAAGCCGGGGGCGCCGTCCGCCGTGACGACGTTGAAGCCGAGGGAGCAGCGCGCGCCGCCACCGAAGATGGCGTCCCCGCCCGCGGCCAGCGGCTTGAACTCCCCGGCGGTCCGCTTGATCCGGGCCACGTCCGAGCCGAGCGACTTGACCGTCGACTCGATCTGGTTCCAGCCGGCGTCGGTCACGGTGCGGTCGGCGAGGACCTGGATCTGGTTCGTCCTGGGGTCGACGGACCAGGACGTACCCGGGATGGTCGCCTCCGCCTTCAGCGTCTGCGAGGCGGCCTTCAGCTGGGCCGTGCTGTTCTTGACGTTTCTGACGACGGCACCGGCCTGCTTGACCTGGAGCTCGACCTTGTTGTTGTCGCCGACGACATTGACGATGATCTGCTGCTTCTCGGAGTCGTAGTACGACCCACCGAACGCGTCGCCCAACTGGGCGGCGATCTGCGAGGCAAGATCCCCGGCGGCAGCCGCGTTCACCTTCTTCGGCGTCGGCTCCGGCTCGCCGCCCTGTGAGGCATTGGCGTTCGGCAGCAGAATCGCGGCCGCCGCAACGGCTACAGCGCCACCCCCGGCGAATACGATCTTCCGCTTGGGTATGCGTTTGTGGCTCAACTCAAGACCTCCTGTGGGGGACGGAGTCCGCTCGCCGGCAGCAGACGGAAACGCTCTGGCCCTGAATACGGAGAGGACCCGAGGGGCGTTCAACACAACTTCCCCGCAAACGAGTTCAGCCCCTCCGCTGCCCGCCCGAGGCCCCACCATCCACATCGCACAAACCACTACGAAAGACACATCCAACGACCCCGAGATCAGCCGATGCATCCACCGAAATGCAGCTATACCCCACCCACCGCCATCACCCGCCCCGGCCACGGAAAAAACTTCCGCACCACCCCCGACTTCCGCTTCCCACACCCCCGCACCCCACCCACCCCAGCCCCCGCAATTCCCACACGCATCCCCGCACAGAACCCGCACCGCGCCCGTGCAAACCCACTCCCATCCCCCTCCCTCCCGCCTTTCCTCCCCTCCTCCTCCCCGCCGATCGAACTCCCGGGCTTTTCCCCGAATGCCCGGCTATCGATCGTCAACTGGGGCGACTTCGGGATGTATCGCGCGATCAACAAGGCAGCGGCCCAATCGATCGAACGGAGAATCGCCAGTTCCTGCAGTGACCGACGAGGCGGCCCGCCACGAACACCGCCTGTGCGCTCCGCAACCCGGCCTCGGCGAATGGGCGGTGCGCCCCGGCCTCGATGACGAAGCATCCGTGCTTCGACGGCGGCCGGCGGATCCGGTACGCGGGACTACGAGGTTCTGGCCTGGCCACGAGCCCAAGGAATACTGGGTCAAGAGGCCATTACGGTGATCGACCGCAGAACGGTCCAGCACGCCGATCCCGGCGGGTCGGCCATGGTCGTCACATCCCGTGCCGCGTGAACCTCACATGCTCACGAATCGCTGCCGCGGCCCCTTCTAGGTCCGCCACTCGGGCGGCGAGCGTCGCCTCGGCCAGGCGCGCGGGAAGAGCCCTGCTGAACTTCAGCCCGTGGAGTGCGCGGGGATCCACCTGAGGAAGGCACAGGTGCTCCGCGGCCTGCTCTTTCGCCTGCTTCCATTCCCGGAGGGTGAGATCTTCGCGGAGCCGGATATACGTGTCCGTTGGGCGCTGCAGGGGGTCCGCGATGGAACTGAGCGTGGCTACCAGGGTGGCATTGGCCTTGTATCCGGCCCAGGTCCACCAGCGCACATTCGTGTCGCGACCACCCCGCAGCAGGAGTGTTGCATCGGCGTGAACCAGCTCGGCGGCCTTCTCACGCACCTGGCCGAGGGCGCTCTCGGCGCGCCGGGTGAGTGTGACGGGCGGTGTCTCTCCGAGCAGCACCTCCCGTGCGGCGCGGGTGAGCGCGCGGGACGCCGTACGGGACAGCCCGACACCACCCCATCGGGCCTTGCCCCCTCCGTCCACCGGCTCGACGAAACAGCGCCGCCGCGACCAGTCGATGTAGGTCACCTGCCAGCTGCGCCCCGCGAGCAGCAACCGCCGTGGTCCGGGCACCTCTTCCGTGAGCAGCGCCGGATCCGTCGTACCAATCTCGGTGCGGCCCGAGAGCACGGTGAACTCCGGCGCCGCGGTGAAGACCGCGGTGAGATCCATGAAGTGCCGGTGGCCGAAGCGGCGTTCGGCCTCGGGACCGATGAACATCATCCCGCCGTCCCGGTTCAGATACCCCTCGTCGACGAGGTGCCGCACGATCGGCTCGGCGGCGGGGCCGAACGGGCCGAGGCCACCCCACCAGTCCTGCCAGAGCCGGTCGCCGACCCGGTGCTCCTGGAGACAGAGCGCCAGGATCTGCTGAGCGACGATGTGCCGGGGCTCCGGGGGCGCGACGACCGGCTCCACCCAGCCTCGGGACCAGAGCAGGAGAAGGGCCGCCGCCGACAGCAGACCGGACTCGTCGACCGCGAGGAAGAGACAGTTCCGCAGCGCTCCCGGGCGTCGCCCCGTACGGCCGAGGCGTTGCAGGAACGAGGCCACACTGCCCGGCGCGCCGATCTGGACAACCCGGTCCAGGTCCCCGACGTCGATGCCGAGTTCGAGTGTGCTGGTCGAGACGATCACGCAGTCCCGGGCCTCCGCGAATGCCTCCTCCGCGCGGCGCCGCTCGTCCACGGAGAGCGACGCATGGGACAGGAAGGTCGTCACGCCTTTCGCCCTCAGCGCTTCGCCGAGCTGCTCGACCTCTCGCCGTGACTCACAGAACACCAGCCGCTTCTCGCCCCGGTGCAGGGCCGCGATCACCGTCGCCGCGTTGGCCAGTGATCCCACGTAGTCCAGCTGGACATCCCCTGGCGGCGGCGCGGCCGGTGCCTCCTCCCTCAGGTGCGGGGCGACGACCCGCGCCGGTCGCGTGCCCGCCCCCGCCCCCTGCAGCCAGGTCAGCAGCTCCGCCGGATTCCCCACCGTCGCGGAGAGCCCGACCCGCTGGACCGGCCGGCCGGCCACGCGCTCCAGCCGCTCCAGTACGGCCAGCAGATGCCAGCCCCGGTCGTCCCCGGCGAAGGCGTGCACCTCGTCGACGACGACGGTGCGTAGCCCGGAGAAGAAGGCCCGGTGATCGACGTTCACGCTGACCAGCATCGCTTCGAGGGATTCCGGGGTGGTCAGCAGTATGTCCGGCCGCTCACGCAGGATGCGTCCCCGCCGGGTCCCTGGGACATCTCCGTGCCAGAGCGCGGCGGTGCGTCCCAGCCAGGAGGTGTACGTCTCCAGCCGGGGCAGCAGGTTGTTCAGCAGCGCCTTGAGCGGGCAGACGTAGAGCACGGAGGTGCCGGTCCAGCTTTCCCGTGCCATGCGGGACAGCAGCGGGAAGGCGGCTGCCTCGGTCTTGCCTCCGGCGGTCGGAGCCAGCAGTACGGCGTCTGAGCCGTCTGTCAGAGAGGTGATGGCCTCTTCCTGGAGTGGCCGAAGCCCTGTCCAGCCGAGGGTGTTGACGATGTGGTGGACCAGCCCCGGGTGCAGCCTGTCCAGTGGGTCCGTGTCAGCTGATGACCCGGGAGCCTCGCTCACGGAAGCTCCAGTTCGACGTCGTCCGCGCTGTGGGCCGTGGCCGCGTTCCGTTCGACCTCGTTCAGCTCCGTCGTGTTCACGGTCAGGGCGTAATGCTGACGCGGCTCGAAGTCGTCGAACTGGTCGATACGGTCGAGGACATCGCTGACGAGCTTCTTGAGGAACAGCCGGGGAGCCACACCGACCCTGCCACCGAGTGCTCCGCCGACGGCCTTGGCCAGCTCGGCGACATAGGCGTCGTCCGCGACCTTCCTGACCCGCGCCGGATCCTGGGCTCCCGCCGCGTACAGGTCGCGGATGGTGAGCCCAAGACCTGTCAACGAGTCCAGGGTGAAACCGGGCAACCGCAGTTGCACGGCACGCGGGTTGTCGAAGCGCGGATCGGTGGTGAAGTCGGTGGCCAGGCGCTGGGCCAGCGGAGCCAGCCGCTGCACGCCCTGCGGGCCCTCGTAGAACGCCGGTGTCCCCGTGATCAGCAGATAGAGCCCGGGAAAGCGCCCGGAGTGGACCTCGTCGATGAGCTGACGCAGCGCGTTCAGCGCCTTGTCCCGCGCGTCGGAGCGCACGCGCTGCAGCGTCTCCACCTCGTCCAGTACGACGAGGAGTCCCGCATGACCGGAGTCACGCAGTACGGTGAGCAGCCCCTGTACGAAACCGAGGGCACCGAAGTGATCGAGGTCGCCCCGTACTCCGGCAGCTCTGCGTGCCGCGGCGGCGACATGGGGCTGTCCGCCCAGCCAGGCCATGACAGCGGCCGCGGCGGGCTCGTCGCCCGCGGTGAGTGCCGTACGGTACCCGCGCAGCGCGGTGGCGAACGACGGCGCGTGCCGGGACACCTCTGTGAGTCTGGCGGTCATCAGCCGCTCGACCTCACCCGGCAGCTCTTCCTCGGAGGCGCCCTCGGCAAGGGCGTCCTCCTCCAGGGCGTAGAACCAGGCGTCGGCAACGGGGCGCAGCGCGCTCGGCGGAAAGCCGGGGGTGGTCAGCCGCTCGGTGAGACGGCGGTAGACGGTCTCCAGTTTGTGCAGCGGCGTCTCGGTCTCGGAGATCTGGATCTCGGCGACGGCGAAGTTGCGCCGCTTGGCGCGTTCGCCCAGCCACCGGGTGAAGAACGTCTTGCCGGAGCCGTATTCACCGCGTACGGCCTTGAAGACCGAGGCGCCCGAGGAGACGGCGTCGAGTTCCGCGTCGAGCGCCGCCTCGAACCGGTCGAGTCCGGTCGCGAGGAGGTCGAGACCGCTCTCGGGGACGGCGCCCCGCCGGAGGGCGTCGATGACGTCACGGCGCCGGGCGGCGCTGACGGGGCCGGTGCGGCCGGGGCTGTCGGTACTCACCGCGTCAGTCTCGCATTACGTACCAGGGCCCGGTCACTCTGCTGGAAGGTTGACGTACGGAGGGTCACTTTGATGCAATCGTGGGTTACACCGTCCGGGTACTCAGCGGTTCGAAGCGGGGGAAGACACAGCGTGGCGCTCGACAGTCTCAAGCTCAGTGATGTCCTCAAGGATGTCGCGTCCGGGGTCCTTCAACTGCCGGACTTTCAGCGCAACTGGAAGTGGGACGACGAACGGATCAGGGCGCTCGTCGCCACGGTCACGCTGGACTATCCGCTCGGTGTGGTGATGGCGCTCCAGACCGGTGACACGTCCCAATTCAAGGCCCGGACACTCAAGGGTGCGGAATCCGCGGACGGCACCGCGCCCGAACTGCTGCTCCTGGACGGACAGCAGCGGCTGACCTCGCTGTTCCAGGCGCTCCACCGCGACTTCCCGGTCGAGACGGTCGATGCCAGGAACAAGCCCCTGCGCCGCTGGTACTACATCGACATCGCCAAGGCGATCGGGGATCCCGCCGACCGCGACGACGCCGTGGTGTCCGTGCCCGAGGACCGCATCCTCAAATCGGACTTCGCGCGGAAGGTCGTCCTCGATCTGAGCACGGTCGACGGGGAGTGCGCCGCCGGCTACTTCCCCCTGCACCTCGTGTTCGACACACAGCGGGTCAACGCCTGGCAGCAGAAGTTCGTCTCCGTCGACCCGGCGAACTGGGGGGTGTGGGGCCAGTTCGTCGAGCGCGTGCTCAACCACATGAACGCGTTCCAGGTCCCGATGATCAAGCTCGCGGCATCGACCACGCTCGACGCCGTGTGCGCCGTGTTCGAGCGGGTCAACACCGGAGGCGTGGCGCTCAACGTCTTCGAACTCCTCACGGCCACCTACGCGGGCAACCAGAGCCATTTCGCCGAGCACGGCGACTACTACCGGCTCCCCGTCCGGTGGGAGGAGATCAAGAAGGACCTGACGTCGACCCATCCCGTTTTCGGCCGGCCGGAAGCCGGCCTCGAGGACGGTCTGAGCAGCAGTGACTTCCTCCAGGCGGTCGCCCTGGTACACACCTGGGAGCGCAAGCAGGCCAACCCGCGCACCTCGGTCTCCTGCAAGCGCCGGGACCTGCTCAATCTGCCGCTCTCCGAATTCGTACGGCTGGCACCGCGGTTGGCGGAGGCGTTCCAGTGGGTGGGTGCCTTCCTGGAGCGCCAGTGCATCATCCGCTCCGCCGATCTGCCGTACCAGACTCAGTTGGTGCCGCTGGCCGCGGTACGGGCCGTCCTCGGCCAGGACACGGAGCATCCGGGCAGCGACGAGCGGATCACCCAGTGGTACTGGTGCGGTGTGCTGGGCGAGATGTACGGCGGCTCGACGGAGAGCCGGTTCACCCGTGATGTGGAGCAGTTGATCGGCTGGATCCGTGGTGCGGAGGGGGTCGTTCCCGACACGGTCAGCGAGGCGGCATTCCTGGAGGACCGGCTGAACAGCCTGACCACCCGCAACAGCGCCGCGTACAAGGGGATCTACGCGCTCCTCGTCAAGCAGGGCGCGGTGGACTGGTACTACTCCGACGCGCCGCTCAACGCGGGCCGGCTTGTCGAGCACAATGTGGACGTCCGGCAGATCTTCTCGAAGGCGTGGGTCGCCAAGAACTACTACGCCTATGCCACCCGCGCGAACTCGATCGTCAACAAGACCCCGCTGTCCTTCCGGGCGGGCCGGGGCATGATGGGATCCCCTGCCGTGTACCTCCAGTCCCTCGTGCTGGAGTCGGGCATGCGCGCCGAGTGGTTCGACGATGTCATCGCCACCCATCTCATCGATCCGGCCACACTCCACGAGGCCGACTTCGAGAAGTTCTACGAGAACCGCGCGAAACAACTCCTGGACCTGGTGATGTCCGCCATGGGTAAGCGCACCGTGTTCCGTGACACGGCGGGCTGGTGAGTACGGCCATGACGACGCTGCCCTCCGAGGAGGAGATCCTCGCGCTCAAGGGCCGGAAGATCCCGGTCGCCGAATTCCTGACGGTCTTCCGCACCCGCGTGCGCGACCACTCGTCGAATCAGGTCATCAACCAGAGGCTGGACGAAGTCGGTCTCGCGACGGTTCCGCACTTCGCCAACTGCGGCAGAAACGCCGATGTGCACATCGTGGCGCAGGAATCCGTCCCCGACCCGGATCCCGAGAACAGTAGTGGGGAGGAGGACGACGACGGACTGTCCACGGGGTCCCTCCCGCAACACGCCGTCAGAATCGGCGACATACCGGCGGCCACGCAAGGCATCGCGTCCGTCACCTCGCGTCATCTGCTGGCAGACGCCATCCACCTCATGCAGACCATGAACTACTCGCAGATTCCCGTACTCGACGACCCCTACACGCTGCCTGGGGTCGTCACCTGGCAGTCGGCCACACAGATGTACGGAACCTCCGTCGACAGGGTTCTGCTGAACGCGATGGTGAACGATCCGCCGGTCGCCGAGGCCCATCAGGATTTCTTCTCCCTTCTACCCATGATCAGCAAGCACGGTTATCTGGTCATCAGAGGCGGCAACGGACGCTTCACCGGAATCGTGACGACCGCGGACATCACCGAGCAGTTCGCCTCGACGGCGTGGCCCTTCTTCGTCGTGGGCGAGATCGAGTTCCGGCTCCGCAAGTGCCTCGGCGCGAAGATCGGTTCGGAGGCCGTCCTCGCGGTGCAGAAGACCCGTTCGGGAAAGAAGACCGGTCTGATCACGGACCTGACGTTCGGCGACTACGTCAAACTGCTCAACGGCGACCAGCAGGATGCGGCGCTCTGCGCCCTGGCCGACGAGAACTGGCGGTGCCTGGGCTGGTCGTGGGTGAGCCGGAGCCAGTTCGTGCGGCAGCTCGGCAGTGTGCAGCAGAGCCGCAACAAGATCGCGCACTTCGACCCCGAGCCGCTGTCCCCGAGTCTGAGCGACGATCTGCGGCAGTTCGTCGGGCTGCTCCGGCAGCTCAGCTGACGCACCCGGTGACGGCGGAGCCGCCAGGCCCCGCCGTCACCGCGCCCTCACCTCAGTTCGAACTGCTCCCGCAGCAGCCCCGTGTCCAGCCGCAGGGTCCGGCCGTCCGGCAGCGTCTGAAGGACCTGCACGCTGTCGTGGTTGAGCAACTGCCGGAGTACGGCAGCGAAGCCGTCGGCCCGGGTGACACCCAGGCCGATGCGCTGGGCCAGCGCGGTCACCGGCAGCGTGCCACCGGCGTCCAGCAGCGCGCGTACGGCCTTCTCCACCCTGGCCAGGTCCGGCTTGCGGGCGAGGAGCTGTACCTGGGCCCCGAAGACCTCGGACGACAGCACCCCGGCGACCAGGGTGTCGTCCGGCGAGACCAGCTCGGCCGAGAGCAGCGCGCCGTCCTTCTCCGAGGGGACGAGCGCCACGTCGAAGAGCGAGTCGTGGCTCCTGGCGAGCTCCGCCTCCTCCTTGACCCTCCTGGCCGGCCTCTTCGGTGCCGGGGTGCTCGTCGCGGGCCGCTGATGACGCTGCTCGGCGGCGCGCGCGGTGAGCGACCACCAGGACGGCTGCTGGCCGCCCAGTTCACGCCAGCCGCTCGGCGGTTTCTCGACCCCGAACGGAAGGAACGCCAGTACGGGGATGGTGACCTCGGCCAGGGCCGCGCCGCCGTGGTAGCCCGCCTTCTGGGAGGTGTAGCGCGTATCGGTGTCCCAGAGTGCGACGATCCGGCCGCCGGGCTCGGGGGCGAGGACGCGAGGACCCGACAGCTCGATCTCCGACCCGGCGAGCGGCGGCTCCGCAGGCCCCCCGGGCAGCCGGTGCCGCGCCGACAGCACCCCCTGCGCGTCGGCCTCGACCCGTACCCCGTAGCGGTCGACGACATGGCCGTGGTCACTGGTGAGAATCACGGCCCGGCCCTGTGTGGCGGCGTAGCGCAGCAGCTCCCGCAACTGCCCTATGTGGGAGAGCCGCCAGGTGCCGTCCCCGAGCTTCTGCTCCTTGGCGAGCCGGTCGTCGATGGTGTTGAGCACGACCGCGACATGTGTACGGTCCCCGACCAGCGCGTCGAGCAGAGCGGGGCCGAAGGGTGCGCCGGCGCTCTCGCCGCGCAGGTCGTCCTTGTGGAAGACGGCCACCTCCTGCCCGCCCCAGAACCGGTGGGCGGGGAACACCTTCTTCTCGTCGGCCTGCGTACCCGTCCGTAGCCGCGCGGCGAACAGCGAGGTGCGCGACACCCCGGTCACCGTCGGAAGCGCCGCGGCCATCGCCCGCCGCTGCGGTGCGTCCTTCGCCCTGGGCAGCGGGTCGTACTCGACCCAGTGCTCGCGCAGTTCCTCGCCCAGTTCCGCGGCGATCGCGGCGCTCATCCCGTCGAGGACGAGGAGCAGCACGCGCCGCTCTCCGGCCTTGACGACCGGGGCGACGATGTCGGGGAGGAAGCTCTCGACGGTCAGCATCGCCCCCGGGGCCCCGCCGTTCGCCGTCCAGGTGGCCAGCGACCGGGCGAAGTGCCGGTCGATCTCACGGCGGGAGGCGCGCACCGAGGCGCACACGGTGTCGTAGGCGGACCGCAGTGCGGGGTCGGGGTCACCGCCCGCCTCGATGTGCTCCAGGGCCAGGTCCACCCAGCCGGTGTCGGCCACATGCCGGCGGATGCCGGCCGCGACGTTCTCGCACGCGGCGGCGGGCCCGGTGGCCAGCCACTGGCTGAGCCGCTGCGCCATCCTGGCCCGTTCGATGCGGGGGCGCACATCGGATTCGGGGGCGAGCCGGTGCTTGCCGAGGGCCTTCACCGCCCGCGCGGTGGCCTCCGGCTCGCCGCCCAGCAGCGCGTGCCCGGCTGCCTCGAACCGGGCTTCCAGCCCCTCGGCCAGCACCGGGCTCTGCCGGACGGCGCGCTCCGCGCCGAACTGCCGCGCCAGGGAGGCGGCGCGGTCGAGGGCGGCACCGCTCAGCCTGCGCGCGGTCGTGGCGGATTCGTCCAGCTCGGCCCGGCCGGTGTTCAGCAGCCCGGAGACGAACTCCTCGCAGGCCCGTCCGAAGGCCGCGACAAGGTGGTCCAGTGCCTCGCCCCGTGCGGGCGGCTCGTCGCCGAACCAGCGCTCGGCCCGTCCTCTGGCCCGGTGGTCCTCCGCGTCGTTCGTCGTGTCGGTGTGCTGCCACAGCGCTGCGCAGACCAGCCCGAAGGCGACGGCGTCGGAGCCGTGCTCGGCGCCCACCAGGGCAAGCAGCGCCTTTCCGGCGGGACCGGCCTGTTCCGTCTCGCCGAGGAACCGGGCGAGCCCCTCGCGCTCCGGTTCGCGCAGCGCCAGATAGCGGGCGGGTCCGCCGGGCGCCATGGACCAGCGGAGGAGGGCGTGTACGTCGAGAGGCGCGTCCACGCCCACCGCCGTGACGGACGCCCCGGGGTCGCCGGATGTCTCCAGGTCACGGTCCGGGTCGTACCGGCCGATGCCGAGCCTGCGCAGCGTCAGCGCGGTCAGGGCATGGCTCCTGGTCAGGATGCCCCCGGCCAGCCGCGGCCAGCGGCCCGGTGCGGCGTCCAGCAGTGCCTCGGCGGCCCAGTTCTCGCCGCCCAGCCTGCGGTCGGTGCCGATCGCCCCGAACGCCTCCCGGACGACGTCCCAGGTGCTGACCGCGTTGACCCGCTGCTTGTGCACCTTGGTCAGCAGGTCGGGGCCCAGCTCGGCCTCCTCGCGGTCGGTGAGCACCACGAGGATCTCGGGCCTCTCGGCCGCCGGGAGCGCGGCGGCCGGACGCCCCGGACCGGTACCGGCCTGGTGGGCCAGCGCCAGCTCGTACACGGCCAGCGGCGACGGTGCCACGGCGACCGTCGCCCGACGCTGCTCGCCCCAGCTCAGTTCCGCCGGACCGTCCCAGGTGGGCGCGGCCCGCAGCAGTACGACCCGGCGTCTGCCCGGAGTGAGGCCGGCCTGCGAGGCCAGGTACTGGGTGACGGTAACGGCCTTGAGCGGCACCGCGCTCGTGGCGGTCGCCGGTCCATCTCTTCCCGTCATGCCCTCCGTGGTCGCCGTACTCACCGCACCCGCCTCGTTCCGCTCATTCCACGACCCGCCAGTTGATCTCGACCGTCGCGTCGGGCTCGGCCGCCGTCAGGGCTTCCAGCTCCGCGCGGAGCTGTGCGACCGCCTGGGACGCCTTGGCCCGTCCGCCACCGGAGCGGCGTACGGTACGGCCGGGCACCGGGTGGGTGGTGGGTACGGGCGGCCGGGCGCTGTCGTCGTTCAGGCTGACCTCGCCGGGTGTGGTGAGGGGCGCGGGCTCCGGTGCGGGAGCCTGCCGCGGCGGCCTGGTGGCGGCCTGGCTCCGCTCGATGACGGCGACGATCGACCGCCGTGCCTGCTTCAGCGCGTCCTCAAGACGCGCGGTGCGCTGGTCGGCTCGCGCGGCGCCCTGCAGCGCCTCCAGCACCGCCTCGCCCTGGGGGCCGTAGTTGGGCGCGAGCTTCAGCATGTCCCAGGTCGCGGTGGCCAGCGCGCCGGCCACCGATTCGGCCTGCTTGATCGAGACCCCGTAACGGCCCGGGGACGCGTCACCGAGGTCGAAGGCGGCGAAGGCGGTGATGACCTGCTTGGCCGCCGCGGAGCCGCCCGCCGGGCCCCGGTCGAGGGCCACGACTTCGGCGAGCAGGTCGCGGGAGCGCCGGGCGAGCGCCAGTCTGCCCGTTTCGTCGGTCCCGTCGAGACCGAGGAGGCCGGAGTGCTTCTCCAGTTCCTGGACGAGATTCTCGGCATGCGGCGTGAATGCCTTGGCCCTGCCCGTGATCAGCCGGGCGAACTGGCCGACCATTCTGCCCCGGCGGAGCCTCGGTGGCTGCTCGCCGAAGATCTCCCAGCACCGCTTCCCGGCTTCCTCCCAGGCGGACTCCTCCGGAAGTGGCTGTGAGCGCAGCGCGTCCTGCGGCTTGATCGCCGCCGGCTCGGGCGCCGGGTCGAGCAGCGAGCCCGCCCGTACCCACACCCGGTCGTCCATCTCCGCGTAGGAGGCGATCACCAGGTGGGCGAGGAAGGGCTCCAGGCCCATCGGCTCCGGCCGGTCGATCCACTGGGTGAGCTGGACGACGCTCAGGTCCCCGGGCCCCGCCCCGGTACGGGCCTGGAGGTTGAAGTGGTCCACCCAGCGGTTGGAGAGACGGAAGTACGCCTCCGTCTGGCGGCCGAGCCCGAGCGGCACCGCGATGCGCCGCATCGCCGTCCGCTCCTTGGCGGGGATCTCGGCCTGCCGGTCGCCGGATTCCGCGGCGGCCCGGATGTGGGCGAACACGGTCCGCACATCAGCGGCCCGGACGGCCGTGTTCGTACCGTCGGGGTCGAGGTCCGGGTGGGCGGGGAACTGGTGGGCGAGCAGCTTCTTCGCGATGTGCCGGGCCCCGTCGTGCAGGCTCTGTCCGATGGACACGCGCAGCTCGGAGACGGCGGGCAGCGGGTCGACATGGTCGTTGAAGGACACGTCGACCTCGCCGGGGGTCTTGTCCGCGCAGCCGTACGCCTGCCGGAACGCCACCTTCACCGTCTTGAGCAGCGACTCCCGCTGTCCTTCGAGCAGCACCCGGGCACGGGCCCGGTTGTCGGCGTTGAGGTGCTGCGCGTACACGCTGTCGAAGCGCCGCTGGTCGGACAGCGCGTAGTCGATGACGACCAGCCGGCGGAAGTCCGCGTACCGGGCGGCCGAGAGCCGGGTGGGGATCCAGGCCACGGTCCTGGGCTCCACGCCGGGCAGTTCCCGCAGGGCCCGCATCCGGTTGGCGGCCTCGACGGCGCCCCGCTCGCCCTCTTGGTACGGGAAGTCGACGATGAGCCGCCAGAGCCCTTCCTGGCTCGGCGAGAAGTCGTGGTCGGGCAGGGCGTCCGGGTCGCCGACATTGCCGAAGACGATCTCCACCGTACGGTTCGAGCCGCGCCAGACGAGGTTCAGCTCGTCGGCGACCAGCCGGTCCTGGAGGTCCAGGCCGAGTTCGTCGGCGAGCAGCCGCTTGGCGAGGGACCGGCGGTTGAGGTGGTTGTCGTTGACGTTGGCGTTGGCGAGGACGGAGTCCACGTCCACCCCGGCCAGTTCGAGCCGTACCCCCGGATGGGCGTCCGTACCGGTCACCTTGATCTCGGCGAAGCGCGAGGCCCAGTCGTCGACCTTCGCCTTGATGACCCCGACCTCGGCGCCCGGGATCGGCGAGACCACCGACCCGTGGTTGAGCGCGCCGAGCCGCCGGATGGTCAGGTCCCGCAGCGCGGGCACGCTCGGTGCGAGCGCGGAGAGCAGCAGGGTGCACAGGAGCCGGTTGTCGCCGGTGAAGCCCTTGCAGCGGCCGAGGAGCTTCGGGTCGGTGAGGGTGTCGCGCCGGTGCCGGTAGCGCTCGATGTCCTCCTCGGTGACCTCGTACGTCGCGAGGAGGTGCGGCCGCAGCTTCTGCCGGTACAGCTTGTCCGCGACGAGGAACTCCACCTTGAGTGCGTCCACGAACGGCTTGTCGCCACCGTCCGCGATCACCGGGTACAGATCGCCGAGCGGGATCAGATCCGCCAGCGTCGCGTCGTCCCGGTGGTCGGCGAGCAGTTGTCCCATCAGCTTCAGACCGGTACGGGAGCGCTGGAGCGCGGAGGAGATATGGACCAGGGTGTCCATGAAGGAGGGCGAGAACGGATACGTGAGCCGGAACGACGCCTCGTCCGCCCCGGTCGTCGTCTCGTCCGACCCCAGCAGTACGTCCCAGACCTGCGGCCCGACCCGCTTGACCCGGGCGAAGGCCGCGTCCAGCTTGGCCGCCGCCTCCGTGTCCTTCGGCCTGAGGAGGCGCGCGTGGGCGATCTGCGGCAGGTTGCGGTCCTCCAGCGTGATGGTGTCGAAGCGCCCCGAGGCGAGCCGCAGGCTGTCCTGGATCGCCGCCTCGGCCGCCCCGGACGTCTCCTCGCCGACGAGTTCGCGCAGGTCCCGCTGGCGTGCGATGAACGACACGACCGGGATCGCCCGGCGGGAGTCCGCGCCCTCCACAAAGTTGGTGATCTTGTCGGCCTCACGGGAGACGAACTTCTGGTCGTGCACCCGGTTGGCGAGCCACAGGATCAGCTCGTCCATGAAGAGGATCAGCCCGTCGTAACCGAGCGACTTCGCGTGCTCGGCGATCACCCGCAGCCCGGCGTCCAGGGAGATGAAGCCGTGCTCGTCCTCGGCCGCGTTCTTCGCGAACCCGGGGAACCACGTCACGCTCGCGTCGTGCACCAGCCTGGCCCGCAGCTCGGCCGGGGTCTCCGGGTCGACGGTGTTCAGCCTGACCTCGCCGCCGTCCAGCTCCTCGGCGTCCAGCGCGGTGTCCAGCAGCGCGGAGGTCCAGGCGAACGGCTCGCCCCAGTCGAGATCGTCGTCACCGGCCGGAGCGTCCACACCGAACGGAGCGTCCACCGTGTCCGTACTGTCCCCGGCATCCGGAGCGGCCACGGGCGCCGCCTCGGCGAGCCCCGCGATGAACGCCTCGTCGCCCATCCGCCGCCGGTGCGAGTGGATGTCCTCGAACAGCGCATCGGTCCGGTACACCTGGGGAGTGGTCGCGTTCTCGTGCAGCGCCTTGACATGGCTGACGTACCCGCCGAGGACCCGCTGCTCCAGCGACTTCGCGCCGAGCATGTGGTACGGCACCAGCAGGAACTTCTTCCGCTCCTCCGCCAGCCACTCGTGCTTGCCCAGCACCGGGTCGAAGTCGCCCCGGGACCGGGCTGTCGGGTCGCCGCGCAGCAGCGCGTGCAGCACGGCCATGAAGTGCGACTTACCGGAACCGAACGATCCGTGCAGATACGCGGCCTTCGACGTATGCCCGTCCAGCGCGGCCTTGATCAGGCCGAGCGCCTCGTCGAAGTTCTCCAGCAGCCGGTCGGTGACCACATAGTCCCGCAGCGCGCGGGCCGCGCCCTCCTCGGTGACCGCCTCCGCGAGCTTGAGAACGAAGTCGGAGGTCGAGATGGAAGTCTTGATGTCGATGACGTCGCGGAGGAGGGGGGCCGTCTGCGCGTTCGGAGCCATGGCCATGGTCTGCTGCGTCTTCCGTTCCGTCGTCGTCTTCTTCTTCGTTCATACGGGCAGCACGTCGTCACCGGGCGCGGGCGCCGGATCCGGCGGGGGTGTCGGCGCCGTTCATCGGCTCATCGGTCGTGGAGGACTTGCGGACGCGTCACCGCCACTACCGTAAGGACTCCGTCCAGCCCTTTGAAATCGTCCGGATTCGTGGTGAACAGCGGCAGATCCTCCGCGACCGCGATCGCCGCGATCATCAGGTCCGCGATGCGACGCCGGGGCTTGCGGCCCGAGGCGATCACGGCGGCACAGACCCTGCCGTAGACACGGGCCGCCTCGGCGCCGAACGGAATGGGATCGAACTCGCTCTCCGCGCGCTGGAGTACGTCGAGCCGCCTGGCCCGCTCGGCGTGCTCGTCGTAATCGGTCTGCTCCTCGTTCCTGCGGACCTCGTGGGGACCCGCGGACAACTCGGCCAGAGTGACGGCGCTGATCGCCATCTCCTCGGGCAGCTCCGCCGGCTCCACCCACCTGCGCAGGATCATGATGTTGGTGTCGAGGAGACCCTGCCGGTATGCGGTGGCCGGACGACGATCGGCGGGCGGATCAGCGGGCATAGGGGTCGTCCGTCTCCTGCTCGGCGGTGTCCCGCTGATCCGCGCGGAACGCGTCGACGGAGAAACCGGAGGCGGTCCGGGACAGCGCCGCGAACTCTCCCCTGGGGACGAATCGCCTGCGCCGCCGCAGCGGAATCAGCTCGCCGATCTCACGCCCGTCACGGGTGACCGTGAACGACTGCCCGCCCTGGACCGCGTCCATGATCTCCCGGGATCTGTTGCGGAGATCACGCTGGGTGATCTCTGGCTGTGCGGTCATGTCACGCATCGTACGACAGCGGTGCCATGCTGTGCCACCGAGTGGCACAGCATGGACCTGCCAAGCGACCACCCGCCCCCTTGCCCCCTCGGGCCGCGCGGGCCCGTCGGCCACACCGCGCAGGAGGAGATCACCAGCCCGTACGGGCTCGGCCCGGACGTGGACCATGTTCGCCGGTAGACGGTCGAGATCGCCGACGGCCCGATCACGAGTGCCGTGAGCCAGACCGCCACCTGGAGCGAACGCATCCCGGGGAAGAGCCAGTGAGCACCGCACGACCGGCGGGCCGGAGACGGCCGGCGACCGCCGCCCTCGCACTGAGCGCGATCGCGGCGATGTCACTGACCGCCGGATGCTCGCAGGACCAGGGCCAGGGCCGGGGCGGGCCCGCCCCGGTCGAGGATGCCTTCGGGAAGGACCTGTACGGGACCTACGCGGGCCCCCACGAGGCCCGCCTCACCCTGCGTGACAACGGTGACAACACCCTGGGCTTCACGGTGACCGGCTGGCCCGAGAGCAGCGACCCGGAGATCCTGGGCAAGAAGGCCCCGGCCTTCGACGGCCAGGGCACCTGGCGGATCGAGGACGATCCGGACCAGGGCGACCGCGTCCGCCTCCAGTTCGAGGACGAGGGCCGGGA